>JAGVLY010000002.1 GCA_020054035.1 Bacteroidia bacterium | reverse complement strand
TAGCTTTGGCGTTGGCTTTGGTATTAATGCAGCGGTTATGGGTGCTGCTGCTGTAGCCCAATCACGTAACAACTATTACTACGGTTACTAAATCTCTTTTCCCATGAAAACGCTGCAACTCTTAATGCGTGAGATTTTAGAACTCACCACCTTGATAGAAACCGAATATCCCGAGTTATATAAAACGCTTGACGAAACTCCGGTTGACCTTGGATCACCTAAATCCGATACTATTTCGCACAACGACCTGTGTCATTATTTAGAAACACTGCGCACCCTGCTGAAGAAGTATATTGAGGAACATGTAAAGGGATAGAGCCGGATGCCTTACCCACCCCTCAAAATCTTCTCCATCTTCCGACCTTTAGCCAGTTCATCTATCAGCTTATCCAGATACCTTACCTGTTGCGTTAGGGCATTTTTGATTTCTTCAACCCGATAACCGCAGATCATTCCTGTAATAAGATGTGCATTTGGGTTTAAGGTTGCACGCTGAAAGAAGGTTTCAAACGTTACTTTTTCAGCAATGAGTTGGTGCAGCTTTTTTTCATCAAAACCGGTTAACCACTCAATTACCTGATGCAGTTCTTCTTTGGTTCTGCCTTTCTTTTCCACTTTGGTAACATAAAGCGGATATACCAAGGCAAAGTTCATTGCTGCAAAACGCTCATCGTGATTTTTGGTGGTGTTCATGGTTTTATTTAAATCTATTTTATGACAAAACACTATCCTTATCCAGCCAAAATCAGGCGAACTGGAGTGATAACCCCTCAAGCTTTGTAAAAGTATAGTTTTTCATATTAATGCACGGCATAAATACCCTTTTCCAGTGTAAATGTTGTCTGTAGCATTGCTCGCGACATGTGTCTCAACCCTTGCGGCATGTGTCTCAACCGTTGCGACACGCCTCAAAATGCTCGCGACATGTGTAAAAATCATTGCGACACATGACTTGACCATTGCGACACGCCCCAAAATGATTCCGACACGTGTCTCAATAATTGCGACACGCCTCAAAATGATTCCGACACATATCTTAACCGTTACGACACGTGTCGCAGGCATTGCGACAGAGCATAAAATGTATTTAAACTGTTTTAAAAACGATAAAACATGCCTCCCGAACACTTTTTGAGGTCTATTTCGGTTTTTTGGGCTTCAAAATACGATTCGGCAAAGCCTCACGAACATTCGTGGAGCATTGCCGAAGGTTCAGCAAGCAATAAAAAATGTTCGTGAAGCGTTGCCGAAGATTCATCAACCGTTGCCGAATGTTTGTGAAGCATTGCCGAAGGTTCGTGGAGCCTTGTTAAAGGTTTTGCAACCGTTAAAGAATGTTCGTCAGCCGTTGCCGAAAGTTCTGCTAGCGTTGCAGGAGATTCATGGAGCATTGCCGAAGGTTCGTGGAGCATTGCCGAAACAACCTTTTTTGAAATTTTAATCCTTTACACCCGTTAAAAACTTTCCGAAAACTCAACCCTCCAACTATTATCTTTGCGCCCATGCAAGAAACCATCCTTATCTTAGATTTCGGTTCGCAGTACACACAGCTAATAGCCCGCAGAGTTAGGGAACTGAACGTTTACTGTGAGATACATCCCTACAATAAAGTTCCTGAAATAACGCCTTTTATTAAAGGGGTTATTCTCTCGGGAAGCCCTTTTTCGGTGCTGGACAAAGAAGCATTGAAGCCCGATTTAACTACTATAAAAGGCAAATTGCCTTTGCTGGGTTTGTGCTACGGAGCACAATACCTTGCCCACAGCGGAGGCGGTAAAGTATTGCCTTCCAAAATACGCGAATACGGCAGAGCCAACCTTTCCTTTGTTGACCATACCGAAAAACTATTCAATGAAGTTCACGCTAGCTCACAGGTATGGATGTCGCATGGCGATACCGTTTCAGAATTGCCCACAGGAGGAAAACTCATAGCCAGCACCCACGATATTAAAGTAGCAGCTTATTCCATTGAAGGCGAATCAACCTGGGGAATACAATTTCATCCCGAGGTAACGCACAGCACCGATGGCGGAAAAATTCTTAAAAACTTTGTGGTGGATATCTGCGGTTGTCACCAAAGTTGGACACCCGCTTCTTTTATTGAAACCACCGTTGCCGAACTGAAAAAAAAAATAGGAAACGATAAAGTAGTGTTAGGATTATCAGGCGGTGTTGACTCAAGTGTGGCAGCTATGTTGCTCCATAAAGCAATCGGCAAAAACCTGTATTGCATTTTTGTTGACAACGGCTTGCTCCGAAAAAACGAATTTGAAAGCGTTCTTATTTCTTACGAAGAAATGGGACTGAACGTAAAAGGCGTTGATGCTAAAATGGAATTCCTTGGCGAACTTAAAGGCATAAGTGACCCCGAGAAAAAACGCAAAACCATTGGTCGTGTGTTCATTGAAATATTTGATCAGGAATCTCATCTGATTGAAGATGTTAAATGGTTGGCGCAGGGAACCATTTATCCCGATGTAATTGAATCAGTTTCGGTAAAAGGACCTTCGGCTACCATTAAGTCGCACCACAACGTGGGAGGTCTTCCCGATTTTATGAAACTGAAAGTAGTGGAGCCATTGAACACCTTGTTTAAAGATGAGGTGCGCAAAGTAGGTCGTGCTCTTGAAATCCCTGAAAATATTTTAGGTCGTCATCCTTTCCCCGGCCCGGGATTAGCCATTCGTATCCTCGGTGATATTACCGAAGAGAAGGTGCGCATCTTGCAGGAAGTGGATTACATCTTTATCAACGGTTTAAAAACCAGCGGACTTTACAACGATGTGTGGCAGGCAGGAGCAATCTTTCTGCCCGTGCAAAGCGTTGGCGTAATGGGCGATGAGCGTACCTATGAAAATGCAGTATGTCTGCGTGCCGTAACCTCACACGATGGTATGACTGCCGATTGGTGTCACCTGCCGTATGAGTTCCTTGGGAAAATCTCCAACGAGATTATTAATAAAGTAAAAGGCATCAACCGTGTGGTGTACGATATCAGCTCAAAACCACCGGCTACTATTGAATGGGAATGATTGTTGTAAGCAGCAGAAGTATGAAGGTTTTTTTCTCGCAAAGTCGCAAAGACGCGAAGCAATATTTAAATTTGATTTTTAAAACTCTGCGCCTTTGCGCCTTTGCGAGCATCATTTCTCTTTCGGCTTTCTCTCAAACAGTTGAAGTGACAAAATCAACCCGCATCGAAAAAATAGAAGGTAAAGAATATTACATCCATAAGATCATTAAAGGTCAGACCTTGTATTCACTCAGCAAAGCCTACAATGTTCTCATCAGCGAAATTGTTTTTGAAAACCCCGAAGCCATTGACGGAATAAAGCCCGATATGGAATTGCGTATTCCTGTTGCTGCAACTACAACTTCTGTTTCGTCACCCAAAGACAAGCCAATCAATATCAATGGAAAATACAGAGTTCATACGGTTGAAAAAGGACAAACACTGTATTCTATTTCCAAACAATACAACGTTTCGGTTGAAGCACTGAAAGAAGCAAATCCCCTAATGCCCGAAGCACTGAGCCTTGGTCAAAACCTCAATATTCCTGTTGAGCAATTAATAAAACCGGAAGAAACAATTTACACTTCGGCTAAGATTGAAAACCTGAAAGACACGAATGTTGTTGACCCTAGAAAAATAAATGTGGTGCTCTTACTGCCGCTGTATTTAGATGAAAACAAAAACAGCTACAGAGACAGTTCAGGCGGCTCTTCCAACGAAGCTGTTTATGCTAAATCACTGAACGGACTTGAGTTTTACGAAGGTGCTATGCTTGCCGTTGACTCGCTTTCAAAGCGCGGAATAAAAGCAACGGTGTATGCGTATGACGTTCCCGATGATGCAACATTGACCAATCTTCTTACTACAAATGTTCTTAAAAATGCAGATGTGATTATCGGTCCTTTTCAGGGTAAACGTTTTGAAACAGTGGCCAACTTCGCGCGAGAAAATAAAATTGTTTGCGTTAGCCCTGTGTTAAAGAAAAGCGATATCGCACAGGATAATCCATATGTGAATAAGGTACTGCCTTCTGAAGAAATTCAGATAAGGGAAATGGGTAATTACATCGGTCGCTGGAATTGCACAAAGAACATCATTGTTATGTTCTCAGGCAACACAGACTCCCTGCTGATTGAAAAATTAAAAGAAGGAATATACAGCCGCTGCGACAAAGCAAGCATCCATTTCCTGAATACCAAAGGCAGGGGAGTTAAACTGGTAGATTCACTTATTCAGCCCGGAGTTGAAAATATTGTTGTTGCGTTTTCACGTGACGAGAGTTATGTAAGCCGTTTGGTATTGCTTCTTGAAAAGAAAAATACAAAACAGCGGGTGGTAACACTTTTTGGACTGGACGAATGGCAGGATTTTGAAAACATAGAAGTAGAATATTTTCAGAACTTAAACCTTCATTTGCCGGTTGATTTGTTTGTGGACTACAGCAAACCGGAAGTAAAAAACTTTCTGTTAAAGTTCAGAGATAAATACCTTGCCGAACCCGATAAATACGCCTACCTGGGCTATGATGTAACGCTGTATTACCTGCAAATGATTCAGAAATTCGGCAATGACTTTTTTAAACATCCCGAAACCATTCATGCTAACGGTTTACAAAGCAGTTTTGATTTTAAGAAACTTGGAGATGGCGGGTTGGAAAATCAAAACACCTTTATTCTCAACTACACCGACTACCGTTTGGTGAAAGTGAACTAAAGCTACTTTTCTGCGTGAAATAAATGCAGAATGCGGTGAGCCAGTGGTGCAAGAAATACAACACTAATGCTGAGAAAAGCAACTCCACTGTATATTGAATAAAAAGAAGCAAACAGTTTTGCAGCATCTGTTTCCATTGGATTTACAGGTCCCATTCCGGTTAATATCATGGATGCATTTAGCAATGAATCTATCCAGGGTAAACCTGCAATAGTGTGGTAACCTACAACGCCAATCAACAATGAAATTGCAATCAGCGCAAAAGAAATGGCTGCATACTTCAGCTGTCGCCCAACAAATTCATGAATGGGGATAGGCTTTTCTTTTTTTTCTCTAATTTCATGGTTACGGCTTTGGGCAAAGATATAATTTAGAGCCGTTAATAATTACAGATGGAAGAATTATCAAAAGAAGAAATTGCCAATTGGTTAAAAGGTTTGCAGAGCAGAATATGTCTTGCATTGGAACAGGCTGACGGAGCAGGCAAATTCAGCACAGAAGAGTGGGAGAGGAGCGAAGGCGGTGGTGGTGTTACCCGTATTCTTCAAAACGGAAATGTGATTGAAAAAGGGGGCGTGAACTTCTCTGCCGTTTCAGGAAAACTGCCTGAGAATATTTCCAATGCATTAAAACTTCCGCCATCTGATTTTTTTGCAACAGGTGTTTCCATCGTTATTCATCCGCATAATCCGCATGTGCCCATTATACACATGAATGTGCGCTATTTTGAAGTAAGCAGCGGTGCGTATTGGTTTGGTGGCGGAATAGATTTGACACCGCATTATGTTAATGCTGCCGATGCAACATTCTTTCACAAAGCCTTAAAAGATACCTGCGATAAACATGATGCAGCGTACTATCCTGAATTTAAAAAATGGGCCGATGATTATTTCTTTATTCCGCACCGCAATGAAACACGCGGAGTAGGTGGAATATTCTTTGACCGCCTTACTACTTCGGAGAAGCATTCAAAAAAAAATCGCTTTGAATTTTTAAAAGCAGTGGGCGAAACCTTTGCTCCTGTTTATACCGAGCTGATGAAACGCAACAGCGACAAGCCTTTTTCTGAAAAAGAAAAACAATGGCAACTTATCCGCAGAGGACGCTATGTTGAGTTTAACCTGGTTTATGATAAAGGAACCAAGTTTGGCTTGGATACCAATGGCAGAATAGAATCCATTTTGATGAGTTTGCCTGCAATGGCTTCGTGGCAGTATAACTTTAGTCCGGAAGCCGGGAGTGCGGAAGAAAACACATTAAGCCTTTTGAGAAAAGGAGTAGAGTGGTAATTGTCACCCTGAGCGTAGTCGAAGGGTTTTATTAATGCTTCGCTTTCGCACTACCTTGCTCAAATGTCCACCGGACATTTGCCGTGCTCAGCATGACACACAAACTGCCTACTGCCTACTGCCACTGCTTACAGTAACTCTTTCCACAAAACTTCTTTCAGCTGTTCTTGCTTCTAGGATAAAATTTTTTTTTCATGCTGTGGTTTTGATGAAAATAGTGGATTGATTTTGCGGCAATTTAGAAACAATTTTTAGTTGACAAAAAACAATCCGCTGAAATTGATTTAGAGACGATAAAGGTTTTGTTCAGTAATTTTTTCTACTGGTATTTGTACAAACAGAAATCTCTTTTACATTTGAAGCCACAAACCCATAAAACCAAAACTATGAAAATCATTTTACGAATTCTCGCAGTGCTGGTCTTGCTGATAGCAGGACTGGTAGTTTACGTGCAAGTAGCATGGAATAAAAAATTTGAAGCACCTTATCCTGATATTAAAGCAAGTATGGATTCGGCTGTTATTGCCCGCGGTAAATACCTTGCTTACGGTCCGGCACACTGCGGAACCTGTCATGTGCCGATGGATAAAATTATGGATGTAGAAGGTCAATATGATACCACTGCTCATAAATGGGTGGCTGGTGAAATGATACCCCTCAGTGGTGGATGGGAATTAGATATTCCACCCGGAGAAATGCACGCCCCTAATTTAACTCCTGATATGGAAACAGGTATAGGTAAACTTAATGACGGGGAACTTGCCCGTGTAATGCGATATATGGTAGGAAGTGACGGAAGATGCATTTTTCCTTTTATGCCTTTTGCTGAAATGAGTGATGCTGACTTAACTGCTATTGTATCATATCTGCGCTCACAACCTGCGGTAAAACATGAAGTGAAAAGAACAGAAATGAAATTTCTCGGAAAAGCGTTGTTGACTTTCGGTGCTATCAAACCCTCGGGAACAAAAGGAACACCTCCTAAATCTGTTGTAATTGATTCAACTGCAGAATATGGAAAATACCTTGCAAACTCTGTGGCAAACTGCTTAGGCTGCCATACCAACAGAGATATGAAAACAGGCGAATTTACAGGAACTCCTTTTGCAGGTGGATTTGCATTGCCTCCTGATCCTGCTTTATCAGACGGAAATACGTATGTAAGTCCTAACCTGACTCCTGACCCTGAAACCGGACATATCTATAACTGGGATGAGCAAACGTTTATCAATCGCTTTAAAGCAGGCAGAGTTTATAAAGGTTCTGCAATGCCCTGGGGCGCATTTTCAAGAATTAATGAATTGGAGCTAAAAGCAATTTACCGTTACCTGAAATCATTGGAACCTGTGAAAAATAAAGTTCCGAAAATAGTTTACGGACCGAGTGAAGCATTACCTGAAAGCTAATCAGAATTGATTGTTGAAAGAAAAGCGTCATGCAGAAATGTGTGGCGCTTTTTTATTCTCTATTTTTACGCTCAAAGAAAGATAAATCATGGATAAAATAATTCTTCACATTACTACCCGTCATGAGTGGGAAGCAGCATTAAAGCAAGGTTTTTATAAACCCGAGATATTTGATGTGGAAGATTTTATCCACTGCTCAACTACTGAACAGGTAGTAGATACTGCCAATAAGTTTTTCAAAGATGAGGCAGACCTTGTTTTGCTTTGTATCAATATTAAAAAAGTAAAAGGTGAAATTGTATATGAAAATTTAGTGGGCGGTGAAAAAATGTATCCTCACATTTATGCGCCCTTAAACACGGATGCTGTAGAAAGAGTAATTGATTTTCATCCTGCTGCTGACGGTCATTTTCAATATCCTGAAGCGTTGAATCTGCTCTTTTCTTAAATAGCTGCCAACTATTATTTAATGGACTTGAGTTGTTTATAATACAACCATAAGCTAAATAATAATACAAATAATAAGCTAAAGTAATTGAGGTATAAGCTAAACTAATACAACCATAAGCTAAACTAATGCAGCAATAAGCTAAACTAATGCAGCAATAAGCTAAAGTAATTGAGGTATAAGCTAAACTAATACAGCTTTAAGCTAAAGTAATTGAGGTGATAGCTAAAATAATAAGCTGAATACTGATAAAATTTAAAGAACATATCCTTTGGATTGTCTGTATTTCAGCCTACTTTTGAACCCGTGAACAATCCCAACTATTTACAGGAACTTAACGAGAACCAGCGCGAAGCAGTTGAATGCACCGAAGGCCCGGTGATGATTATTGCGGGTGCAGGTTCAGGTAAAACGCGAGTGCTTACTTATCGCATTGCACATCTGCTCAACAAAGGAGTTGATGCTTTCAATATTCTTTCGCTTACGTTTACCAACAAGGCTGCGCGCTCTATGCGCAATCGTATTGAAACCATTATAGGCAGCAGCGAAGCTCGCAATTTGTGGATGGGAACTTTCCACAGTGTGTTTGCAAAAATTCTGCGCTTTGAAGCTGAGAAATTGGGCTACCCAAACAACTTCACTATTTACGATACAGACGATTCTAAAAGCCTTATCAGAAGCATTCTGAAAGAAAATAATCTGGATGAGAAAGTTTATAAGCCCGGTATGGTGCTAAGCAGAATTTCAGCTGCCAAAAGCAGTTTGATTTCGCCACAGGCTTACATGAATGATACGGAAGCAATTTCGCATGATCGCAGCAGTGGAAAACCTTTGCTTGGCGAAATTTACCTGAAATACAACACCCGTTGTTTCAACTCTGGCGCAATGGATTTTGATGATTTGCTTTTTAATACCAATGTATTGCTGCGCGATTTTCCGGATGTGCTTTATAAGTATCAGAATAAGTTCAAATACATTCTGGTGGACGAGTATCAGGATACCAACTTTTCACAGTACGTGATTGTACGTAAGCTGGCTTCGTTGTTTGAGAATATTTGTGTGGTGGGCGATGATGCGCAAAGTATTTATGCTTTTCGCGGTGCAAATATTCAGAACATTTTAAACTTTGAAAAAGATTATCCCGATTTACACACGTTCAAATTAGAGCAAAATTACCGCAGTACCAAAATGATTGTGAATGCTGCTAACAGCATTATCTCTAACAACAAAGAGCAGTTGGATAAAACGGTTTGGACCTCCAATGATGAAGGCGCAAAAATAAAAGTGATGCGTGCGCTTACCGATAATGAAGAAGGTATGCTTGTAGCCAATTCCATTTTTGAAACCAAGATGCGTGAGCAAAAACGCGATAAAGAGTTTGCTATTCTTTACCGCACCAATGCGCAAAGCCGTGCGATGGAAGAAGCCTTGCGTAAACTCAATATTCCGTATCGTATTTATGGCGGACTTTCGTTTTACAAACGCAAAGAGATAAAAGATTTGTTGGCTTATTTTCGTTTGGCAATAAACCCGAATGATGAAGAAGCGTTGAAGCGTATTATTAATTATCCGATGCGCGGCATAGGACAAACAACGGTAGAGAAAATTATTCTTGCAGCCAATGAACAAGGCAGACGTATATGGGAAATATTGGAAAATCCGTTGTTGGTTAGCAATGTTGTAGGTGGCGGAACAGCAGCTAAGATTGATACGTTCGTTACCATGATCCGCAGTTTTAATTTAGAACTGAAAACCAAAAGTGCTTATGAATTAGCGGAACGCATTGCAATGACTTCCGGCATTCTGCGCGACCTGAGTGAGGATAAAACGCCTGAAGGCGTAAACCGCACCGAAAACATTCAGGAGTTGATGAATGGTATTCGTGAGTTTTCGGAATCAGAAGCACCTGACGAAAACGGTGAAGCAATTACTCGGTTAAGAACGTTGGATGAATTTACGCAAGACATTGCGCTACTCACTGATGCCGATGAAAAAGACAAAGAGAATTTAGATACTGTTTCGCTCATGACCATTCACAGTGCAAAAGGATTGGAATTTCCGTTTGTGTATGTTGTTGGTTTGGAAGAAAACCTTTTTCCTTCGCAGCTTTCGCTTAACTCGCGCAGTGATTTGGAAGAAGAACGCAGGTTATTTTATGTAGCATTGACACGTGCCGAGAAACAAGCATTCTTAACGTATTCTACTTCGCGCTATCGCTGGGGAAACCTTACAAGCTGCGAGCCTTCACGTTTTTTAGAAGAAATTGATTCGCAGTATTTGGAGTTTGAAGGGTTTGACCGCAAAGCGCCAAAGCCAGCTAACGATCATCAGTATAATGATATGGACTGGGAGAATTTTCGCAGACCGGCCAGCAGCGGGAATAGCAACGGCTACAGTCAGTATAAAGCTAAACCTGCTGCACCTAAACCTGCTTATACACCACCCGTTGTTCCAAAGAATTTGGTGAATGTCAACAAAGCATCTTCAGCCTCTTTTACTGCCGATGATGCTGAAGCAATCATGAAACTGCAATCGGGGATGCAGGTGGAACATGAAAAATTCGGGATAGGAAAAGTGTTGAATGTAGAAGGAATGTTGCCCAATAAAAAAGCTACTGTGTTTTTTGAAGGGGTAGGGCAGAAGCAGCTTTTGCTTAAATTTGCTAAACTTAAAATCGTCAACTCATGAGATACATTCTGCCATTTATTCTTTTCTTATCGGTATCAGCACTTGCTCAGGATGCACCGAATTACGATTATAACAAAAACATAAAGGTAAAAGCTGACTACGAGCCTTATTTCCCTGCTGGAGAAACTGCCCTGTATGAGACGGTATTCAATAAACTTGAATTTCCACGCGAAAAAATAACTACAGAATCCATGATTAATTTTGATGTAAACCCTGACAGTACATTAAACGGTTTTTCTGTCATCAAAGAAGCAGGTTACGGAATTGATCAGAGTATTATCAATATTCTGAATCAACTTAAATTTGCTCCCGGTGTAATTAATGGTAAAGCGGTTGCTAAAAATATGGTGCTCACTTTTCCGATAGAAACGGAATAATTATTCTGCGCTGATCACATCAGGCGAGAACAGATTGTCGGCCTCAATTGCATTCAGATTTTCACTTCCCACACTCCATCCAATCGGACTTGTACCGGCTAAATGTGCAGTCGGGTACCACGCAAAAGATAACTCCACAAAGTTCAGCGCAAGTTTGCTATGCATCAGGCGCAGCCCTACACCATAGCCTTGAAATACACGGCTTTTGAAGAGTGAAGAAATATTGTCGTGCTGCCCTACAACACCAAAGTTGGCAAAGAAAAATGCATTTGATTTAAATCCAAGCACTGTCAGCGGATCATAAACAACAGTTTCCAATCGCATGCTTAACCCTTTTGCGCCAACCAGCGGACCGGGTTGGTCATACTTTGCACCCTGTAACCCTTTAAAACTGTAATTCTCAGCTTGTGGCCTTCTTATTCCAAATGTTCCATCCACTTTAATGAACTCTCGAATACCCCAGCCTTCTGCTAACTTCAATTGCGGTGTTATATAGCGTATGGTTGCATCAATAACTCCTTTACTGTATCCATAATTAGAAATATAATTTCCGCTGTTTAGTTGCGCGAAAATGTATCCGCCTTTACGGAATAATTTTCCGTAATTAATGTTCAAACCCAGATAGCAATGGGTACGGTAAATTTGCTGATAGTTCATCCCTCCGATAATGGAGAAGTTTACTCCTTTAGGCAAATATTCACTGTTTCCAAAGTAATAGATAAAACGGGTTTGGTAGTAATCCAGATTGGCAATTCCTATGCTTGCCAGCACATAGCCGTTATTTTTAAAAGGGCTGTATGTATCCGAAGTTGGTGCATTAGCATAAACTTTTCGATAACCGCGGATGGAAGTAATCAGTCGCGAATATTTTGACATTTTTTCAATAAAGCCAACCTTGAATGAACGGGCCAACCAAATATCCTGATAATTAAATTTGAGTTTTTCGCGATGCAAATCATTATTAAAAAATGTGTAGTCGGTATTCCAGAATGATTCAACTCTGGCAGCCCATTTATCTTCCAGTAAAACAAAGTTGCGCTCAAATTCAAAACCGTATCGTTGGCGGAATTTGTCAACTTCATAATCACCAGAAAGGTTAAATCGTGTGCGGAAAAGATTAGGTATGGAGTAACCTCCACGGAAAGTAACCGGATTTTTTAGGTCGTAGTTAAAAGAAACGTTAGAACTAAAACGATGCCCGAGGTTGAGGAAATTATTCAGGTTAAAGCCAAGAAATAGCCTGCCTTCATATAAGCCTGTTGCAATGGCAAGCGATTGATTGTCCTGAACAACTACGGTAACTTTTACATCATCGGTTCCGGGAATATCATCTACTACAATCAGTGCATCGTTGTAGTTTCCGTTTTGGCGCAGGTTACGCTGACAGTCGACCAACACAGAAGGCTCCAGCCAATCTTTTTCACGAAAAAGCAGGAGTTTTTTTACGTTGCGCCAACCGCTGCGGCTGTGTATTTTATTTACAATCAGTTCGCGGTGGGGTAGGGTATCTAATGTTGCAGGGTTCAGGCTTGTGCCTGCGGGATTGATAACGCGGATGTTGATTTCCTTAATAGTGCGGCAAGCATACTTTTGAAAATATTCTAACTCCTGCTCACGCGATTTGCCTTCCTGTGCAATTGAATTAAAATTCAGCAGCGCGAACAAACACAGCGAAAACGAAACAAGAATTAATTTCCGTTGTGTAAAATTCATTTATCCTTAGGCGTAAAGTTTAGGGGAAGCCAAATGTAAAAATCTGTTTCTGTATTTAAAAGAAAAATTTTTCGGTGAATTAATACGTTCTGCTGCCGATTGTATGCTGTTGTTTATCGAAAACAAAAAGCCCCACATTTCTGTAGGGCTTTTCATTAGCTAATCAGCTAATCAAATCATCAGCTAATTATTTTTTCTCGTCTTTTACTTCCTCAAAATCAACATCCGTTGCTTCCTGGCTTCCTGCGCCTGAAGATTGAGTGTTGTCAGCTCCTGCATCTGAACCACCTTGCGGTTGTCCCTGAGTTGCTTTATACATTTCTTCCGAAGCGGCAGTCCATGCAGTGTTCAATGTTGCCATTGCGCTGTCAATTCCGGAAAGGTTGCGTGTTTCGTGTGCTGTTTTCAATTCTGCAAGAGCAGTTTCAATCGGAGCTTTTTTGTCAGCAGGTAATTTGTCGCCAAACTCTTTCAATTGCTTGTCGGTTTGGAAAATCAAGGCATCAGCCTGATTTATTTTATCTGCTTCTTCTTTTGCTTTGCGATCGCTTTCAGCATTTGCTTCAGCTTCTGCTTTCATCTTTTTAATCTCAGCATCGCTCAAACCTGATGACGCTTCAATTCTGATCTGTTGTGATTTTCCAGTTGCTTTGTCTTTTGCTGACACATGCAGGATACCGTTTGCATCAATATCAAATGTTACTTCGATCTGAGGCACACCGCGCGGTGCAGGAGGAATTCCATCTAAGTGGAAACGACCCAAAGGACGGTTGTCTTTTGCCATCGGGCGCTCACCTTGCATGATATGAATTTCTACTGAAGGCTGATTGTCGCTTGCAGTGGAGAATGTTTCTGATTTTTTGCTTGGAATGGTTGTGTTTGATTCAATCAGTTTGGTAAATACACCGCCCATTGTTTCGATACCCAACGAAAGCGGAGTAACATCTAACAGCAATACATCTTTCACTTCACCTGTCAATACACCGCCTTGAATTGCAGCACCTAAAGCCACTACTTCATCAGGGTTCACACCTTTTGAAGGAGTTTTGCCGAAGAACTTTTGAACTGCATCTACAATAGCA
Organism: Bacteroidia bacterium; assembly: GCA_020054035.1. GTDB lineage: Bacteria > Bacteroidota > Bacteroidia > SXHM01 > SXHM01 > SXHM01. The sequence goes on along the minus strand of JAGVLY010000002.1, from coordinate 1,686 downwards.
GGTATACGTGTTGAACCTCCAACCAAAATCACTTCATCAATATCGTTGGTTGTGTAACCTGCGTTTTTCAATGCGCTTTGGCAAGGTGCAATGGTGCGTTTAATCAAATCATCAACCAATGCTTCAAACTTTGCGCGGCTTAATGTGCGCACTAAGTGTTTCGGAATTCCGTCAACAGGCATAATGTATGGCAAGTTGATTTCGGTTGAAGTAGAACTTGATAACTCAATCTTCGCTTTCTCGGCAGCTTCTTTCAAACGTTGCAGCGCCATTGGGTCTTTAGTCAAGTCAAGGTTTCCGTTTTCGTTTTTGAATTCGGTAACTAACCAGTCAATAATTTTTTGGTCAAAGTCATCACCACCTAAGTGTGTATCACCATCGGTTGATTTTACTTCAAATACGCCTTCACCTAATTCAAGAACTGAAACGTCATGTGTTCCGCCACCGCAGTCAAACACTACAATTTTCATGTCTTTATTTTTCTTGTCAAGACCATAAGCCAATGCTGCTGCAGTTGGCTCGTTGATAATTCTGCGCACTTTAAGACCCGCAATCTCACCTGCTTCTTTAGTAGCCTGACGTTGTGCATCATTGAAATATGCGGGAACGGTAATAACCGCTTCGGTTACTTCCTGCCCAAGATAATCTTCCGCAGTTTTTTTCATTTTCTGCAAAATCATTGCAGATATTTCCTGTGCTGTGTAGGTGCGGTCGTCAATTTCAACACGTGGAGTATTGTTGTCGCCTTTTACTACTTTGTAAGGCATGCGTTTTATTTCGCCTGTTACCTCATCGTAGGTATGTCCCATAAAACGTTTGATAGAACTAATCGTTTTTGTAGGGTTTGTTATCGCCTGACGTTTTGCAGGATCTCCCACTTTGCGTTCACCTTTGTCAATAAAAGCTACGATGGATGGTGTTGTTCTGCGCCCCTCGCTGTTTGGTATAACAACGGGTTCGTTACCTTCCATTACCGATACGCAAGAGTTGGTTGTTCCTAAATCTATTCCTATTACTTTACTCATTTTGATTTTTTATTAAAATGTTTGTTATTGGTTTGAAAATCGGTTTGCCCTTGTCAATGACTATGCCATGCGACAATTTGAAACTAATTGCGCAATTATGGCATAAATGGTTTTAGAAAAGAGAATTTTTACTGACAGGGGATGACAAAAAGGCGGGAGATTGGCAAGGCAGTTTAACTTCTATCGTCAGCCTGTTTGAGAATAAGAGTTTTTTTCCTTATTTCGCTACACAAATGGCGCGGTTAAATTTTCCTAATCAGTTTTTGGAGCAGCTTCAATTGCTTGCTGCTGTTAAGGCTAAGCATGATGCTATGGGTGCGGCAAGTCCGCTGGCGGCATACCTTGCGCATCAGGGTATTGACCTTGCTGCCTGCGCGGTTGAGGGGGCAGAGGCTGATGCGTATCATCAGCAATTAAATACCTGCTCCTCAAAAAAGGAAAACAATACTGCCAAGCGCAACTTGTTGTTTAATCCGGTGTGGGCACACGTTACGGGCAGCTTCGCTTACCTTAAAATCTTGTTTGCGCCCAACTATAAACAGGTGGGTGAGTGGGGCGCACCTGTTCTTGTTTCGGGACGCATAAAATATCCTGCCGATTTTATGAAGCGCACTGTTATTTTCGAGGACTTTTTAGCCAAAAACAACAGTTTTATTTTGCC
>JAGVLY010000065.1 GCA_020054035.1 Bacteroidia bacterium | reverse complement strand
GATCTCGTAACATTGAGAAAATTCTGGAGTGCCGGATACTTGACCGCAGCAATCTTATCCTTGACATTTTTGCTGCGCGTGCGCGAACGGCCCACGCCAAAGCACAGGTAGAACTGGCTCAATACGAGTATTTGCTTCCGCGCTTAACACGCATGTGGACTCACTTGGAACGTCAAAAAGGCGGTATCGGAATGCGCGGTCCGGGTGAATCAGAGATTGAAACCGACAGACGTATTATCCGTGATAAAATTGTACTCCTGAAACAAAAGTTGGAGACCATTGACAAGCAGATGGCAACACAACGCAAAAATCGCGGGGCTTTGGTGCGTGTTGCGCTGGTGGGTTATACCAATGTTGGAAAATCCACCATCATGAACCTGATGAGCAAGAGCGAAGTGTTTGCAGAAAATAAATTGTTTGCAACATTAGACACAACCGTAAGAAAAGTGGTAATTGAAAATCTTCCTTTTTTGCTGACGGATACTGTTGGTTTTATCCGTAAACTTCCTCACCAATTAGTAGAGTCATTTAAATCAACCTTGGATGAAGTACGCGAAGCAGATATATTGCTGCACGTTGTTGATATTTCGCATCCTGAGTTTGAAGACCAGATGCGGGTGGTGAACGAAACGCTGGTTGAGATTGGCGCAAAGGACAAAGAAGTGATTGTGGTGTTCAACAAAATTGATGCGTTTACCTACACTAAAAAAGAGGAAGATGATTTATTGCCTTCCACAAAAGAAAATCTTTCGTTAGATGATTTGCGCGAAAGCTGGATGTCGCGATTGGGTAATAATTGTGTTTTCATTTCTGCAGAGAAAAAAATAAACATTGACGAATTCCGCGACAAAATTTATGCGCAGGTAAAAACGATTCATACGAAACGTTACCCGTTTGAGAATTTAGTATTCTGAAAATCGTCATTGCGAGGGTTTTTCACCCGAAGCAATCTCATCATTATAGTCCATGATCCTTTTCGTGAGATTGCTTCACCCCGAAAAAGGGGTTCGCAATGACGGCTTTGACCAGTAAAAAAATTTAGTAACAGTATTTTGTTTAAAAAATAAATCGGCTGTGCTGATTTACATTCTTTTCAAAACATACTTTCGTTGCACACCATCCCCCAGCATCGAGTATGCCGCCAAAAGATAAAAACAAAAAGATCTTCGTCCTTGACACTTCAGTAATCATCTACGATCACACCGCCCTCCAAAGTTTTCAGGAGCACGATGTAGCCATTCCGATAACCGTTCTCGAAGAGCTTGACAACTTCAAAAAAGGTAACGACACCAAAAACTTCTCTGCCCGCGAATTCATTCGCATGTTAGATGCACTTTCGGAACATCATACCTTGCAGGAGTGGGTGAACCTGAATGGTTCCGACAAAAAAGGAAAATTCAAAGTGGTGATGAACAGTCACAGCACCATTGATGCCGACAAAGTTTTTGGCGAGCGAAAAGCTGATCATAAAATTCTGAATGCAGCACTTTCACTGGTGCAGGAATTTCCTGACCGCAAAGTTATTCTGGTTTCAAAAGACATCAATCTTCGCTTGAAAGCAAAATCACTTAACCTCACTGCCGAAGATTTTGAAACAGGAAAAGTTAAAAATGTTGACACGCTATACACCGGAAGAACTATCGTTGATAAAAGCACCACCGAAGCCATCAACAAAGTTTACGAAACCGGAAGTTGCGAAGCTAAAGAAGCAGGAGTAAAAGAGCCGCTCACCAATCATTACTACATTCTGCGCAACGGAAAAACTTCAGCAATGACTTGCTACAATGCTGAGTCGAAAATGCTGGAGCGTGTTGAGAAAAACAGTGCGTTTGGTATAAAAGCCCTGAATGCCGAACAGGTTTTTGCATTGCACGCCATTATGAATCCGCGTGTGAGTTTGGTAACCATACAAGGCGTGGCAGGAACAGGGAAAACCTTGCTGGCACTGGCAGGTGCACTGGAACAAAAACGCGAATTCCGTCAAATCTATTTAGCACGCCCAATTGTTCCGCTCAGCAATAAAGACATTGGTTATTTGCCGGGCGACATCAAATCCAAAATCAATCCTTACATGGAACCGCTGTGGGATAATCTGAAATTTATCCAGAACCAGTTTCCTGAAGGCGGAAAAGAATTCAAAAAAATTCAGGACATGGTGGACAACGAGAAATTGGTGATTACTCCGCTTGCTTATATCCGCGGGCGCAGCCTTTCCAATATTTTCTTTATTGTGGACGAAGCGCAGAACTTAACTCCGCATGAAGTAAAAACAATCATCACCCGCGCAGGCGAAAACACCAAAATTATTTTTACCGGTGATATTTTCCAGATTGACACGCCTTACCTGGATACACAGAGCAACGGACTTTCTTACCTGATCGATAAAATCAGAAATCACCCGATTTGTGCGCATATCACATTGGAAAAAGGCGAGAGAAGCGAGTTGGCTAATTTGGCGAACGAACTTTTGTAGAGTTCTGCTTTTTACAAAATATTTTGCAAAGGGTCTTTGCTGGTATGGATAATCCGTACAATATGAACGTCATCTTTCATAACTTCATAAATAATACGGTAACGCCATCTTATAATTGAGCGGTATTCGCCTGTTACTTCATTTGAAAATTCGTAAACCTGAAATTTGCGAGGCATTGTTTTCAACTCTTTTGCACTTCGCAGTATTTCGTCCTTTACTTTAGCCGCAGCAGAGGGAGAATCGGTGGAAATAAAATCGTAAATAGCTTTTAACTCCTTTATTGCAACCTCGTCCCATAAAACAGTAAAGATTTTCATTTACCATTTTTTAGCGGCACGTTCCAGTGCATCCTGAGAAGTGAACTTGCCTGCTTTGTATCTTTTTTTAGCCTCTTTTAAACTTTTAGTAAGGGCCGATTTAGTTATAGCTTTTCCGTCAATATCATAACCAACAACGGGATTTTCTTTTGTTCCCAACAGTTCTTTTAACTGAGCTAAAATATTGACATCATCAATATGAGTAATGCGCTCTATCAGGTTTATTTTTTCTGAATGGATATTCATTTGATTTATTTTTTACAAAGATAAGTCATTCTGAAAAACAATTCAAAGCCCTAACGCAGATGCCGTTGATCAGGGGAAGTGAGTTAGCTAATTTGGCGAACGAGTTGTTGTAGTTTTCGTCATACTGAACTTGTTTCAGCATCTAAATAGGCTGAGCGGGATAGTTATTTGCAAAATTCCTGAATTGCTCCAGTTGCTGATTGAAAACCTAAGTTTTTTGCTTTGAATAAATCTTCACAACCCTTTTTATCTTCATTTAGGGAAATAAAAATTATTCCACGTTGAAAATATGCAGCAGCATACTTAGTATCTAATGTTATAGCTTGATTTGCATCAGTTAAAGCATTATCAAACTGTTTAAGCATAGAATTTACAACACATCTATAGTAATATGCTTTTGAATGTGCTCGGTCTTTTTGGATAACAAAATCAAAATCTTTTTTTGCCCCCTTATAATCCGATGATGAAAACTTAGCGATACCTCTATTGTAATAAGCATCCAAATGGTTTGGATTACATTTTATAGCTTTTGAGTAAAATTCAATTGAAGTTTCAAAATCATTTTTCTCAAAATAAATTATTGCTCTATTGAAATAGGCTTCTGAAAATGAGGTGTCAAGTTGAATTGCTTTATCTAAATCGAGTATTGCGCCACTCATATCACCAAGAGCATATTTGGTAACTCCTCTGTTATAATATGCGGCAGGGTGTTGTGAGTTTATTTGAATAACAGTATTGAAATCCGAAATTGCACCTTTATTATCCAGTATTAAGGATTTTGAAAGTCCTCTGTTTAATAAAGCATCCAAATGGTCAGGTTCTAGTTCAATTGCTTTTGAATTATCATCTATAGAAGATATGTAATCACCAAGATACCGTTCAGCAACAGCGCGATTGTAATATGCTTCTGTATATTTTGGATTTAATTTTATTGCTTGAGTAAAATCTTTTTTTGCTCCTTCGAAATCACCTAACACGCCTTTTTCCGAACCACTGTTAAAATAATCCTCAGCGGAATTTTGAGCATTTAAACAAAAGTATAGGCTATAAAATATGGCGAAAAGAAAAATAATTTTTGGTTTCATTTCGTTTTTTTATACTGTTTCAAGTACTGAATTTATTTCATCAATACCTGTTCCAGAAAGATTTATCATTAATTGAACTATTGAAGTAGAAATCTGAAATTTAGAATCATTTATATCTGCATAAGTACCTTTTTGAATATTATTTACAATTGATAATAATCCATCAATAAGAGTATTATTTATATCATTAAATGGTTGATTAACATATTCAGGTAAATCAGCTGTTACAGGCTTTATTTCTTTTAAACTTTGAATAGTTGCAAGAATTAAATACCCTATAGCCTCTGCATCAGGGCATATTTGGATTTTACTTTTTAGTTTTTCAAGATGTTTTATACACCTAATTTGTTCTTCTGTCATATCATTCTATTTTACTTAGCAATAATAAACAAAAATCCCCTCCGCGGAAGGGATTTCCATTTTTCAAGTCAGCTCTAATCTATACCACCCCCGTCACCGTAATCTTCACCTCATCGCTCCACTGTCCGAAATCAGAACTATTGCTGAAGTAAATAGCTTTGTAAGTCTACTTCACTTTGACCTTGAGAAAATTAGGTGTGATGTGGCTATTACCTCACCAGCGTAACCGTTCCTTTGTAATCCTGTTTGCGGTTGTTTTTGTCGCGCACATAAATACGCCATACATACACATCGGGTATTGTAACTCTTCCTTTGTGATTTACAGCTCCGTCCCAGCCCTCGGTTGGATCAAACGTACTGAATACCTGTGTACCCGAGCGGCTGAAAATGCGCAGTTCATAATCTCTCCATCCCATTCCTTTTGGAAGGAAGACATCATTTACACCATCGCCATCAGGCGTAAATGCGTTGGGAACATAAATAGTAAACGAAGGGGTAATAACTACGGTGTGGCTAATGGTATCGCTGCAACCATATTGGTTCAATACTTCCAGCAACACGGTATATGTTCCCGTATCAGGAAAACTATAAGTCGGACTTGCTACCGTTGAAACATCACCTGTTCCGAAATCCCAGTTCCATTCGGTTGGTGCGCCTGATGATAAATCTGTAAATGTAATTTCAGGATATAGAATTTCGGTGCGTTCAGGAATAGCGGCAAATTGTGCAATCGGGTTTGGATGAACCGTTACAAAATTACTTTGTGTAAGTGTTGTTATGCAACCTTGGTTGGAAGTAACGGTTAAAGTAACATCATATAATCCTGCATTTGCAAAGGTTTGTAAAGTGGTTTGCTCATTTACTGTGCCCACGCCTTCAATAGTCCATAACCACGAAACAATGTTGCCCGAAGTAATGGTGCTCAAATCGTTGAACTGAACATCCAGCGGAATACAACCATCAGCAGGTACCGCTTCAAAAGCAACAACCGGAAGCGGATAAACAGTGATATTTTGAGTAATTGAATTGGTGCAGCCTTGATCAGAAACAACAATAAGTTCTACTGTATAACTTCCATCAGTTGCGTAAGTATTGGAAGGGCTTGCTGCTGCTGAGGTATTAAGATCTCCGAAATCCCAACTGTAACTGGCTATTGTTCCCGAACTCACCGTACTTTGATTGGTAAAAACAGTTGGTTCGTCTTTGCATACCGAAGTGGCAGAAAAAGCTGCAACAGGAATAGGATTAACAGTTACGGTTACATCATCGGAACTGGTGCAGTTATTTGCATCCGTCATGGTAACGGTGTATTGTGTTGTAGTGGCAGGCGTTGCAATTGGCGTTGCAATGTTAGAATTGTCTAATCCAGTTGCAGGGCTCCATGAAAACGAAACTCCGTTTCCTACTGCTGTCAGTGGAACAGGGTCGCCTAAACATGCACTTGCATCAGCACCTGCACTTACAGGTTCAGCAGGAATAACGGTTACATCCACATCATCAGTTGAAGAGCAGGAGTTGGCATCGGTAACAGTTACGGTATAAGTAGTAGTAACCTGTGGACTTGCTGCCGGGTTAAAAATTAAAGCGTTGCTTAAGCCTGTTGCAGGACTCCATGAATAACTTACACCACCCGAAGCTCCTAATGTTGTAGTTGAGTTCTGACAAATAGTTGCATCAGTTCCTGCGTCAGCAACAGGCAAAGGATTTACAGTAACATCTACATCATCCGTTGCAACACATCCGTTGTTGTCGGTAACAGTAACGGTGTAAGTAATAGCAGCAGCAGGTGTACAAACCGGTGCAGCTATATTTGGATTGTTAAGATCAGTTGCCGGAGACCATGAATATTGTGTTCCTCCGCTGGCACCAAGCGTAGTTGATAAACCGGTACAAACAGCAACATCAGCTCCTGCACTTGCATTGGGCAGTGGATTTACAGTAACAATAACATCATCTGTGTCGGTACAGCTATTAGCATCAGTAACGGTAAGCGTATAGGTTGTTGTAGCTGCAGGTGTAGCAACCGGATTGTTGATAGCAGGGTTACTTAATCCTGTTGCGGGCGACCAAGCATAAGAAACACCTCCCGAGCCATTTAATGTTGTTGACCCGCCAATACAAAAATCAGCATCTGCTCCGGCATTTGCTGTGGGTGTAGGATTGATAGTTACTGTTACAGCATCGGTTCCTGTGCAACCTCCCGCATCAGTTCCATTTACAGTATAGGTTGTTGTTGCAGCAGGTGTTGCAACAGGGTTGGCAATATTCGGGTCACTTAAACCTGTGGTTGGTGTCCAGACATAAACAGCGCCTCCGGTTGCAGTCAAATTAGTACTTGCACCCGGGCAAATGGCAACATCGGTTCCCGCGTTGATAGGGGCATTTGCCGAAACAAACACAGTAACGTCATCGGTCATTGAACAACCATCAGCGCTGGTAACAGTACAAAAGTAGGCAGTAGTTATGGAAGGGCTGGCAGTTGGATTTGGAATATTGGTAGCACTTAGTCCGCCTGCCGGAAACCAGGAATAACTCACACCTCCTGAAGCATTAAGTTGGGCAATTGAACCGTTGCAGACAGTGGCATCAGGTCCCGCATCGGCAGCAGCCCCGTTCACAGTAACAGTCATATCTGATTGCGCCTGACAACTGTAACGGTCTGTTACAGTTACAGTGTATGTTGTAGTGGTAATCGGGTATCCTGTTGTTGATTGAACGTTCGGATTATTTAAATCTCCGGGAGGAGTCCATGAATAGGTATAAGGATTTGAACCAAGTAATGCTGCAGAAGTATTAAACGTTACGGGGTCACCATAACAAATAGTTACATCAGGGTCAGCAGTTGTTATGGGACAAATGTTTACTTCGATCAGTGAAATGCTAGTCCTGTCGCAGGGTAAATCATTCCACAACCCGGTGTTAGGATAAATTTGAACACATTGCTCCCCATTCTCGCACCTATACTGGTCGCTGCAAAATGGACTCCCACAACCTCCAAAGCAATCATTATAATCATTATTATTAGGCTCCCCACTATCCCAGTTCTGATAAACTCCCCCTCCGGAAGGAACGGGAAAGTTCCCTGTTGTTCCATCCAATGCATAAAAAGTTGCTGAACCTGTCCCAGTGCGGTGATAACCGATCCAGATAGTAGCGCCACCATAACCTGCAGCATTTAACCCGGCAACAACGTTTGTATTTTCTGCGGCATCATTAAAAACTACAGTGTGCGCACCTAAGGCCTGGGCTTGAGCCTCACTTGCAGCAGCATCTTGTGAGGTAGGGTTAATAAAATACATACTGCAAGGCTGACCTGTAACAGGCAATGCAATGTAGCCGGCTCCTGTAAAAGCTGCGTTGATAGCGTTAATATCACACCCGTTTTGAGCTTGTGTTAAAAACGATTGTAAAAAGAGGCTGACAAGAAAAGCCTGGAAAACTGTCTTTTTCAAAATATGGGGCTACCTGAATGGATAAATAAATTCATTGTTTGGCAAATATAGTTCAGAAAAGGTGAAAAAGCAACTTCTTTAAAGTTCTGAATATTAATCCTCGTTTGGGTTTTTGTATTTTCGCGCGGTTTAAATTTTTTAAAATGAGCATAAAAACAGCTGATTTGTGTGATGAACACATTGAAAAGCTACAAGTAGCTGAAGATATTTTTAATGATTTCGGTGGCCGAAAAACTTTTAACGGTGAAATAGTTACGGTAAAAGTTTTTGAGGATAACACATTTGTGCGCACTGCGTTGGAAGCAAACGGAACAGGAAAAGTATTGGTAGTTGATGGCGGAGGTTCACTACGTTGTGCTTTAGTTGGCGGACTGATAGGAGTTTTAGCCAAAAAAAATAACTGGAACGGAATTGTGGTATTTGGCTGCATCCGGGATAGCGAAGAAATTGCAGGCATTGATGTAGGCGTAAAAGCAATCGGCACTTGCCCGGTAAAAAGTATAAAACGTAACGAAGGACAAACAAATATTTCTGTGCGTTTTGCCGGAGTAAATTTTGTATCCGGACATTTTCTATATGCGGATGAAGACGGGATGGTGGTTTCAGAAAAAGCATTGCAAAAATAATTTTCACCGCAAAGACGCAAAGGAAATCCTTAGTGAACCTAAGTGTTCTTAGTGCCTTAGTGGTTAATTTATACTTTTGACCGATTTTCTAAAAAATAAAATGAGCAAAGAACTTACAGAACTTGAAATCCAGCGCAGAGATTCGTTGGAAAAAATTAAAGCATTAGGTATTGATCCTTATCCGCAGGCGTTGTATGAAGTCAATGTTTCATCTGCTGATATTCATCAACATTACACTGCCGATTCAACAAACTATACCAACGTGAGTATTGCCGGAAGATTAATGGGCAAACGCATTATGGGCAAAGCAAGTTTTGCAGAGTTGCAAGACAGCAGCGGAAAAATTCAGTTGTATATTAACCGGGATGAAATTTGTCCGGGCGAAGACAAAGCTTTATACAATGATGTTTTTAAAAAATACCTTGACCTCGGAGATTTTATTGGTGTTACAGGTTATGTATTCATCACACAGGTTGGTGAAATTTCTATTCACGTTAAAACACTCACGCTGCTCAGTAAATCATTAAAACCACTGCCTGTTGTAAAAACCGATGCAGACGGAAATGTTCATGATGCATTTGCGAATCCTGAGTTGCGTTACCGTCAGCGTTACGTTGATTTGATTGTAAATAAAGGTGTGCGCGATACATTTATTAAACGCACGCAATTGATGACTTCTATGCGCGATACCTTTAATAAGAATGGGTACTTAGAAGTAGAAACTCCGATCCTTCAACCAATTGCCGGTGGTGCGGCAGCACGACCTTTTGTTACGCACCACAACGCATTGGATATTCCTTTGTATTTAAGAATTGCAAACGAACTTTACCTGAAACGCCTGATTGTAGGTGGTTTTGACGGTGTGTATGAATTCGCAAAAGATTTTCGCAACGAGGGAATGGACAGAACACATAACCCTGAGTTTACCGTGCTTGAAATTTATGTGGCCTACAAAGATTATTTCTGGATGATGGATTTCACCGAGCAGATGCTGGAAAAAATTGCAATGGATTTGCACGGACAAACAGCTGTGAAATTGGGTGATAAAGAAATTGATTTCAAGCCGCCTTTCAAACGCATTACGATGTATGATGCTATTAAAGAATACACGGGCATTGATATTTCGGGAATGGATGAAAGCCAATTGCGTGATACCTGCAAACAACTGCATATCGAAACCGACCCAAGCATGGGCAAAGGAAAAATGATTGATGAAATCTTTGGAGCTAAGTGCGAGAAGAATTTTATTCAGCCTACTTTTATTATTGACTACCCGATTGAAATGTCGCCACTTTGCAAAAAGCACCGCAGCAAAGAAGGTTTGGTAGAGCGTTTTGAATTGATGGTGAACGGAAAAGAAATTGCCAACGCTTACACGGAACTGAACGACCCGATTGATCAACGCGAACGTTTTGAGGAACAAATGAAACTTTCGGAAAAAGGTGATGATGAAGCTATGTTGATTGACCAGGATTTTCTGCGTGCTTTGGAATATGGTATGCCGCCAACTTCAGGAATGGGAATTGGCATAGACCGCCTAACAATGCTGATGACTAATCAGGAAAGCATTCAGGAAGTATTGTTCTTTCCGCAGATGCGACCTGAGCAATAGCATTTCGTCATTGCGAGGATTTTTCACCCGAAGCAATCTTTTTATTTAATGTGAGATTTTTGCCTTTGACAAAGAGAGGGCTATGCTAAGTTGCTTCGCTACGTTCGCAATGATGTTTTCGTTTTATACATTCTCCACCACGGAACGAAAGGATTATCGTGGTGTTCGTAGTGGTAACCAAAAAAATAACAACTCACAAACGCCCATAGGTGATTTTTGTTTTGTGTTCCGCTTTTATGGATGTTGTTGTGGATTCCGCTGTGCGGTTGAAAAGTGCCAAAATAAAATAATTGAACGGTGCTCAGGCACATCGGTAAAACATAAAACAGCAATAAATTCAAAACATCTATTTTCAAGCCGAATAGTAAAAGGTTGAAAAAAATTGCGGTAAATAAAAACTGTTTCCAACCTATGTAGTGCCGGATAAATGAAATAAACCAGGGAATAAATTTTCGACTTACATGAAAATCAGGGTCTTGTTCTTCACCGTTGTGTTCGTGATGTGCATGATGATTTGCATACATAACATCATAAGAGTTAAAAGCAAATAACGAAGCACAAAAAACACCGATGAGGCGATTGACTTTTTTGTCGGTAGGATATACCACATCATGAATGGCATCGTGTGCAGTAATAAAAACCCCAGTGAAAAGTTGGGTGAGTATGAGCACAAGCGGAACAGCCCAAAATCCCAATGAATGCAGCGGTTGTAAAAGAGCAAAAACAAAAACAGTAAACCAGAAAAAAAGAATACTTGCAGCAATCAGAAGTCCTTTATTTCCGATTTCTTCACGTATAATCATTTTGGTTTTTTCTCCAACTCAAACAACAGAGAGATGTAGCCCATGCGACCAATTCGTGGTCCGCCATACACCTGAAACTGTTTGTTGTTGCTCAGGTTGGATGCGCCCACTTTTATAGTGCAGTGTATTTTTGGAATAAACTTATTAACCTGTGCATCTATTGCATAGTATGATGGTACAAAGCCGGTGAACTGCGGACTGCCTGTATAATCAAAGCCCTGCACCCATTTATAATTAGTGTTAAAACCCCAGTGATGTGTTTTCCAGCCGAAGAGATTGAGGTCAAAATCACGGCCGCTTACACCTACATTGTATTTATGAGCAGGCGTGTTGAAGGCAGGGATAATAGGGTCGTTGGAACTCGATGCCTCGTTGAGCACATTCCAGGAATAGTTGCCGTTGAGCGAGAAATTTTTTGCGAAAAACAAATTTGCACCGATTGAAAAACCCTGCGTAGTTACAACGCCTTCTGCATTGGATGCAATACGGTAGGCCTGCAGGTAGTTAATTTGGTTGGTAAACGTGGTGTCGAAACGCGCAACAGCTGCCAGTTTATAACCGATAAAATCGGTGTAGTAGCTGAAGTAATAATTCAGGTCAACAAACAGGCGGTTGAAAAAAGTGGCGCGGTAACCAATCTCGGCTGTCTTTACTTTTTCAGGGCGAATAGGGTCTATGCTGAAATACTCAAGGGTATCTGTATTTAAACTGGTAGAATTAAAATAATTAACCAATGAAGGAATGGTGATGAGCGAATCATAGCCCGTTACATTTCCAATCAGAATAGCGCGGCCTACGTTATAGTAAAGGTACTGGTCAGCAAGTGTGGGGTTGCGGATAGCGGCAGAAAACGAAACACGCAGCGTGTGGTTTTTGTCGGGGTTCCAGATAACGGAAGCGGCAGGCGAAACAAGGAAATTGAAGTTCTTGTTTTTGTCTAAACGGGCAGTAAGGTTAAACTTCCATTTATCTTCTTTCAGTTTCTTTTCAAGACCAACATAAATACCGTATTCGTAGTTGTAAATTTTTATGCGGTTGCTGTCGTTGTCCAGCGTATCGCTGAAAATTGTTCCTTCTGAATTTGGTGCATACAATCTTCCATTGGCACCCACAATAATATCCATGAACGATGGTTTGAATTTATATTCGCCATGCGCATGGTATAGAGCCGATTTATCATAAAACAATGTGCCCCCTTCACCAAACGATTTGCGCGAAGTGATGGCATTTTTAAGGCTGTCAAATGCGGCTGTTCCCGGTTCGTAATAAGCTGTTCCTCCGGTAGTGTTAGGTGAGTTTGCCATATCACGAGCTTGTTGGTGCCAGTTGTTAAGCGAATCCATGTACATATTCATTATAGCATTGGCATTGGTAGTGTCGTAAGGAAAGGTGGTAGGCGGAAAACCCGGCAATGCACGCACATCGTTCTTTACATTAATGCTCCAGAAGTTGCGGTAGTCGCGGCTCCAGTCGTTGTTGCTTTTTGCAGCATTCTGCATCAGAAATGCTGTGAATACGGCATCGTAGCTGTTTCCTGCATCCTCGTTGGTAGCATACAAGCGGAAGAAATATTTATCGCGTTTAGTGATTTCAATGCGGTTCTGAAAAAACAAAATGTCTTTCAAACTATAGCGGTTATCGCCCTGATACACTGTTGTTCCTGTTCCGAAGTTAGAAGCCACTATCAGCTCCACATCTTCTTTAAGGCGGTAGTGCATGGCTAAGGATGCTTTCAGGTTTTTAGAATCGTAGCTCACTAAATCTTTTTCCCAGTAGCCATCGCGGTGCCATATTCCCAGACCGGGAAAATCGCGCTGCTGACCGGTACTGGTTGCATTGTTTATTCCGCCTGTAAGGTTTTCGTCACCATAGCGGTTTACGGCATCATAGCCTCCCGGATTTTCTTTTCCTACACGGCTGGCGGTAGCGGGGTCGGCATTATCAGCTTCCCAGTCATGAGCCTGCATGTAAAACAGGTTCAGCTTGTAAGCAAATTTATCTACACCTGCTTTATTTTTAAATACCTGTGCATAGCGCACTGATGTTTCTAATAATCCGCGCTCGCCTGCTTTAAACTGCACGGCCAGTCCGGGTTTTACAAAAGGGTTTTTAGTGGTCATGCTCAGCACCCCGTTAAAGGCGTTGGGACCATAAAACGCAGAGCTTGCACCTTGTATAATATCTACTTTCAATACGTCAAGGTCTGATGCTCCCAAAAAGTTTCCGAGCGAAAAATTAAGACCGGGACTTTGGTTATCAACTCCATCAATAATTTGGAGTGAGCGCACGGGCGAGGTACTGTTAAAGCCGCGTGTGTTGATGATTTTAAAGCCGATACTAGCTGAGGTAAGGTCAACGCCTTTCAGGTTTCCCAGGCCCTCGTAAAAATTGGCTGCAGGGGTTTCTTTAATGGCTATTACGTCCATGCTTTCCACCGTTAGCGCACTTTCTTTCTGTTTTTCCGAGATGCGTTGCTCTATTTTAGTGGCTTCTTTCAGCGCTATTTTACTGCTTCCTAAACTGATGTTAAGCGGTGATGATGCAGACTGCAAAACCTTTTCCTGACTATCGTAACCGATGTAAGAAATAACAAGCGTGTAAGGCGCTTTCTGCTCTTTAGGATTGAATGAAAATTTGCCGTCAAAATCGGTTACTGCTCCTATACTGGTGCCTTTTATAACCACACTGGCTCCTATCAGAGACTCCCCTGTTTTTTCGTCTTTAATTACGCCCGTAATGTTTTGGGCAAAAAGTTGAACGCAAGAAATAATCAGTATTGCTAATAAACTCAGTCGCTTCATTCGGTTTAGTTTTTTCTTTGTGGATTGCAAAGAAAGGAAAATTTTGGAAAGTGAACGAGGTAAGAATTAAAGCAAAAGCCCCACCATTGGAGGGGCTTTTATTTTTATTTCAGATTCTTCTTTCCCGAAAAACTCAAAACTGTTTTGTCTTTAGGCACTTTTTTAAATGAAAACCCGTCTAAAAATTCGTAAGGCACACTCATGCCATCGGGATTGGGTGTATAAACGTATAATACAACCAATGCCGTATTATCAACCCAGCCTTTTACGGCCCACTGTGCACCACGCTCGTCTTCCCAGAAGTCGAGAATACCGTTGGCATCGGCATTAGAAGAGTGTTTTTGTTCACGGATATAACCAATGCCGCTGGTAACATCATACGATAACTTTAAAAGCTGCATATAAGAAACAAGCAGGCTTTCCAGTGTTTCTTTATCCGAATTCAGAAAATTCTTTTCCAGTAAAACTAATTGCAGCCCGTAGCGTTTTCCATCGCTCGAAACTTCCATCATGTATTCTTCAAGTTCGCTGTTATTCAGTGTAACATCGGCCTTGCCTGGGTTAATAGGAAAGAGAGCCGAGTACCCGGTATTATTTATTGAGTAGTTTTTAAACTGCGGAGTTTGTGCAGTAACAGAAGTGAAAGCAGTAAGAGCATAACAAACAAGGGGTATTGAAATTTTCATAGCGCACAAATTATCGGGTCCGCTATATTCTATGCAGATGCGCAAGTAGATGTTACACTTTTTCGTTGAACGACAGGCTTATTTGCCCAACTCTTTAACAAACCAGAACGTAGCGTTTTTGTATTTGCCGCCTTCCAGCAGCTTGCGCACATTTTTAAGAGTATTGTATGGGCCCATGTCAATTGTTGAATTAATAAGCCATGCAGGAACCGTACCGCCCGGATCAATGCTGGCAAAATAATCTACATCAACAAAACCTCTGCTTAGTGGGGTAAGTGTCCATGAAGTGCTACCCGAACGTATTCTCACTATTCCTTCATTTTCTTCCAGCATATCGGGTACACAAACTGAGTTGGTTTTTATTATCAGCGTTATGCTGTCCTGTTTCAATGACGAGCGAAAAATTAAATCACGATTGCTTACTGGCCATGGTAAATCGGTTTGGGTGTAATAACATTGTGCAGTATCGCATACCACTTTTATTATTTTTGCTTCTACACAATTGTATGCCCAGTCTTTATACCCGGGCACATCTTTCAGTAAAGCAGTAAAAGCCGACAGCGTTGTTTTTACACGAACAGTTGCGCGCACTTCATCTAAACTGCTGCCCTCGGGCAGGCGGGTATAAACTTTTATTCCGTCTTCATTTTTTTTCAAAGTCCACTCTTGCGCTTGGGCTGGGAATGATAATAGTATCAAAAGATAGAACACAGAAAATTTATGATTCTTAAGATTGGCATATATTTTTTCAGTCTGAGAAAAAATAAAATCATAAATCATCATAACAATCATAATAATCTGCGTTCTATCACTCAGGCTCGTAAATAAAAATCCTCACCCATTCCAAACAGGTTTTCAATCATCACTTTTTCGCCTGTTGTCTTTTTCAGGTAACCGTTAAAAAAACCATAAGGTCCCTCATACTGACTTTTTAAAATCAGCAGATTAATATTTACCGAAGTATGAATAACAGGGGTAAATTCAAGGTTCACCATATCGTATTCATCACTTACCTGCCACTTGCCTTTTACACCCTCTGGACGTTTTACTTTTATGGGTGGCAGCGGATGCAGCTCTCCACCAAGCCACAAACAATTCTCATTGTATTTTTCCTGTTCTATCACCTGATTATTGGTAAGGTTAAAACCAACAATGAGGTTTTCTTTATCGCGCCCCATGCCCGTTACCCAGTCGTAGACAGTCGGGTAAGGGTAATAACCTTTATGATCATCCAGTATCATTTGCGAATCGCTTTCTTCAAACTTCAAATGCTTATCGCCAATAGTTAATTCACCGCTCATGGGCATCAAACATTTGTGTGAATACATTACCCGACCTGCCGAAAACGGATTGCAAACTACCATAGGTGTGTATTTCGTAACATTGTGCAATCCGATGAAGTGTGCACTCACTTCGGGAAGATTTTGAAAGCCTTTTATCCGCGCAGTAAGTTCTAATTTATTGGTAGCAAGGTTATGCTTTGCTTCCAGCGAAAAGTTTTTGCTGGTGTACGAAGCCACCGAATTATACAAGGTATCAGGAACAGTTAGATCCCATGAAGCAACCTTCTTTTCGTATTTAATTTTGTGATTGTTCTTGATGTCATGAACAATAAACTGCACCAGTGAAATCTTTTTGGCGTTGTAAATAGCCACCATCACAAAATGGTCTTTCCCCATCAGTTGAAAAGCCTGCCACTCGCGCAACTGCAAGGCTTTTATGCTGCGTGGCAATGGCAGTTTATAAGGAGAATGAAAATCCAAAAGGTTAGCTTGCTTCACCGGAGTGTTAAAACAACCAAGGTTATACTTTCCGTTCTCCACCAATTTTTCAGGAGCTGTAGTTATCGGGCGCGAGTAGATTTTCATTCTGCAATTTTAAGGAATTTGGGGGCTGTGTGCGGAAAATATATCTTTACTAAAATTTTATTCCATGAAAAAACTTCTTCTCTCTCTACTAACTGCCTACTGCTTACTGCCTACTGCTTACTCGCAAGTTCTCATCAACGAATTCTCCTGTTCCAATCTTGCTCAGTTTGTAGATGACCACAGCGATTACAACGACTGGATAGAACTTTATAACACAACAGGAAGCACTATAAATCTTACAGGTTATTACCTCAGCGATGATTCACTGAACAATACCAAATGGCAATTTCCTTCCGGTGCTTCCATTAGCGGAAACGGCTACCTGCGCATCTGGGCATCAGGCAGAAATGTTTCTACAGTAGGAAACTACCATACCAATTTTACACTCAAGCAAACTAAAAACGGTGGAGAGTTTGTGGTATTCTCTAACTCTTTAGGTGTAATTGTGGACTACAAAAAAACATTCACTACCAAAGTTAGCCACTCCTACGGACGAACTACAAACGGCAACAGCGTTTGGAGTATTTTCAACGCACCTACACCCAACGCGTCTAATAATTCAGCCACTCCTTACACCGCTTATTCCGCTAAACCCGTTGTTGATATCAGCGCAGGGTTTTACACCTCTGCACAAACCATCACGCTTACTACTACGGAGCCATCTTCATCCATTCGTTATACGCTTAACGGAGATGAGCCTACTCAAGCCTCAACACTTTATACCGCTCCGATTACTATTTCCGCAACCGCTATTCTCAAGGCAAAAACCTATTCCACCAATGCAAGTATCTTAAGCAGTTTTATCCGCTTTGAAACCTATTTTATTAACGAAGTGCATACGCTGCCTGTGGTTTCTGTTTCCGGTTCAGCGTTAACCACACTTGCCAATGGCGACAACAGTTTGCGCCCCTACGGAAGCTTTGAATATTTTGATGTAACAGGAAACCGCACCGCACGCAGTTATGGTGAGTTCAACAGTCACGGGCAGGATTCATGGGCAAACAGTCAGCGCAGCCTGGATTTTGTTTCGCGTGACGAAATGGGTTACAACCATGCCGTAGAAGAAGTGCTCTTCAATACTACAACCCGCGATAATTATCAGCGTGTCATCTTACGCGCTGCCGGTGATGATAATTACCCTGCAGACCACAACCCTTCTAATGATGGTAGTGCACATTTGCGCGATGCGTTTATTCACAACCTTGCCATACAGGGCGGTCTCAGCCTTGATGCACGCAGGGGTTCTAAATGCGTGGTTTATCTTAATGGTGCCTATTGGGGAGTTTATGATTTGCGAGACAATCCCGATGACCACGACAACACCAAATTCTATTACAATCAGGATAAATACAACCTTTATTTCATTGAAACCTGGGGAAACACCTGGGCACAATATGGCGGTCAGGCCGCCTTTGATGATTGGTACACGGTGTATGATTACATTATGAATAACGATATGAGCGTTGAAAATAATTATCAGTATGTGGCCGACCGTTACGATGTAACAAGTCTCACCGATTATGTATTGGTAAATATGTTTACCGTTTGCAGCGACTGGCTCAACTGGAATACCGGCTGGTGGCGCGGCACCAATCCCAACGGAACGCATCAGAAATGGGGCTATATTCTTTGGGACAATGATGCAACCTTTGGTCACTACATCAATTACACCGGCATTCCTGATATTTCACCAAATGCCGATGTCTGCGACCCCGAAGGTCTGGACGGAGATTCTGATCCCGAAGACCATATCGGTGTGCTGATGAAACTACGGGCGAATGAAGGCTTTAACGATTATTACATTTCGCGACAAATTGATTTATGGAACACCGTTTTCAGCTGTGATTACATGCTTCCTAAATTAGATAGCACAGCCGCATTGATTGACCCCGAAATGACTCGTCACGCCAATCGTTGGAGCGGAACATACAGCGAGTGGACACAAAATGTTCAGCAACTACGCGACTTTATTGACGACCGCTGCACCGCCTTAACAACCAGCTGGACCGATTGTTATGCTTTAACCGGACCTTATGATATTACCCTGAAAACAGAACCTGCCAGTGCAGGAACAATTTTGTTCAATTCACTAAACCTGAATCAGTTTCCCTGGACAGGAACCTATTTCGGAAATGTAACCAGCAATTTTACCGCAACGGCAAACCCTAACTACACCTTCAACCACTGGGAAACCACTAACGGAACAGTATTAAGCAACAATACACTCGACCCACATGTATTTACAGATTTCACCACGAGTGATACCATCACAGCCGTATTTACCGACAATACTATCAGTATCAACGAGCAGGTATCATTCTTTGATTTCAATGTTTATCCAACACAAACTGGCGATGTAGTTAACATTGAATACACACTTACAAAAGCTGAAAACATCACTCTGCAACTATACAGCACCAGTGGTCAACTTCTGTTTGACATTGGCAAAT
>JAGVLY010000117.1 GCA_020054035.1 Bacteroidia bacterium | reverse complement strand
TTGTCTATCCGCGAGTTGGAAAACAAAATTGAATACACGCTGAAACACCAGCGCGACCATTTGATTACCGAAAAAGCAAATCTGAACAATCAGATTTCAAATGCTACTAATGCCATTGAAGAAATAAATAAACAGTTGGCCGAAGTGGCAGATTTTGAACCAACGGAAGATAACCTGATGTTTCAGGGCATTATGGCGAAGTACGAAGAAGAAAATCGTCAGCGCATTAATATTGAAGCGCAGATTATGCAACTCGACCGTAGTAAATTTACGTTGCAGGAAGTGGAGGGAGCCATCAAAAAACTGAATGACGAAATTGAGCAGCAACAAAAAAACATCAAAGATTTTGATAACCTGCTGTATCAAAACATCTCTTCAAAACCTGATGTAATCAGCAAAGTTTATACTTACCTGAGCAGCGATGTTGCTTTCTTAAGCAAATCGCACATCAAGAAAAAAATAACCAAAGCAGATTTGCCGCTTTCCTTCTTTGATGGTAAAATTGATGTGAAAGGAATTGAATTGAAACATCCTCCAACGGTAAAACAATTGCAGGATGAAGTAAAAACAAAGAAGAAAGAACTTGCTGAAAAAACCATTCAGTTAGAGGCAATAAAAAACCGCAGCACGTTACAACAACAAGTTGAAAAACTGGCACAGTCAATTGCTGACACCGCAAAGCTGATTAAAAAGATTAACGATAAACCTTCGTTGGTTGCTGCTAAAAAAGAAAACGAAGCATTGGTAAACAGCAAGCTGAGAAAAACACTGAGCGATATTCAGCGCAAGATTGATGCAAAAGATGCGGAGATAACAAAAGAGAAAGATACATTGGCTGCACGTAAACTGGAACTGAACAGGCTTCACGCCAATCTTTCAAAATACCGCGAACAATACGAACACATTGTTGCCAAGAACGATATTCTGGATACAGACGAAACAGTGAACGAGCATTTTGATAAAATCTACGACCGCTTTTACCGTGTGTACGACAGTTTCAGGGCAACACGCGAACAACGCAAAGAGTTGAAAGATGCCATCAATAAAAAGTTAGACAAAGACATTCAGGATATACGAGAGTTTGTTACCGAGGTAGAAGAAGAGATCAGCAATATCCCGCAAATGGACAAGGTTATCAGCAATTTGTTGGACACGCTTTCTTACGAGATTGGAAATCCTACTCATTCATTTCTTACGCAGTTCAACGATTTCAAAACGTTTATTTACAAAAGCTACAACGCAAAACTTGCTGAATATCCGGTATCGAATATTCAGAGTGTGCGGGTGAAAATTGTGGAGAACGAAGAGATGATTCAGGATCTGGAAAAAATTTCACGTTTGAAATTTACAGGAGGAATTGATTTTGATAACGGTTACAGCGAAAGCAAAGCAGCGTTGGAAAAACAATTAACCGACAGCAAAGGCAAGCCGGTTGACATCACTGATTTGTTTACCATTAAAGTAGAAATCACCAAAGTTACAGGCGAAAGCGAAGAAATTGATTTGTCGAAACAGGTGCAATCGCGCGGAACCAACATTGTATTGAAATTATATCTGTTCCTGAACATCCTGAAAGATTTGGTACACAGTGATCCTGAAAATAAAATTGTGATTTATGTAGATGAGTTGGATGCAATCGGACAAAAGAACGTGAAGCAGTTGGTGCGCTTCTGCATCGACCATAACTTTGTTCCCATCTTTGCTGCACCGCGTAAAGTGGAAGGAATACAGAAGTATTATTTAGTGAAAGAGCCGCTGGCGCAGGCAAAAGATAAAGGAGTGCGTAAGCCAAAGATCACTTTTGGTGAGTTGCAATCGTTTCCGGTTACTTACAGAAATGCAAATTGAGAAGTTCCAATTCTTAAAAGATAAAAAACAAATAATTCACAATTTTAAAATTAATTCAAAATTCAAAACAGCAACAATGGCAATGGTTTCAAAAATTGAAAATTCTTTTGTTGGAAATTATTTGTCATTTGTTTTTTGTCTTTTGATGCTTAAGAAATGAGCAACTTAAATCTATCCGGTAAAGAAATACTGCGTTTTTTGAATACGCATTATGAGTTTGTGCACAGCGCATTCGCTGCGGGCAAGCCACACTTCATGATTGATTCAGATAAGTTCATGCGTCTGCTTCATGAGTATAATGCAAAGAACGAAAGTAAAATTTCACTTTACCGCCTTACTACGGAAGTAAAATTCTGCCGACAGCTTTCAACAGGCGAATATAAACTCAACCGCAACTACATTCCTTTTCTGGAATACCTGTTCAATGATTTTGTTCTTAATTTACCCGAGACCTTAAAGAACAGGTATCAGGCGGTTTTCAATCACTTCACGGCATTGAAAAGTGAGACAACCGGTTTCCGTGTGGTGTTACTTGCTCAGGAAATTATTAATGTAATTGAAGATTTTCTGAGTGATATTGAAGGACAAACCCAACGCCTGTTGCGCGATACCGAAGCACTGAAAGTAAATGTCGGCAATCATTCTGCCTTCTCCACCCGCATACAACGTGCTAACTTCTGGATTGACGAATACATTATTCCGCTCAACGGAATTCTGGATAAAGAACGTGCAGATTCAATTGTGAACGTGATTATTCAATTGCAGCAATATTCCAACGAAAGACGTTTGCTTTCGGATAACTACGAGTTGAAATTGGAGTTTGAAAAACTCTATGCCTGTGCAGTAAATGCAAAATCAGAATTAGATAAAACGCTGAGCAAACTTACCCGTGAATTATTGCCCTTGCTCGAGCGCATAAAAAGTGATTCTATTATACTCAACGGCTTTTATCATTTCGTTGAAAACATTGACGACCCTAAGGCATACGTTGCGGCCCTTCCGCACATAGTGCGCAGAACAAAATCAAGCGTTACTTCCAAAGCATTTGCTGCCGAGGCCGAATTTTACATTGACCAGTTCAGTTACCTGACACCCGAAATTCTTTTCAACGAAAGTGATGAAGATGTAGAATGGCTGCCCGATGCCGCTTTCTTTAAAGAACAATTGCTGAAAGACGATGGCGTGAAAGATTTTTACAAATGGTGCCTGACTTCGCTAGAAGAGCAGACCGAAAACATTACCCTCTCTAAATTTTTTACGCTCTCGAATATGTTGTTGGACGAGGATCTGATAATAGAATATAAAGACGAGAAGCGTTACGAAATAAAACTGGCCGATGCCACCTTATTAATGCCTAAAATTAAAGTTTATGCAAAGCTATCCAAGTGAACACCGTGAAATTGTAAGCGCTCTTGTTGACGGGCGTTTTGTTATTTATCCTAACCCCACCTTTGTTTCGCTGAAGTTGCAGGAAGAGGAATATCGCGAATTTTTTACCCAGAGTTACGGGTATGAATTGGTGATTGATTCCGAAATTGCGTACCTCACCTCCACCGAAGGAACGGAAAAACGTACCCGCGATTTTGTTTTATTTCTTGCCTTACTTTGTCGTGAGTTAGATTACAGCGGAAAGAATTTCCGTGATGCCATTGAAGTAGGAACCTTTGACATGGCCGAAACCGAACAGATGCTTCGCCAATCCTCTAAATGGGAAGTGTTGGAAAAAACTTCGGTGGCTGATTTTAATGAGTTCATCAGTATCTGGCACCGCAAGAATGTATTGTTCCGTGCCGAAGGACAGTTTAAATTTACCAAAGCGGTGAAGATTTTCTTTGACTTTGCCGTGAATGTTGCGAATGCGAAGTTGAAGGAAGTGGAGGCGGTGTAACGTCATTGCGAGGGTTTTTCACCCGAAGCAATCTTTCAATATAATTCTGCTGTCGTAGCTACTACACTATTATTTGCTTTTATAAAATATATTTAATAATGTTGTTGCCGAATACCATGTACCCCTCTGGTATTTAAAAACATATATTCTTTGTTTGCCTCACCACAAGCGCAGCAAGGGATGATTAATATTTCTTCTAGGATGGGGGGTAATATTTTTATTGGTATAGGCACTTAGGTCGCAAAGTTTTATAGCTTTGCAAAATGGGATATAGCTTTAAATTTGCAGGTGTGAATTCAATAGCCTTCCACCAAC
>JAGVLY010000015.1 GCA_020054035.1 Bacteroidia bacterium | reverse complement strand
TCCTACGCGGCTAGTATCATCCGTATTCAGGTAATGATTCCAGTCTTTGTCAGACAAGGCATTGGCAACCGAAAAATACCGCAACCGCTTGGATGTGGTTGAAAGTTTATCAAACGCTTTTTTCAGGTGCTGCACATCATCGGGCGTTTGCAGGCGTACATAAATTACGGTGCCGTCTTTTAGGGTGTAAGGCTGTTCCGTGTTATTTGTTGTGTGCGGCATAATCCGTAAAAGTAAAAAACAGGCATAGAATATTTATGGCAACTAAGCCTTCTATTGGTTTCATTACATGATAAATTGCGCCAAAGACATGAGTTTGCCAGAATAAATTAGGATTTTGTAATTGATTAAGCACAAGAAAGGTATTGCTGCATTTGCCTTCGGGATAAAAAGCAAACAAGCAGGTTGCAAGCAGAACAACGAAGAGTAAATTAACTGCAATCAGAAAATTGATTTCCGGTTTCCTGTAAAATACAATGTTTTGCTTTGGCTTTGCCCCTGCAATCCATAAAAATATCATTGCCATTCCGCAACCCAACAAATCAACTACAATATCGTTAAATTCAAAGTAATGAATGTATTTGGGGTACAGCACCACATATTGATACCATTCATTTACAAAAATAAACGGCAGCGTAAAAACAACTGCCGTACCAAAGCTGCCTGTTAACGGAAAAAGCAACACTGCCAATAAGGTAAATTCAAGAACATGCACTACCTCAATATTCATCTCAAATAGAAATTTGTAGTGCAGCGCAATCAAAAGTGAAGTGATAAGCAGAAAGAACAATTTGCTGCTCCTGTTTTCATTCGTTTTATAAAGGATATACAACAGCGATGCTAATACCAGTAAACCACCACAAATGCTTACAGCCAATACCACCTTATTGTAAACCGGCAAACTCAGGCTATTCATGGAATTAACCGAAAGCCCGACAAAGAAATCGTGAAGAAAAATGAGCGATACCCCGTAGATGAAAACCAGCGAAAGATTAACCGCTTTGTGTTGTTTCAGCCAATTCAATAAAATCAAAAGCATAGGCAAAGATAATTTTTCGGACTTTTGCAGGATGAAGAAAATTATTGTTGGGGTTATTGCTGCATTGCTTGCCGTTTTTGTGTTTGTTGTTTATTTCAGGCCTAAACAAATTTTATCTTCAAACGAAATAAAGGCAAAATACACCCTGCCTTCATCGCATTTTGTTAAATGGCACAATACCGAGTTGCACTATACCGATGAAGGAACAGGAATGCCGGTACTGATGATACACGGCTTTGGCGGCTCACACCGCAACTTCAATAGAATTAATGAGCTGCTGAAAGATAGTTTCCGTGTGGTGCGCATTGACCTTCCCGGCTTTGGTATGTCTGACATGCCTGAAGGAGAAAACCTTAACCCGCCTGCCATTTACCGTGATTACCTGAACTTTCTGACCGACTCGCTGAAAATAGACAGCTTTTATGTAATGGGAAATTCAATGGGCGGCTGGGTTGCATGGCAAATGGCAGTTGAAAACCCTGAGAAAGTAAAAGGCCTTGTTTTATTAGGCAGCGCAGGCTACGAAATGGATAAAATAAAAGCCAAAGCAGTAAACTGGCTGCGTCTCCCCTTTGTTGTAACTGCTCTGGAGCGCGGTATGCCTAAGTCGGCTTCTGAAGATGCAGCCATCCGCTGCTGGGCAACCGACAGCCTTATTGACCCTGTGGAAGTACAGGCCAACAATGATTTCTGGAACCGCGAAGGAAACCTGCAGGCAGCATTTAAAATCGCCAACTTTAACCTGGTTCCTGATACAGCAGCCTTGCTGGCGCTGAATTGTCCTACCCTTATTGTATGGGGAAAAGAAGATGAGATTGTGCCTTCATACCATGCCGAGAAGTTTCACCGCGATATTAAAAACAGCACCATGATTGTTTATGACCCCTGCGGACATGTTCCTCAGGTAGAGAAAGCAGAACAACTGCATAAGGACTTTTTGAAATTTATTAAAAAATGAATGGCACACAGATGACACGGATTAAACAGATTTGCACGGATTTTATCCCGACAACTATCGGGACAGCTGTTATCAGCGCCATCTGCGTTCTATCACTCCTTACAAGCACAGCTACTGCACAGGAAAGAACCGTTACCGTTGGCTTGCAGGTAAAACCAATCTTCCCTGTAAAGTTTCTGAAAATAGGAGCGCAAACAGTTTCACAAAACGGAGTTAATTTTACCATTACACCAAAAATAGGCTACTCAGGCGGAATGGTTATCAGATGGGGATTTACCAACACCGTTTCCTTAGAAACAGGAATCAATTATGTAAAACGCAACTACGATCTTGAATTTAAAACCGACACATTTACCGGGAGCAGCGATTTCGGGATCGTAAACTATCAGATACCGGTAAGTGCGCTTGTATTTATAAGGCTTGCAGACAAGCTCTACATGAATGCCTCTGCAGGTTTATCATTGGATATGTTTGTTTCGGATATACACACATTCGGAACATATTTCAATAATTATTCACAACGAAACGGTGTTTTTCAGTCAGGTGTTTTAGCTAATCTGGGTTTTGAATACAGGACTATTAAATCAGGTTACTTCTATATCGGTGCTTCGTTTCAACGGCCATTCGTTCAAATTTACAATGATAGTCTTAGCTATTATAAAACCAGTTCAACACGTGAAAATGTGATTATGAAGCTAAACGGATCATACCTCACATTTGATGTGCGGTATTTCTTTCCGCCTCTGCCGATAAATAAAAAGGTGAAGAACCAAAAAAGTGAGAAGGTTAGAAAGCAAGAAGGTTAGAAAGTCCATTCTCACTTTCTAACCTTCTAACTTTCTCACATCCTTAAAACGTAAATGTTACTGTTCCTTTTGTTTCAAGAGGGGCAGTCGGCACGTTATCAAATTTTATTTCCTGAGTAAATTTCTGCGCTTTTGTAAACAGGTAATCATCATTAGTGGTTGATGAACCCGGTGCACCCGGTGTTGCTTTAATTACGTTCCCGTATTTGTCAATTACAACATCAACTACCACCGTTCCTTTGTCCTGTGTACCTATTACAATTTTGCAGCCTTTTGAAACTGTTCTTCCTTTCATTTTATATTTCACAACATACAAGCCATCTGTTGATGTAAACTTTTGTTCCATTACTCCACTTTCTGATGCGCTTGTAGCAGCAGCAGCAGTAAAGTCAATAGTTTTTATTTCATCCACTTTATAGCTCATCATTTTACCGTCAGCATCAATGCTTAAAACGCCTGCTGCAATACCGGTAACATAACCTTTTACCGTAACGCCTGATTTAAGGCTAACGGAATGTTGTGCAATAGCACTAACTGAAAGAATTGAGAAGATTGAAAATAGAGTTGTTGTTTTCATTTAATTATTTTTTTTGCAAATATATCCTGCAATAATTCCGCCAAAATAAAATACTGTGCTAAGTTTTTAACAACCGATAATTAATTAAGATGATTTACAGCAGGTTATTCCCTCATTCATTATTCTTTTCCGTTATTTGTGTTTAAAATACTGAACCATGAATGGAGGAAAAATAATTGCAGATGTTCTAAAATCCAACGGAACCGAATTTCTATATACACTCTGCGGAGGGCACATATCTCCGATTTTTGTAGAAGCTAAAAAAGCCGGCATACGCGTAATTGATGTGCGTGACGAAGCCACTACCGTTTTTGCTGCCGATGCTACAGCTCGTTTAACAGGAAAACCCGGAGTAGCAGCTGTTACCGCAGGTCCGGGTGTAACCAATACGTTGACAGCT
This sequence comes from Bacteroidia bacterium, assembly GCA_020054035.1. Classification (GTDB taxonomy): domain Bacteria; phylum Bacteroidota; class Bacteroidia; order SXHM01; family SXHM01; genus SXHM01. The sequence goes on along the minus strand of JAGVLY010000015.1, from coordinate 466 downwards.
ATACGCAATGCATTGATGGCACAATCTCCTCTGATATTATTAGGTGGCGCAACAGCAACTGTTCTGCGCGGTCGTGGTGCATTACAGGATATTGACCAGCAAAGTCTGATGAGACCAAATGTAAAATGGACTACTGTTGTTACTAAAGTCAGCGACCTTGCCTCAACTATTCAGCGTGCGTTTTACGAAGCACAGAATGGCATTCCGGGACCTGTGTTTGTGGAGTGTCCTATTGATTTGCTGTACCCCGAAATGATGGTGCGTGACTGGTACGGATTGAATAAAGACCCGAAAGATTATCCGCTGATGAAAAAGGTTGAACACTATTATTTAAAATACCATTTAGACAAAGCCTTTGGCAAAAAAGATAATTGGTATAGGCACTTAGGTCGCAAAGTTTTATAGCTTTGCAAAATGGGATATAGCTTTAAATTTGCAGGTGTGAATTCAATAGCCTTCCACCAAC
>JAGVLY010000098.1 GCA_020054035.1 Bacteroidia bacterium | reverse complement strand
GTTGGTGGAAGGCTATTGAATTCACACCTGCAAATTTAAAGCTATATCCCATTTTGCAAAGCTATAAAACTTTGCGACCTAAGTGCCTATACCAATTGAAATATATAAATTCGAATATAGGACTACTAAACAGGAAATATTAAAAGGCTAATTAAATTGATGTTACCTCAAACAATAAGATAGGTATCTACCTTTATCATGGTGTAAGAATAAAAAATCATCTTTTCTGGCAATTTTCAGGCAAAATTTAACTGTAACTACTGCCTAATTAGCAGGTTGTAAAATATTTCCGCCATCGGCATTTTCTTGTATTATCTTCGCACCCCTTTTCAAAATTATTAACCTCTAAAATTAAGCCGTAACTTAATATGAAATTATCCCAGTTTAAATACAAATTCAACAACGACCTTATCGCAATGCACCCTGCTAAAAACAGGGATGAAGCCCGCCTGATGGTGTTGAACCGTGCAAAGAAAACAATCGAGCACAAACAATTTAAAGACATCAAAGATTACTTCAAAGATGGCGATACCATGATATTGAACAACACCAAGGTTTTTCCTGCCCGTCTTTACGGCAACAAAGAAAAAACAGGTGCAAACATTGAAGTATTCCTGTTGCGCGAACTGAACCGCGAAAGCCGTCTTTGGGACGTTTTGGTTGACCCTGCCCGTAAAATCCGTATCGGCAACAAATTGTATTTCGGTGATGACGATTCATTAGTAGCCGAAGTAATTGACAACACTACCTCACGCGGAAGAACATTGCGTTTTCTTTTTGACGGAGAATATCCTGAATTCAAAAAAACAATTGAAGCATTGGGACAAACTCCACTGCCTAAATACATCAAACGCAAACCCGAAGAAGACGATAAAGAGCGCTACCAGACAGTGTTTGCAAAACACGAAGGTGCAGTAGCTGCTCCAACAGCGGGATTGCACTTCAGCCGCGAGTTGCTGAAACGCCTTGAACTGAAAGGTGTGAATTTCTCAGAAGTAACACTGCACGTTGGATTAGGAACGTTCCGTCCGGTTGAAGTAGAAGATTTGACCAAACACAAAATGGATTCAGAGCAGGTAATTATTACTCAGGAAGCCTGCGACATCATCAACAAATCAAAAGACAACAAGAAAAAAGTTTGCGCAGTTGGAACAACTGTAATGCGTGCTATTGAATCATCGGTTGCTACAACAGGTCACGTAAAACCTTACGATGGCTGGACCAGCAAATTCATTTTCCCTCCTTATGATTTCAGCGTGGCAAACTGCATGGTTACTAATTTCCATACTCCGCAATCAACCCTGTTGATGATGGTTTCAGCATTTGCAGGTTTTGATTTTCTGATGGAAGCCTACAGACAGGCAGTAAAAGAAAAATATCGCTTCTTCACCTATGGCGATGCGATGTTGATTCTTTAATACTTACATCATTAATTTTTTGCAAAAACCTTTACTCTCATCAGTAAAGGTTTTTGCATTTTTTAACAAGCCCTAATTCCCTTCAAATTCTATCTTTGGCTCTTCAACATTATTCCTTCGGATGAAAAAAATACTACTTCTATTAATTCTGCATTTCGCAATCTGCTTTCTTAACTCCTTCGCACAGGAAACTTTCCCCGTGAACGGAACACGTGAGAACAACAAACTATACTATGCATTCACCAACGCCAGGATTTTCACCGATTACCAAACCAGGATTGACAGCGCAACGCTGCTCATCAAAGAAGGAAAAATAGAAGCCGCAGGCAAAGGCATAAAAATTCCCGAAGGCGCAGTTGTTACTGATTTGAAAGGCAAATTTATTTACCCTTCCTTGGTGGATGTTTATACTTCATACGGCATGCCCGAAGTGAAAAAAGAAAATGTTCAGGGTCCGCAAATGGAAAGCAAAACCAAAGGTGCTTATGCCTGGAACCAGACACTGAAGCCTGAGTTCAATGCTGCTTCCGCATTTGCTGCCGATGCAAAAAAAGCGGAAGAACTCAGAAAAAACGGCTTTGGCTCGGTGCTTACTTTGCAACAAGATGGCATTGCCCGCGGCACTTCCGCATTTGTTTTATTAGGAGATGGAAAAGAAAACAAACTCTTATTAAAAGAAAAAGTAACCGCTTGTTATTCCTTCAAAAAAGGAAACTCAACGCAGGACTATCCTTCTTCGCTGATGGGATCTATTGCACTGTTGCGTCAAACTTATCTTGATGCACAATGGTATGCGCAAAACAATACAGCAGAAAAAAATCTGTCTTTGCAATCATGGAACGAAACCCAATCTCTGCCACAGATTTTTGAAACCGATGATTTCCTTTCTGCACTTCGTGCCGATAAAGTTGGTGATGAGTTTGGTAAACAATACATCATTAAAGGCAGCGGAACAGAATACCGCAGGATAGACGAAATGAAAGCTACTAATGCTTCCTTCATTTTACCGCTGAACTTCCCCGACCCTTATGATGTGGAAGACCCATATGATGCACTGATTGTAAATCTTGATGATTTAAAACACTGGGAAATGGCACCAACCAATCCCGCTGCTTTTGAAAAAAATAAAATTCCGTTTGCCATCACTTCCGATGGGTTGAAAGACCTTTCCAAATTCTGGAAAAACCTGCGCAAAGCCATTGAACTCGGGCTTACAGAAACCGAAGCATTGAAAGCAATTACGTATTCTCCTGCTAAATTAATTGGTGTTGAAAATATGGTCGGCAGCCTGAAGCCCGGACTGAAAGCTAATTTCATCATCACCTCCGCCAATCTTTTCGACAAGAAAAACATCATTCTCGAAAATTGGGTGGACGGAATTTACTACAAAGTAAATCCGCTGGAAGTGCAGGATATTCGCGGAACATACGATTTAACAATCGGTGGCAGTGTAACCTACAAACTGAAGATTGAAGGCGAAGACCGCAAGCCATCACTGAAAGTTTTATACTCCGATACCGTTCCCACTTCAGGCGATATTTCGGTGGACAAAAAAATTGTTTCACTTTCTTTTCCGGTTGAAAAAGGCAAAACTGATTTAATACGGATGAGCGGAGTTATAGAAGACAAACAACTGAGCGGAAGATGCCAGTTGCCTGCCGGAACATGGACCGACTGGAAAGCGGTTTACAAAGAAGCATTCATAGAAAAAGCAAAAAAAGACAGCACAGATAATAAGCCAAAAGAAATCGGAAAATTGGTTTATCCGTTTATGGCTTATGGCTGGAGCGAGCAGCCTAAGCAGGAAACGGTAATAATTAAAAACGCCACCGTCTGGACCAACGAGAATTCGGGAAAAATGGAAAACACCGATGTGCTGATTGAAAACGGAAAGATTTCAGTAATCGGTAAAAATATTTCCGGAACTGAAAATGCAAAAGTGATTGATGGAACGGGTAAACACCTGACTGCGGGCATCATTGACGAGCACTCGCACATTGCCATCAGCAAAGGTGTGAACGAAGGTGCACAGGCTTCTTCATCCGAGGTGAGAATTGGTGATGTGGTAAATTCTGAAGACATAAATATCTATCGTCAGCTGGCAGGTGGTGTGGTGGCTTCGCAATTACTGCACGGTTCAGCCAATCCTATTGGCGGACAAAGTGCTTTAATAAAACTGCGCTGGGGACTTACTCCCGAGAAATTAAAAATTGAAAACGCAGATGGCTTTATCAAATTTGCTTTGGGTGAAAACGTGAAGCAAAGCAACTGGGGTGATGACAGAACAGTTCGTTTTCCGCAAACAAGGATGGGTGTAGAACAGGTGTATTACGATGCGTTTCTTCGTGCAAAAGAGTATGAAAAATCATTCAGCAATTACAACGCAACCTCTGCAAAACAAAAAGGCTCTTCCGGTGCTCCGCGCAGAGATATTGAACTCGATGCCCTGGTGGAAATCCTGAACAAAAAACGTTTCATCACCTGCCACTCTTACGTGCAGAGCGAAATAAATATGCTGATGCACGTTGCCGATTCAATGGGCTTTAAAGTAAATACCTTCACGCACATTCTCGAAGGTTATAAAGTAGCTGACAAAATGAAAGCGCACGGTGTGGGCGCTTCTACCTTTTCCGACTGGTGGGCTTATAAGTATGAAGTTGCCGAAGCCATTCCTTACAATGCTGCGATTTTGAACGAACAGGGTGTTACCGTTGCCATCAATTCCGATGATGCCGAAATGGGACGCAGATTGAATCAGGAAGCCGCAAAAGGTGTGAAATACGGTGGCATGAGTGAAGAAGAT
>JAGVLY010000033.1 GCA_020054035.1 Bacteroidia bacterium | reverse complement strand
TAATGCTTCTCCATGCTATGGAGCGCATAAGGGACTTACACCCTCTGGGTTTTTCTTCTAATTCAAAGAACTATATTTGCCATTCAGGGCACACACATGACCCCTTTCGCACACCGTCACACTGAGCCTGTCGAAGTGCACAAAAGTGGTCGTTCGGATTGTATAAAACTACACAAAATTGTTTTTGCGCTACAAATTTACTGACACACATTTGCCATCGTGATAAAACAAGGGTTCGTCTTTTATTTATGCAAGTTCAGCGATATGCAAAGTGATGGTGCAGTATCAAAGTTTTACAAACTTTTAAAGTTTGTAAAACCTTTCCGTAAGGCTAACCAATCAATAATGCAGTATTTAGTTACATCCGCAGATGTTATTGCTGAAAAGTGGATGGATATGATTGGTAGCAGAACGGAAAATGAACTAAAAATGAATTTGCTACCCATTTTCCGTTCAGAAAGCGGACATAAAATGCGTTATATACTACCTGTCGGGTCGGATAGCAGGTATATTTTTCATTTTCTCAATACTATCGGTTCAGAAAGCATACACCTGATGCATTATCTGTCAGGTTTCAGAACGGATAGCATACATAAAATCAATTTTTTGTCAGGTTTCCGTTCAGAAAATGATCAAAAAATTCATTTTTTATCCACTTTACGGTTCATAATCAATTAATTAAGCTAAAACCTTGAAACAATGACATCCATTTCACGCAAACTACCCCAAAGCAATCCAAGCCGCCTTACCGCCCTTCGCGTAGCCCATACTAAAGCAAACGCCAATGCGGTAAATGCCGCTGTTTTACGCTCTCCTACATTTGCAAGACTCTTAGCTATCTACCCACTTTTTAAAGCAGGCATGGATGCCATACTGGCTTTTGAAATTGTAATGCAACAAAGCACAGTAGATAAAAACACTGCGCAGTCCGATTGCAAAATATACACCAGTCATTTTTTGCAAACGGTAATGATGGCCGTTGAACGCAAAGAAATGAATGCAACCGTATTGGCGGGCTACGGACTGGCAGTAAGCAATCCAAAAGTTCCTGCATTAGTTAGCGAACAAGATATTGTTAGTGCAGCAGAAAATACCGTAACAGGCGAAAATGCCCGCGTGGCATTAGGCGGAACTCCCCTGCCCATGCCTACTCTTGCTCAGGTGCAACTGCGCCTTACCGGTTTTAGCAATGCACTTACCAACCAAAGCGATAATGACGACCATCTTGATAGCCTGCAAGAGGCTGTAGAAAATATGATAGAAGAAGCAGATGGCGTTATCCGCAAAATATGGGACGAGATAGAAACGGTTTATAACGAAGAAACCATAGAAAGCAAACGCGAAAACGCACGCCAATGGGGTGTGGTATATATCAGCGATAGTAAAATAACCATAAGCGGAATTATTGTTGGTTCAAATGCCGCAGGAAATGTAATAATAGAAGGTGCAACCATTTTATTAGTGGAAGCCGAAAAAGAAACCACCTCAGCCGCAAACGGAGCGTTTGAAATAGAAACAGGCTACTCAGGCGCAGCCACCTTAGAAGTATCAGCCGAAGGCTACCGAACTAAAACAGTAGAGATTGAAATAGCTGGTGATGTGAATGTGAATTTAGGCGAACTACTATTACTACCCGCTCCTATAATTACACCGGCATAAGCTATAATGAAACACAAACTGCTCTTTATCCTTTTACTTCTCTTTATCATCAGCACCTGCTATGCCCTTAAAGCCTTTGCACAGCAACCCGCTTGTGATTGGGCAAATGCTGCAAGCGGAGCAGATGATGAAACAGCATACGCAGTAGCAGTTGATGGCTTGGGCAATTCCTACCTGACAGGAGCATTCAAAGGAACAGTAGATTTTGACCCCTCAGCACTAATCTATAACCTCACCTCTTCCGGCAACAACGATATTTTTCTTGCAAAATACAGCAGCACAGGAACTTTTTTATGGGTAATAAAAATAGGCGGGGCTGATGATGATACAGGGTATTCAATAGCACTTGATGCTTCTGAACAACCTTGCATCACAGGAGTTTTTACCGGAACAGGAATTAATTTCAATCCTAACGGTTCTGCCGTTTTAAATTCAAATGGCGTTCAGGATGTATTTGTTGCCAAATACGATGCAAATGCACAATTTATTTTTGCATTTAATATAGGGGGAGCAGGTGTTGACAAAGTTGGTGCTGTTACAAGCGATAACCAGGGCAACATTACGGTTACAGGTGCTTTTCAGGGTGCAGATGTTGATTTTGACCCAAGTACGGGAACGGCTTTATTAAACAACCCTTCTAATCCAAGCGGCTTTTATTACAATGATATTTTTATTGCACAATACAATAATGCCGGACAATACAATTGGGCATTTAAAATAGGTGGCAGCCGCCATGATGCCGGACAAGGCATAGCAACCGACTACAACGGAAATCTGTTTGTAACCGGAGGCTTTGAATCAACAGGTGATGTTGATTTTAACCCCGGTGCAGGTGTGGCAGAACTTACCAAACACGGTGCAGGCGATATGTTTATTGCTTCTTATACTTCATCGGGTGATTACCGTTGGGCGGTAAACATTGGCGGGCCGCTCAGTGGCGGACAGGAAACAACGGGCTACGGAATTGCAGTTAGTAATAACCCAAAATTCAGTGATACAAAAGTCTATATCACCGGGCTTACCAAAAACGCCAAAGTTGATTACGACCCAAGTTCAGGTGAGCACCACATGAACACCCAAAACGGAAAACGCTTTGTTTTAAAATTAGACGGTGATGCAGTCTTCGGATGGGTGTTTGCGCTGCAAGCCGATGAAGATGCAACAACCTGTCGTGTGGCTGCCGATATGCAGGGCAATGTTTACGTTAGCGGAAGTTTTTCTTCACCCGCAATACCCATTGATTTAGACCCCGGAACAGGTGAAGTAAATTATTCAACACAAGGCGGGAAAGACCTGTTTATAGCACGTTACAAAAGTGTGGGGCAATATCAATGGGGCTTTGCCGTTGGCGGTTCAACCGATGATATTGTTTACGGCATTGTAGCCCCCAATGCAGATGAAGTATATGTTGCAGGTTCATTCAAAAGCAACCTTGCCGACTTTGAGCCATCGGCAAACACAAGCAATCTTACCGCCACAGCAGGTGCTGATATTTTTCTTGCAAAATATTCGGAACAAACTATCACAGGAATTGAAACTGCGATTGAAAAACCTGTAAAAATATCAGGCTTTGGTGACCATATTAATATTGATGCTTCTGCACTAAATGAGCAGGCAGTTTTAACGGTTTACAATATAGAAGGTAAAGAAATTATAAGCAAGGTAATAGAACCTCATTGGGTTTTCAGTCTTGTTATGACAGGGCTTGCAGAAGGCATAGTTACTGTCAATATCAATAATTTAACTAATTCATACAGCGAAAAAATATTCATTTCTAAATAATTACAAATCAATAAATCACTAAATAAATCAATTGGTATAGGCACTTAGGTCGCAAAGTTTTATAGCTTTGCAAAATGGGATATAGCTTTAAATTTGCAGGTGTGAATTCAATAGCCTTCCACCAAC
>JAGVLY010000001.1 GCA_020054035.1 Bacteroidia bacterium | reverse complement strand
CGCTCTTCCGATCTCAAAGAAGACCGCGAACATGAAGTAGCAGATTACCTCAACTTTTTGAATAAGTTGTTTGAAAAACTTTTTACCTCTGTTGACTTCAACAAAGTAAAATTGAATCTACTTGGCTTTTCGCAGGGCACTGCAACTATTTGCCGCTGGCTGGCACAAAGCAGTGTAAAAGTAAACCGACTTATTCTTTGGGCAGGTACTTTTCCGGTAGATGTAGATTTAAGTATTCATGGAAACCGTTTCCGCGCTATTCCCACCACAGTAGTATATGGTCATCAGGACGAATATCTAGAATACCTGAAACCAGAAGACTACAAAAAGATGCTTGATAATGCAGGCTTCAGCTACAACATTGTTACATTTGAAGGCAAACACGAAATGAATCCAGAAGTTTTAAAAGAGGTGGCTAACGAAAATTAATTGTCACCCTGAGCGTAGTCGAAGGGCAATAATAATTAATGCTTCGACTACGCACAGCATGACACATAACCAAATCACTAAATAGAAACCATATGAACCTAACCGACCAAATCAACAACGACATTAAAACGGCCATGCTTGCAAAAGATGCTTCAAAACTGGAAGCATTACGTGCTATCAAATCTGCATTACTGCTTCTAAAAACTTCACCCGAAGGACAGAGCGAAGCAACGGAACTAAAAGCTTTGCAAAAAATGGTGAAACAGCGCAAAGAAACTGCGGATGTTTATGTTGGTCAAGACAGACAAGAACTTGCCGATGTTGAATTAGCGCAAGCTGCCGTTATCGAAAACTATCTTCCTAAACAAATGAGTGAAGATGAGTTGAAAGCTATTCTTCAGAATATCATTACAACTGTTGGTGCATCTTCACCTGCCGACATGGGAAAAGTAATGGGTGCTGCCACCAAAGAGCTAAGCGGCAAAGCAGATGGAAGTGTGATTTCTAAAATTGTGAAACAATTATTGACCCCCTAAATCCCCCGAAGGGGGACTTTCACATATGCCAAATTGTGATGGCATGTGCGATGGATAAGCCCTCCCTTTGGGAGGGTTGGGGTGGGTTTTACTTTTTTCTTCTTGTGGCAAACTGCACAAGTTCAGCAAGTGAAGTCTTGTAACTGCTTTCCTGAAAATCTTCCAGCATTTTTAATGCCCGTGTTTGATACTCGTGCATTTTTTGTTCAGCATAAGTAATGCCGCCTTTCTGTTTCACAAACTCAATTACCTCCGCCACTTTCTGCATATCCGTATTGTGATTTTTCACAATGTTAATGATGTGGCGCTTTTCACTGTTAGTTGATTTATTCAAACTGAAGATCAAAGGAAGTGTCATCTTCTTTTCTTTGATGTCAATGCCGCTGGGTTTTCCGGTTTCGTTGGCAAGTTCGTAATCAAATAAATCGTCTTTTATCTGAAAGGCAATGCCAACATATTCGCCAAAGAGGCGCATTTTTTCTGCTAACGTATCGTCATCAGAAACGGAAGCGGCACCGCAACTGCAGCACGATGCAATGAGCGAAGCTGTTTTCTGGCGGATGATCTCAAAGTAAACCGTTTCGTCAATATCCAGTTTGCGGGCTTTTTCAATTTGCAATAATTCACCTTCGCTCATTTCGCGAACCGAGTTACTTACAATTCCGAGCAAACGATGTTCTTTGTTTTCAACTGAAAGCAATAAGCCGCGCGAAAGCAGATAATCTCCAACCAACACTGCAATTTTGTTTTTCCAAAGTGCATTCACGGAAAAAAAACCTCTGCGCTCATTGGAGTCATCCACCACATCATCGTGAACCAACGTAGCAGTGTGCAACAGTTCAATCAAGGTTGCTGCACGAAAAGTTGAATCATTAATTCCTCCGCACATTCCGGCAGACAGAAAAACAAACATGGGACGCATCTGCTTGCCCTTGCGTTTAACAATATAGTGCGTGATTTTATCCAGCAGCGCAACATTACTCTTCATTGAATCGCGGAAATGCGATTCAAATGAATCCATTTCCTCAGCAATTGGGGCTTTTATCTGGTCGAGCGTGAGCAAGTCTTTATTTTGGTTTGCCGAAAGTAGAAATTATGTTTTGAATGGAACACGGATGACGCAGATTTAACAGATATAAACGGATTTTAAAATCAGTGCAAATCCGCTCAATCCGCGTCATCTGCGTTCTAACTAAAACGCACCTGATTTTATTTCATCCACTACAGCAGGGTCGAGCAGCGTTGATGTATCCCCAAGGTTGGCAACATCGCCTTCGGCAATTTTGCGCAAAATTCTGCGCATTATTTTTCCGCTGCGGGTTTTGGGTAAACCTTTCACCACTTGTATTTTGTCGGGTTTAGCAATAGCTCCCATGAATTTATTTACGGTGGCGATAATTTCTTTTTTCAGTTCTTCGGTATCAGTTCTTCCGTGTTCATCAATTACAAAGGCATAAATACCCCAACCTTTAATATCATGCGGAAAACCAACTACTGCACTCTCCACAATATCGGGATGCTCGTTAATGGCATTTTCAATTTCGGCTGTTCCCAATAAATGCCCTGAAACTTTTATCACATCATCTACCCTTCCGGTTATTCTGTAATAGCCATTTTCATCGCGTTTGCAGCCATCGCCTGTAAAATAGTAGCCTTTAAATTGCGAGAAATAGGCATCGTGACAACGCTCATGGTTTCCATAGGTAGTTCGGATAATAGAAGGCCAGGGGAACTTCATGCACAAGCGACCTTCCACATTATTTCCTTCCAATACATTGCCTTTTTCATCCAATAGAACCGGTTGGATGCCGGGAAGCGGTAGTGTTGCAAACGATGGTTTTGTTTTAGTAATTCCGGCTAAAGGCGAAATCATAATGCCACCTGTTTCGGTTTGCCACCAGGTATCTACAATCGGGCAATTCTTCTTACCGATATTTTCGTCATACCAATGCCATGCTTCTTCGTTAATCGGTTCACCAACACTGCCAAGCACACGCAGCGAATCCAATTTATACGGTTTCACAAAATCCAGTCCCATTGCCTGTAACGAACGGATGGCAGTTGGTGCGGTATAAAAGATATTGACCTTGTGTTTATCAATCACACTCCAAAATCTTCCGGCATCGGGAAAGGTTGGAATGCCTTCAAACATCAGGGTTGTTGCGCCCGAAAGTAAGGGACCGTAGATTAAATAACTATGCCCTGTAACCCAACCAATGTCTGCTGTACACCAAAAAACTTCCACACCCCCTCCGGCTCCCCCAAAGGGGGAGAGTTCCAACGCACTTTCCTTCTTGTTGGATGGTAATGATTTGAGTTCTTCTTTAATTTTTTTCAAAACCTCATCTATATTATGAAGCACTTCCTCATTTCTAAATCGAACTACTTTAAATCCTTTCTCATTCAGACAAAATGTTCTCTGTTCATCTTCTTCTTTTTGATAGTCGTGAATGTCACCATCTACCTCAACCACTAATGATTTTTCAAGGCAAACAAAGTCAACAATAAAACGATCAATTATTTGTTGCCTTCTGAAATGATACTCAGTTCCATGTTTTCTTAATGACTGCCACAAGGCAGCCTCTGCTTGTGTAGGATTATTCCTCATTGCAACAGCTTTGTCCTGTAACAAATTCCACATTTGAGAATCGGTAGTGTGATACCGTGGACTATTCGGTCTTTCAGAGGAATTGTGTGAAGCAGGGTTGCTCCCCTTCCCCCTCGGGGAAGGGTTAGGGATGGGGTTCTTGTATTGAAACACATTCTGAAAAGTATAGGCTGTATAAACCATATAGCCTCCGGTTGTATGCACCACTCCTTTAGGTTTTCCTGTTGAGCCGGATGTGTAAAGGATAAAGAGTTTGTCTTCTGAATCCATTTCTTCTGCTACACAATCTGAATTTGCTTTCGTAACTTCATCATGCCACCAGACATCTCTTCCCGTTTGCATGTTCACTGGTATCTCGGTACGTTTCAGAGTAATTACTTTTTGCACCGAAGGAGAGATTTGCAATGCCTCATCTACGATTGCTTTTAGCGGAATGTCTTTTGCACCACGGTAGCCACCATCAGCTGTTACAACAATATTGCACTCGGCATCATTTATTCTGTCGGCAAGGGAGCTGAATGAGAAGCCGCCAAACACTACAGAATGAATGGCGCCAATTCTTGCACACGCCAAAACTGCAATTGCCAACTCCGGAACCATGGGCATATAAATACAAACGCGGTCGCCTTTTTTTGCTCCGTTGTTTTTAAGAACATTGGCAAAGCGACAAACCTCTTCATGCAGTTCGTTGTAAGTCAGTTTTCTGACTTCTTCGTTTGGATTATTAGGCTCCCAGATTATGGCTGTTTGATTACCTCTTTTAGCTAAGTGGCGGTCAAGGCAATTCTCTGTGATGTTAAGTTTGCCACCAATAAACCATTTTACATCGGGCTGCGTGAAATTCCATTCCAGAACTTTATCCCACTTTTTGCGCCACAAAAAGTGTTCGGCTTTATCAGCCCAGAATTGCTCAGGGTTTTCAACGCTTTTGGTGTATTCATTTTGGTATTCTTCAAAACTATTGATGCGAAAACTCATATACGGTTGGCCTTTTATTCAACAACTTTCATTTTCACTGAAATAACTTCCAGCGGGGTTTCGCCATTGACAGGGGCTGCAGCAATTTTATCCACTATATCCATGCCTGCAATTACTTCACCGAAAACGGTGTAAGCACCATCTAAATGAGGTGCGCCTCCTGTTGTTGAATAAACCCTTTTCTGTTCTTCATTGAACTTATATCCCATGCGCTCGCCAATACGGTCCATCATATCATACTCATAAATTTTACCTACTACAATGTAGAACTCAGAAGGCGAAGACTCCTTATCAGGATTAACCAAATCATCTTCACGGGCTGCGGCTAAGGCTCCGCGTTTGTGATATTTTCCGGGAACAATCTCTGCCGGCAGTGTTTTCATCTTTCCGCCACCCTTCACTTCACCGCCCTGTATCATAAAGGTATTGATGACACGGTGGAAATCCGTTTCCTCATACTTGCCTTCTTTCACTAATTTCAGAAAATTATCGCGGTGAACAGGGGTTTCGTTATAGAGTTTTACCTTAATAATGCCGTAATTGGTGGAGATCTGTACCACAGGTTCCTTCCCGTTTTGTGCAGTAACAGTTAGAAAGGCAACAAGGCTTAACGCAAACGAAATAAAAGATTTTAGCATGGTGTTTAATTTTTATTAATTTTGTTTCGCGCAAAACGGAAGCGCACACAATATTAATTATTAAATAAAGATATTAATGAAATTCAGAGCAATTTTAAGCCTTATTCTTTTAACCGGAGTTATTGGTTTGGGAGTTATAGGATGTAAAAAAGACAGAACTTGTAAGGTATTAATCGTTTTACAAGATTCATTGGAAGAACCTGTTGTTGGATCTTTAGTTTTTCTTACTTGCGACCCTGTAGAAAATGTACAAAACGGACCATGTATAATTGAGGAGGAACAAACAACTCTAACCGATGGTACTGCTCGTTTTTCATTTGCAAATCCCGGTATTCTTAAAGTGTTTGTAGATGGCGACCCTGAAGGTTATGTAGAACTGGAAGCTGGAGAGGAAGTAGAGAAAATTATTGTAAGACCTTAAAAGGACAATTTTATACTATTAAGAAGGCTTCGGGTATCCGAAGCCTTTTTTATATCCCATCTTCTTTAAAGTACTCTATCAACGCCTCTTTCATCAGGCGCATTTGCTGGCCGGGTTTAAGTGAGGGTAGCTTTTCGGTGGCTTTCCAATGGGGCCAGCCTTCTTCATCAGTGCCTTCAAACTCGTAGTAGCCGTAGTTGGTTAACAGTGTGCAGATGGCTACATGCATTACGTTCAGTTTTTCGTCTTTGCTGAACTTGCGAAAACCTTGTCCCAACTCCTGAACGCCTACGAGAAACAATATTCCCTGCAGGTCAATGTCTTCGCCAAACTGTTGCTCTATGCGGGCAACAACTATTTTCCATTCGTTTTCAAATGCTTCATCCATGTGGGCAAAGGTATTTATTTGGTAAAACTTTATTGCCTACTTTTGCGTTTCAACCGCTTTGCACGACAGGACACTATATATGAGTAAGTTTTTCAGCAGTTTTTTTGCAGTCCTGCTGGTGGCATTTTCGGTTTTTTCACAGGAAACAAAATCACCGCCTTTAGACATTGTTTTTATTGTTGACATTAGCTCCAGCACTACGGGACTGCTCTCATCTGTGCGCAATAATTTTTGGGAAATTAACAACGATATTTCGCGCCTAAAGCCCGAACCCAATTACCGCATAGGGTTGATGCTGCTTGGCCGCCCAAGCTTTAAGGAAGAGAATGCTTACATAAAAATTGCATCGGATCTTACTACCGACATTGACTTTGTTGCCAATGAAATGTTTACCATCAAAGACAATGCTACCAAGGGAAAGGTGTATTTCGGCAATGCGCTGAAGGAAGCGGTGAACGAATTCAGTTGGAGTAAGGATGACGAGGCTATTAAACTTATTTTTCTGGTGGGTAACGGACCGCTGAGCAATGGCTATGATTACCGCAAGGCTGCCGAGAGCGCGGTAAAAAGCGGGATAAAAATTCATTCGCTCTACTTTCCCAACATTACCAGCGGCAGGGACGAGGGTGAGTGGAAAGACCTTGCCGAAGTGGGGAACGGAACGTATGCCAACATTCTTTTGAATGCCGGAAATAATATTGTGTTTGAAAAAAGCTACCACAACGATTTGTTGGTGGAAGCCAACAGCGCTATTAACAATACCTACATTTATTATGGTGAAACGGGAAAAGACCGCTTTGATACACAGGAGCGACTGGATGTGCTTACCAACACGGTGAGCGACTGGGAAACGGAAGCCCGCAGTTTTTTAAAAGGCACCAAACTGTATCAGGGTAAAAATTACGGTTGGGATTTGGTTGACCTCTCGAGTAAACAAACCATCAACTACTCAAAAATAGACCGCAAATTTCTTCCGCCAAAAATGGAACAGATAAGCGATGAGGATCTGAAAACGCTTGTAGAAGATAAGATAAGCGAGCGGCAGGAATATATCTCGATTATAAAAATGCTAAGCCAAAAGCGTGAGGAATTTCTGAAACGCAAGAAGGATAAGCTGGAGCTATTCCGCTACAACAATACATTTTTGGGTGTGGTGAAAAAGACGATTGTGCAGGAGGCTGTGACGAAGGGATATAGTTCGGAGTTTTAACGCTACCCGAACAAGGCAGAAAAAACATCTTCCACCTTTTTCACTTTCACAATTTCGATGTTGTGTTTTTTGGTGTCGATACCCTTGCTGTAGGCGGAGATAAATATTCTCTCCAGGCCCAATTTTTCTGCCTCGGCAATGCGGGCATCAATGCGGGTAACGGGACGAATTTCGCCTGAAAGGCCGACCTCGGCAGCAAAACAAACATTGCCGGGTATGGCAATGTCTTCGTTGGAAGAAAGCACCGCGCAGATAACAGCTAAGTCCGTTGCGGGATCGTCCACTTTTATGCCGCCTGTTATGTTTAGGAACACATCTTTGGTGCCCAAGCGGAAACCGCAGCGTTTTTCCAGAACTGCCAAAAGCATGTTCAGTCTGCGGCTATCAAAACCGGTGGTTGAGCGTTGAGGAGTGCCATAAGCAGCAGTGCTTACTAGGGCTTGTATTTCTATAAGCAGTGAGCGCAAGCCTTCCATAGTAGCGGCAATGCTGATGCCGCTCAAATTATCATCGCGTTGCGAAAGCAGAATTTCAGATGGGTTGCTTACCTCGCGCAGGCCGTTTGCCTGCATCTCATAAATCCCTAATTCGGGGGTAGAACCAAAACGATTTTTAACAGCACGCACAATGCGGTAAACATGGTTGCGGTCGCCCTCGAACTGCAAAACGGTGTCAACCATGTGTTCCAATACTTTGGGCCCGGCAATATTTCCGTCTTTGGTAATATGCCCAATCAGAAAAACAGGCGTTGATGTTTCTTTTGCAAAACGCAAAAACTCGGATGCGCATTCGCGAATTTGAGAGATACTTCCGGGCGAGGAATCGATCATGTCGGTTGAAAGCGTTTGGATTGAATCCACAATCACCAACTCGGGTTGCAATGCTCCTATTTGAGCAAATATTTTGGACGTATTTGTTTCGGTAAGAATGTAGCACGAAGTATTGTTTTCGTTGATGCGTGTGGCGCGCATTTTCAGTTGCTGCTCGCTTTCTTCACCGGAGATATAAAGGGTTTTCAGCTTTCCGGGAGCTAAGGCCAGTTGCAATAAAAGGGTTGATTTTCCTATGCCCGGCTCACCGCCTAATAATATTAAAGAACCTTGTACAATTCCGCCACCCAACACACGGTTCAGTTCATTGTCATTAGTGATAATGCGCTGCTCACCACTACCCTGATTAATTTCAGAAACAAGCTTTGGTTTAGAATCAGACAATTTTCCTGACCCGGTTTCCCATGCCTCTTTCTTTCCCGGTTTTGAAATGATTTCTTCTGCGTAAGTGTTCCACTCACCGCATTCAGGGCATTTGCCAATCCATTTTGCGCTTTGCGCTCCGCAGTTCTGGCAAAAAAAGCCCGATTTAACCTTAGACATAAAGGTTATGGACGTTCAAACTCTCTGTTGTAAAGACCACCGTCTTTATCGTTAACTATATATAAGGTGTTTGCTTTCAACTCAACTATCCACCACTCGGCATCATAGTAGTTGTAATTATTAACATCGGTCATTCCTGTTGTGATAAGCCTTGTTTCAGTAAATGAAGCTTTCACTGAATACTCTCCGTGAGTTACCTCAGCACCATTCTGTCGCACAATTATCCTGTTATCATTGGTAAATTCCCATGTTTCATGTAAGGTATCAGCAGGATCATGAATGGGAACAAGCAACCATTCGCCCTGCAATTTATTAATCGTATCAGAAGTGCAGGAAGTGAGGCTTAAGCCAAGAATAATTGAAAGTAATCCTACCGAGTAAAATATGTTTTTCATACGCTGATTTATTTGAAAAATGCAGGTTAAAATTAAGTATTTATTCTGAAATGCAAATATACAGCGTGAAGAGAGAAGATTAAACAGGTGTTAAGCTACAACGATATTTTTCTAATTTCGCGAGCCAAACCAAGAAAATCAGGATGAAGAATCACCAATATTTAAACAACCTAACGGGTTGGATTGTATTTATAATTGCATCAGCAGTTTACCTGCTTACCATAGAACCAACTTCAAGTTTCTGGGATTGCGGTGAGTTTATTGCCTCTTCTTATAAACTTCAGGTTGGGCATCC
The DNA here is from genome assembly GCA_020054035.1 of Bacteroidia bacterium. Classification (GTDB taxonomy): domain Bacteria; phylum Bacteroidota; class Bacteroidia; order SXHM01; family SXHM01; genus SXHM01. The sequence goes on along the minus strand of JAGVLY010000001.1, from coordinate 8,184 downwards.
TCCGGGAGCACCCTTCTTTATGATGTTGGGTAGAATTTTCTCGCTGTTTGCAATGGGCGATGTTACCAAAGTAGCCATGATGGTGAATATTATGAGCGCACTGTGCAGCAGCTTTACCATTCTCTTTCTGTTCTGGACCATCACCGCTTTTGCAAAAAAAGCTGCTCTTGCTGAAGGTGAAATGACAACTGCAAAAACCATCGTTGTTTTGGGTAGCGGGGTTGTTGGCGCATTGGCTTACACCTTTTCTGATTCGTTCTGGTTTTCGGCTGTGGAAGGCGAAGTGTATGCGATGTCGTCTTTCTTTACCGCTGCCGTTGTTTGGGCAATGGTGAAGTGGGAGAGTGTTGCCGATAAACCTCATGCCGACCGCTGGCTTATTCTGATTGCTTACCTCATGGGACTTTCTGTAGGTGTTCACTTGCTGAACCTGCTTTGTATTCCTGCACTTGCCTTTATTTACTATTTCAAAAAATATGAGTTTTCGTGGAAGGGTTTTATCATCACCTTCATCACAGGAATGGGTTTGTTGGTTTTTATTCAATACGGAATTATTCCGGGCGTTGTAAAAATTGCCGCGAAATTTGAGATGCTATTTGTAAACAGTTTCGGAATGCCTTTTAATTCTGGGTTGTTGGTTTACGGAATCGTGATTGTGTCATTGGTTACTTACGGTTTGTATTATACCGGACAAAAAGGAATGCGTCTTGCAAACACTGCGCTGCTTTGCCTTACCGTAATCTTAATTGGGTATTCTTCTTATGCTATGATTGTTATTCGTTCTTCGGCAAAACCACCGATGAATGAAAACGAACCTTCCAATGTTTACAGTTTACTGGCTTACCTAAACCGCGAACAATATGGCGACCGCCCTTTGGCTTACGGACAATATTACAGCACGCCTTTAGAAATTGATTACGACAAACAGCAGTATAAATACAAAGACGGAACTCTGGTTTACTACAAGGGCAAAGGCAAAGACGGCAAAGACCAGTATTTAATTGCAGATGACCGCAAAGGTTCTATTCCTGTTTATGACCCGAAATACTGCACCATTTTCCCGCGCATGTACAGCTCGGAAGGGCACCACAAATCTGCCTACAGAAACTGGGCAGATATTAAGGGCAGAAAAATAAAAACCGGAAGACCTGATGTAAAAGAAGTAGAGATGCCAACCTTTGGCGAGAACCTGACTTTCTTTTTCAAATACCAATTAGGGCATATGTATTTCCGCTATTTCATGTGGAATTTTTCGGGAAGACAAAATAATATTCAGGGACACGGAAGCGCACTGGAAGGAAACTGGATAACGGGAATTCCTTTTATTGACGAGAACTTGGTTGGCTCACAGGAAAATCTTCCCGAATACATGGCTGAAAACAAAGCCATGAATAAATTTTACCTTTTGCCATTAATCATTGGAATACTTGGTCTGGTTTGGCAATTAACGAAGGATAAAAAAGATTTTTTTGTGGTTTTTCTACTTTTCATTTTCACGGGAGTTGCCATTGTTGTTTACCTGAATCAATATCCATATCAGCCGCGTGAACGTGATTATGCTTATGCAGCTTCGTTCTATGCTTTTTCATTCTGGATTGGTTTTGGCGTATATTCTGTTTTTGATTTTCTGGCAACAAAACTACCGCAAGGTATTTCGGCAGGAATTGCAACTGCGCTTTGTTTGATTTGCGCTCCGGTGATAATGGCAAAAGATGGTTGGGATGATCACAGCCGTGCAGGACGCTACTCAGCCCGCGACTTCGCCATGAATTATCTGAACTCATGCGAACCAAATGCGATACTTTTTACCAACGGTGATAATGATACTTTCCCACTTTGGTATGCACAGGATGTGGAGGGAATAAGAACCGATGTACGCGTTGTTAATCTCAGTCTGCTCAACACCGATTGGTACATTGACCAGATGAAACAAAAGGCTTATGAATCCGAGCCATTACCTATTTCATTTACTACCGACCAATACCGCCAGGGAACACGCGATTATCTTCCTATTGAGGAGATAACAGACAAAGCAGTTGACCTGCGTGAAGTGATGAAAATTGTTGCCAGCGATGCGCCTAACGCAAAGAAAGAGTATGGGGAAAATAAAATCAATTTCGTTCCAACCAAACGACTTTTTATTCCAATTGATTCAGCGCAGGTAGTAAGCAGCGGCTATGTTCCTAAAGATGCGGCAGGGCAGGTTGTGAAACAAATGGAGTGGGAATTAGACAAACGCTACATCTTGAAAAACGATATGATTTTACTGGATATTCTGGCCAACAACAACTGGAAGCGTCCTGTATATTTTGCAGTAACAGTTGGCAGTGATAATTACCTCGGACTGGAAGATTATTTTCAGTTGGAAGGAATGACTTACAAAATTGTTCCGATAAAAACTGCGAACGAAAGTGGTGCAATAGGAAGGGTGAACACCACCAACATGTATGAAAATGTGATGACCAAATTCAAATGGGGTGGCATGAAAGATCCTTCACTATACATGGATCCGGAAACCGTACGTTTAACAACCGGTCTGCGTTTGAATATGGCGCGTTTAGCTTCTACATTGGTTGCAGAAAATAAAAAAGATTCTGCCATTAAAGTATTGGATTTGTGCTTACAGGAAATGCCTGACGAAACTATTCCGTATAACTTTCTGATGATTGCTGTTGCTGAAGCCTATTATAAAACAGATGCAACTGATAAAGCCAACGGAATTTTGTTGCGACTGGCGGATATTTACGAGCATGAGTTGAATTACTATTTCTCACTGGAGCCACGTTTTATAAAATTGGTGGAAGATGATATTGACCAGGCTTCATCGGTGTTGCAGCGTTCGCTTTCGCTTGCTATGGTTTATGACCAGAAAGAAGTAGCAGATACGATTGAGAAAAAACTGGACGTTGTGATGGAGAAGAATGCAGGGAAAATGAGAAAATAATTTCGTGAAATTTGTTCTACGTCAGTCCTCCTTTTATTTACAAATGGTTTTTAAGAGATGCAGCTTTTCGTGTTCAAACTGAAGAGAAAAAACTCTATTTAACCTTTGATGACGGACCGGTTGCTGAAGCAACTCCTTTCGTTTTAGAGCAACTGAAAAAGTATAATGCGAAGGCAACCTTTTTCTGCATTGGAAAAAATGTGCAAGAAAATCACGAGTTGTATAAACAGGTTTTGGCTGAAGGGCACAAAACTGCTAACCACACCTTTGACCATGTGAACGGCTGGAAAACAAAAACTGCTGACTACCTTACAAACACTACCAAATGCGCTGAATTAGTTGATTCGAGATTATTTCGTCCGCCTTACGGAAAGATTACATTTTCACAATACTCAAATCTCAAATCAAACTACTCAGTGGTTCTTTGGGATGTACTGAGTTGGGATTTTAATATTGAGACTTCGTCTGAAAAATGTTTGCAGAATGTTTTAAAAAATGCAAAGCCTGGAAGCATTATTGTTTTTCACGACAGTAAAAAAGCGTTTAAGAATATGAGCTATGCGTTGCCGAGGGTGTTGGAACATTTTAAGGAAAGAGGTTACAGGTTTGAAGCTCTGAGCTAAAAATCTGCTCCCGCAACAACAATCACAATCTCCCCCTTCACCGTTTTGCTTTCATAATATTTCAGCAAATCGTCCAAGGTTCCTCTTTGCGTTTCTTCAAACATTTTGGTGAGTTCACGAGAAACAGAGGCTTTACGTTCTGCACCAAAAACTTCTTTTAATTGCTCTAATGCTTTTAATAAACGGTGGGGAGATTCATACAAAACAATAGTACAATCCAATGTGGCAAGAAATTGCAAACGCGTTTGCCTTCCTTTTTTTTGCGGAAGAAAACCTTCAAAATAAAAACGGTCGCAAGGCAAACCGGAGTTGACAAGTGCAGGAACGAAAGCAGTTGGTCCGGGCAAACATTCAATTTCTACTCCTGCTTTCACGCATTCACGCACCAGCAAAAAACCGGGATCAGAAATTCCGGGAGTTCCGGCATCGGTTACCAATGCTATGTTTTCTCCGTTGGCAATACGTGATGCAATATGCTGAACGGTTAAATGTTCGTTGTGCTGATGATGCGCCTGTATCTTTTTCTCTATCCCAAAATGCTTCAACAAATTCCCGGAAGTACGCGTGTCCTCGGCAAGAATAACATCCACTTCTTTTAAAATACGCAAAGCACGCAGCGTAATATCTTCAAGGTTGCCGATTGGCGTGGGGACGAGATAGAGTTTGGACATTAGCGAGTTGCTTTTCGTTTTTTTGAAAGATCCTTCTTGAACTCATCCCAAGTTCTAACATTTTTGGGGTTCTGATAATATGACTTTAGCCTTTTATCAAGCAAGTCTATTTCCTCTTTAGAAAGAGGTTTATTTTCTTTTTTCATAAACTTTTTACAAAATCCGTAAGTAAACGAAACAAGTCCTGAAACTCAGTCAACGGAAGTGTTTCGGGTTTATCATACACATCGTGGTATGCTTTTATTCCACCCATTGTATAAATGAAAAATGCCGGGACACCTTTTTCGGTAAAATAATAATGGTCGCTGTTGGCGGCCTTGCCGCGCACTTTTACCTGAGCTAAATATTTTTTAGCATCATTCAACTCTTTCAACTTGTTAAACTCTTTTTCAAATACACTTCCATTCACAACGGTAATACCTTCATCACCGGTTCCTGCTAAATCAATGTTGATGAGAAATTTTATCTCTTCTAACGGAAACACCGGATTGTCAGTATAAAATTTTGAACCAACCAATCCTGCTTCTTCCGCACCAAAAAAGATAAATACTATTGTGTAATCTGGTTTATTTTCAGGTTTTGCGTAATAGTGCGCAAGATTCAGCAACATAGCAGTTCCGCTGGCATTATCATTGGCTCCCGGAAACATTATTTCACTTCCCATCATTCCAAGATGATCATAATGTGCAGAGAAAACAATACTGCTGTCGGGTTTTGTTTTGCCTTCAATAAAACCAAGAATATTTTGGGAACCGTATTTCGGAATGAATTTATTGATAATGTTTAGTGTTATTTTTTTCGCGTTTACAGGAAACATGCCTTTCAGAATTTCCAGTGTTACAAAAGAAGAAACGTTCTGTGATACGCCCCATGTCAGCTTTTCAGGAATAAGTTTAATAATAACTGTTGCTTCAAAAGGGTTTTGTTCAACAGCAACAAAATATTCCTTCTGCACTTTATTAAAGCCCGTGGAATCCATCACCACAACTTTTCCTTTTTTATTAGTCTTCTCAAATTCATCCATTTTATTCGGATTGCCAATGACCGACTTGTCCAAGTAAATAATATCATATTCTCCGCTTACAGAACGCGAGTCGGGTGAGACAATAAAATCAATTCCGGGTTTTAATTTGTTTCCGTCAACTTCCACTTCCATTGCTTCGGGAAAAGTGTTTACGGTCATCTTAAAATCCTGGTAATAATTGAAATCAAAGGCTGTTATCCCCATTTTTTCCAATTGATTGCGCAGATAATGAGCAGCTGCTTCATCCCCATTATTCACATAGCCGCGACCATGCATTTCGGGAGCGCACAAATCATTAATCACATTTCGTGCATAGTCAATATCTTGAGCTATTGCAGCATTGCAGAGAAAAATAAAAAATAAAAATTGCTTAACTACCTTCATAATTTGCGCACGAATTTACCTATTAATAGAAAACATGATGCACCTCATTTTTTTGTGAGGCAAGGTTTGTCTAATTTAGCCACACCAAAACAGAAAACATGCCCATTTATCATAAGCTAGGAAAGATTCCGCAAAAACGCCACACGGTTTTTAAAAACAAAGACGGCAAATATTATTACGAACAGCTTTTCGGAACGGAAGGTTTTTCGGGAATGTCGTCATTGCTGTATCATGTTCACCGCCCAACGCAGATAAAAGAGATTGTAAAATCATACAGCATTGCGCCAAAAATTGCGGTTGAGAAAAACATCCGCCCCATGTTGCTGAGCGGGTTTAGTGTAAAGCCAACAGCCGATTTTCTGGAGAGCAGAAAATACATGTTAGTGAATAACGATGTGTTGCTCGGACTTGCTGCTCCAACAAAATCACTGACAAGTTATTTCTACAAAAATGCTGATGCTGATGAAATGCTTTTCATTCACAAAGGGAGCGGAACGCTGAAAACCTATCTTGGAAATGTTCCTTTTGAATACGGTGATTACCTGATTATTCCGCGCGGAATGATTTACCAAATTGAATTTGATACTAAAGATAACCGGCTGTTATTTTTAGAATCATTTTCACCGATTTATACTCCTAAACGTTACCGTAATCCATTCGGACAATTGCTGGAGCATTCACCCTTTTGTGAGCGAGATTTAAAACTTCCGAGAAATCTGGAGACAAACGATAAGAAAGGCAACTTCCTTATGAAAATTAAAAAAGAAGGAATGATACATGAAGTAGTTTATGCTACACACCCGTTTGATGTGGTAGGTTGGGATGGCTATAATTTTCCTTATGGTTTTTCTATTCATAATTTTGAACCGATAACGGGAAGAATTCATCAACCGCCACCTGTGCACCAGACTTTTGAGGCGCATAATTTTGTGGTGTGCTCATTTTGTCCGCGTTTGTATGACTATCATCCAAAAGCAATTCCTGCACCTTATAACCACAGCAACATTGACAGTGATGAGGTGTTATACTATGTAGATGGTGATTTTATGAGCCGTAATAATATTAAACAGGGACATATTACCTTGCACCCGAAAGGCATTCCTCACGGACCTGCGCCCGGAGCAATGGAGCGCAGCATCGGAAAAAAAGAAACAGAGGAGCTAGCAGTGATGGTGGATACGTTCAGACCACTAATGGTAACGGAAGATGCGCTGAAAATTGACGACAAAGTATATTACAAAACCTGGGTTGAGTAACACAACTATTAAAGAATAAGCTATGGCAACAACTATCAAAAATGTAGAATACGGATTAGAAAAAATATTTGAAGGTGCGCAGGATTTTTTGCCTCTTCTTGGAACGGATTATGTTGAATTTTATGTGGGTAATGCAAAGCAAAGCGCACACTTTTACAAAACTGCTTTTGGCTTTCAGTCTCTGGCTTATTCAGGATTAGAAACGGGAGTGCGCGACAAAGCATCGTATGTTTTGGCGCAAGATAAAATCCGTTTGGTATTGACAACACCGCTCAACAGCAACTCACCTATTAATGAGCATTTGCGCAAACACGGTGATGGGGTAAAAATAATTGCGCTGTGGGTTGAAGATGCAACAAAAGCATTTGAAGAAACCACCAAACGCGGTGCAAAAGTCTTTATGCAACCAACTGTGGAAAAAGATGAAAATGGTGAAGTGGTGCGAAGCGGTATTTACACTTATGGCGAAACCGTTCACATTTTTGTTGAACGCAAAAATTATAAAGGCACTTTTCTTCCGGGCTACAAACCTTGGAAATCGGATTACAATCCAACTCCGGTTGGGCTGAAATTTATTGACCACATGGTGGGAAATGTTGGATGGGGCGAAATGAATAAAACCGTGAAATGGTATGAAGATGTAATGGGGTTTGTGAATTTTCTTTCATTTGACGATAAGCAAATCCACACCGAATATTCTGCGCTGATGAGTAAAGTAATGAGCAACGGAAACGGCAGAATAAAATTCCCGATTAACGAACCGGCAGAAGGAAAAAAGAAATCACAGATTGAAGAATACCTTGATTTTTATGAAAGTCCGGGAGTGCAGCACATTGCAGTTGCAACGGATGACATCATCAAAACGGTTACAGAATTGAGAGCACGCGGTGTTGAATTTTTATCTGCTCCTCCCCGCGCCTATTATGAAGAAATTCCTGCGCGTTTGGGCGAGCACATGAAAATGATGCACGAAGATATTTCGGTATTGGAAAAACTTGCCATTCTTGTGGATGCTGATGAGGAAGGTTATTTGCTGCAAATTTTTACCAAACCGGTTGAAGACAGACCAACTCTGTTTTTTGAAATTATCCAGCGCATGGGTGCAAGAGGATTTGGAGCAGGAAATTTTAAGGCACTTTTCGAGTCGATTGAAAGAGAACAGGAGAAGAGGGGAACGCTATAATTTTATTGGTATAGGCACTTAGAGCGCAATCCAGAACCATTGATTACAGGCGTTTTGCTTCGTTTTCAACCATTCGTTTTAGGAGTAAATCAAAGATTG
>JAGVLY010000062.1 GCA_020054035.1 Bacteroidia bacterium | reverse complement strand
TACCGTTAATGAAAGTTATGGTATTGATGGTTTCAGAAGTAACAGTGTATCGGGAACGCACCGTTTTTTATTTACCCTGCAATCGCAAGCCTATGCTCCCTGGAATTTTATCGGCTTTCGTTTTGGCCCTTATATTACGTATACGCTGGGTATGTTGGGTAATGCTGAAACAGGATTTAAAAAACAACGTGTTTATTCTCAATTCGGATTTGGTGTTTTAATTAAAAATCTAAATCTGGTGTTCAGTACATTTCAGATTTCGCTGGCTTATTATCCTTCTATACCGGGCAGTGGCGACAATGTGTTTAAGTTTAATCCCTATAAAACAACCGATTTTACCTTGCGTGACTTTGAAATCGGCAAGCCGGCAACAGTGGTGTTTCAGTAAAGTGTGAATAGTGTAACTTTTTCAACAAATTATGTAATGCACGACACTGCGGAGAGTTGCATTTTTGTAAGTCAAAAGCCACCATCCTATCCATGAAACGGATTTATAGAAAAACAAAAATTACAGCAAAAATAATCGGGTATCTTTTTAAAGAAACGTATAATGAATTTATTTCTGACAATGCAATAAAGTTAAGTGCATCCTTGTCTTATTTTACCATTTTCTCATTGCCCCCGCTGCTCATCATCATTATAAGTTTATCAGGGTTCTTTTTTGGTGAAGAAGCAGTGCGGGGCGAATTATTCGGGCAGATAAATGGATTAGTTGGCAATGAGGCTGCGCTGCAAATACAGGAGGCAATTAAGAATGTAAAACTTTCTGACAGCAATACGTTTGCAACGGTGTTAGGCGTAATTGTTTTACTGATAGGCGCATCGGGCGTATTTTCTGAAATTCAAGGTTCACTTAATTCCATTTGGGGCATACAGGTAAAACCCAAACGCGGATGGGTGAAATTTCTGAAGAACCGATTGATGTCGTTTTCCATGATTGGTTCGGTAGGTTTTTTGCTGATGGTAGGATTGATTATAAACTCTGTTATGGATTTAATGAATAATAAGCTGGCAGCATTTTTTCCTAAAGATGCGGTGTATTTATTTTATGGTGTAAATCTGTTGCTCGTTTTTGCCATCATCACACTCTTGTTTACCGTTATTTTTAAAACCCTGCCTGACGGAAAAATTGTTCTTCGCGACTGCATTATAGGTGCTTCCTTTACGGCCTTTCTGTTTATGATTGGTAAATTTGTAATCGGTGCTTACCTTGGAAGCTCTGCTGTTACTTCGCTCTACGGTGCTGCCGGTTCTGTAATTTTAATTCTGGTTTGGGTTTATTATTCTGCTATCATTCTTTATTTTGGAGCAGAATTTACCAAGGTATATGCACACATGCACGGACAAAAAATAGTTCCCAATGAGTATTCGATACAGGTTGTCAGAAAGGAAATTGAAATTGAAAAACCCACTAAGCATACTTTAAAAAAGAAATAATATGTGGTGGCATTATTTTCTGGTATTTATCGGTTCGCTGCTGGTAGATGTTGTTCCGCTGCCGCTGCCTCCGGCCTTTACGCTGATGGTTTTTTTGCAGATAATGTTCGACCTGAATATATGGGCGGTGATAGTGATTGGCGTGGCTGGTTCTATTTGCGGACGTTTTATCTTAACACTGTATATTCCTAAGCTGTCGTCTAAAATTTTTAACCCTTCAAAAAATGAGGATGTGCAGTTTTTGGGTAAAAAGCTGAAAGAAAAAGGATGGAAAGGGCCTACGGCTATTTTTGTTTATTCGCTGTTGCCGCTGCCCACCACTCCGCTTTTTATTGCAGGGGGTATGGCAAAGATGAAGCCCTTGTACATTATTCCTCCCTTTGTTATTGGCAAACTGATAAGTGATACGGTGGCAGTATTGCTTGGTAAATATGCAGCTGAGAATACAGAAAAACTGGTGGAGGGAATGGTGAACTGGCAATCCATTACCGGTTTAGTTGCCGGACTGATACTGATTGCATCGCTGCTGTTTATTGACTGGCGCAGCCTTATTATGCATAAAAAATTCAAGCTGCATTATAAAATATGGAAATAGAATACGCGTTATTTCATTTCACTTTCTTTTTTTATTCGCTTTAATTTCTGCTTTTTCAACCCTTCTGGCTTGCTTCTCAGCTTTGCTTTTTATGTTGGTAACGGTGTTTTTAATTCCCGAGAGAATAGATTTAACGCAGTAGTTAAACAGAAATTTTTCAGGATCCCTCTCATGTTCAATTTTCCCGTTTCGCACTTGCTGGTTGGGAATTGGATTTGAGTTAATGACCAGTGTGTTTGCAATGACCGAAACAATGCGTTCTTTAAATGCAGTCGTATCATCGGTGCGCTTATTTTTAACAGTAATATCCAAGTCGTGGTAGAGCATAGTCAACACGCCTGTTGATTTGGTGTTGTTTGCAGTAAAGCTGAAATTCATGGCATCAATTTTACCATTTGTCACATAGATAAATCCGTTTTTCTCCAGAATAGGATTTAATGCGCTTGCCTCCATAGGAGCCAGACTTCCGCTCACCGAAAATGTATTTTGCGGCTCAAATAATTCTGCCATTAACAAAATGTCCAGTTTGCTTTTGCCCATTAGCAGGGCATCGCTTTTCAGTTGCATAAAACCCTTTTGGGTTTTGTAAACAGTATCGTTGGTGATGTTATAAATAGTGGCGTGTATGTTGTTAAAGGTAATATAGCCCGCTTCATTAGCGCCTTGGGCATGTTCGGTATAAGTTATGTTCCCGTTTAATAGAGAGATGGTATCAATGCGGAGCAACTGCGGATAATCATACATCATATCCTGAAAAGTGGGTTTAATAACATGCTTAAACTCTTTTCGTTTGTCGCGGAATACCTGCATGTTTAATTCTCCTATTTCTATATAAGAAGTTAGGATGTCACTTGATTTAAAATAGGTTGCTGCCGAAAAATTATGAATGTAAATGTTGTTTCCGGTGGCTTCAATGCGATCAGTTTCGTATTTAAAGCGTGATGTGAAATCATGATTGGTATAGTTGGGATGAATGGAGAAATTCTGTATTTCTAACACATTGGTAGTATCGGAATAACGGATGCCTTTTGCGTTAAAGGTGTGAAGACTGTCGCGTGATACCAACGCCAATTCTGTTGCTTCAAAATCAAATTTGCGAAGGATATTGAGCGACAGCGTATCTTGTTTTTGAATTTCTATGTTGTAGATTTTTAATGCCCCTTCTATAATTGAGTAAGCCAAAGCACTCGCAGTATCGGCTAAGGAGAGGTTAAGTTTATCAGCTAAGAGTTTACCTATTTTGATGTTTGCGGGTGAGAGGGTAGGTGTTTTCTCTTCTTTCAGTTTGGATTCTTTTTCAGTTGAGGAATAATACCTGCCGGTTAAATTCCCTTCTGAAATACACAGTTCTGTGATGTTAATATCCTTATTGAACAAGGCTTTAATATTTATTCCGGTAGCTTTTACAGAACGTATTTCTCCGGTTAATCCTCCTTTGTGCCGGGGTGTAAGCTTTATGCGTTTTAACTCAATGCCTGACGAGAAAAAGAGAATATCAACTCCCCGCATTTCAACGGTGTAGTCTTTATTTTTATCATTGATAGCTTCTTCAATTTTGTTTGCAATCCAGGGCTCAACGAGCACTACAACACATACATACAGCAGTATTGTAAAGGCAAGCAGCGGAAGCAGAATTTTCAAAAGCAGTTTCATATTCAAGGATAATCTATTGTGAGATGATGGTTTTAAAACAAACAATCCCCCCGCCACAGGCGTGAGGATTGTTTGTTTTAGAATAGCAGAAAATTAAAGCACTACTACTCCTACGCTGGTAGAAACACCTGCGGTAATCAACACACCTGTAATGGTTACAGGCAATGCCGGTAACACAGGGGTAACAACTACTACATACGTTCCTACAGGAATTCCTGCAACCACAAACTCACCGTTTGATGCAGCTATAGAAGAATAAGAATCAACTCCATTGGTTGCTGTTATGGTAGCAGCTGAACCGATGGGTGTAATGCTTCCTCTTACCGAACCATTTACTGTCAGATCAATAGTTCTTAAAACCGGTTTCAAATGATAATCACCGTTACCTTGCAACACAATGGATTGAGTAGCATCAAAGTCAATTAACACTGTGAAAGCAGAACCAGATTCCACAACTTTATTAACCTGAATTTTCAATCCTGATTGTTCAGCACTTGGTGTAATAAGCGGATGAGATACGTTGTCAACAATAATTGAATTGTTGGTTCCCAGTATTAAACGTACATGAGTAATTGTTCCTGCATCTAACTCATCCGAAGCAATTAAGGTATCCAGCCCGTTTGAAAAATCAAGCAGGTTGTAGATACCCGCAGTAGTGCTTAATAACACGGTTGTTCCGCTTGTGTAGGTTACTTCTACGCTTTGTACATCAACCAATACTGCATTGTAATTTGCAGGCGCATCGGTCATGCGCACATTCATGCGTGCTTTGTCATCATTGTTTTTATCGCAGCTTGTAACCAATATACCCATTACTGCAACAGCCATTACAGCCACCATTGTATTTTTTACAATAGAAATTTTACTTGTCTTCTTTACTTGCGTGTTCATTTTATTTGTTTTTAGTTTAAATAATTAATGGCACAAAGGTGAGGGAAGTGGAGAGGGTAGGTGTTACATAATACTTTGTTTGTGTTACATGATTCACAGGTTGTGTGTGTTCACGTGTTCACGTGCGCAGGTGTTCATGTGTTCGTGTGTGTACATTAACAGGTGAACACCTTAGCACATTACTACCAGAAAAATAAATCTCAGAATTGTTATAACACCGTGTGCATAACATAGCCATTGTGTATGGTGTTTGTCCGTTATATCCTGCCAGAGCAGAACAAGTCCGCAGCAGGTAGCAACAGAAAGAAGAATTAAAACTGTTAATGATTCAGGAAGACTTTTTACTAATAGCACAAAGCCTGTTATGCTAATCAGACCATGCAAAAGTATAACAGGTTTTGATGAGGATTTGCCCCGTGGCACAAGCGATGAAAGATAAATGCCCAATATACCCGTAATGCCAAAGAGCAGCGTTGCTATGTATAGTGTCATACAGCAAATATCTTTATTTTAATATAGGAAGTTTAAACAATCAGATAGCTGTGTCTTAGTCTTTAAATCTCTTTCTGCTTTTTCAATGCTGCCATAATTTTACTGAATAATAATTCTTCCTCAATTGGTTTTGAGATGTAGTCATTCATGCCTGCTGCTATGCATTTATCGTTATCCATAGTGGTAACATCTGCGGTAAGTGCTATAATAGGAATATCGGATTTCATTTGATTGCGAATATACGCGGCAGCTTCAAAGCCTCCCATTTCAGGCATTTGCATGTCCATAAGAATGAGGTCGTAATTATTTTTTTGAAGGTAGTCAATGGCAATTTTTCCGTTGGAGGCAATGTCAAATTCAAAACCAAACTCCATCAGAATTATTTTTATAAGAAGTTGGTTTAGCGGTACATCTTCAGCCACCAGAATTTTTATATGTTCAGTCCCTGGTTCGGGAAGCTGATTTATCGGAATCTTTTCCTTGGCAATCTTTTCTTTTAAGGTATCATTTATTTTACCAAAATTAAGTGTGAAGTTAAAAGTAGAACCGTTGTTTACTTTGCTTTCAGCCGTAATTGTTCCGCCTTGCAACTCTACCAATTGTTTAACAATGGCAAGCCCCAACCCCGAACCGCCATAGGAACGACTGGTTTCGTGTGATGCCTGCTCAAAGCTGTTGAAGATGTGATGAAGGTTTTCTTTAGAAATTCCTATGCCTGTATCGGTAAGCGTAAATTGCAGGGTTATGTTTTCAGTATCTTCTTTTATAACGCTGACACGCATTTCAATTTTCCCTTGTTTAGTAAACTTTACGGCATTGCTTACTAAGTTTAAAATTATCTGGCGCAAACGCATAGGGTCGCCTGAAACAAAGAGAGGAATAGTGCTGTCGTATTCAGTAAGCAACTTCACATTCTGTTCCTTTGTTTTGGGTTCAAACAAATGCAGCATGGCTGAAACCGAGTCCACTAAGTTGAATGGAATATTTTCAAAGGTCATTTTGCCTGCATCAACTTTGGCTAGGTCAAGAATGTCGTTAATCAATATAATAAGTGCATCGCCCGATACCTTAATGGCATTAAGGTATTCGTGCTGAACTTTGTCTAATTTTGTTTTTAACACCACGTTTGTAAATCCGATGATGGCATTCATGGGCGTGCGTATCTCGTGGCTCATGTTACTCAAAAACTGCTGCTTTGCCTTAACGGCATCTTCGGCTATTTGTGTTTTAAGTTTTGCATTGTTATTTGCCAGCTTCAGTTCAACGTTGCTTTGTTCTATTTTTATAAATGCTTTTTTCTTTTCTTCCATGCGCACTTCCAGCATTTTGTGCTCTTTTTGCTGTACTTCTGTTGCCAGACGCTTTACTTCCGTAACATCTGAAATGGCAAGAATAATTAATTCCTGATTAGTGCTTTGCTGAATAATACGGTGTGCGTTAAGCAGCATGGTTTTTGCGCCAATATCGGGAAATGAATGTTGCACTTCAAAATTTTCGAAGTGATTATTTTTCGGAACAATTTCTTCCAGCAGTTTACGCAGGCGGGGAATATTCCATTGGTTGTTACCCAGTTTATATAGCGAAATTCCGATGCTGTCGTTTTCGGTTACCTTAAACAGTTTACAAAACGCTTTGTTAGCAGATTTTATCCGCATGTCCTGTTCCAGAATAAGCATGGGCTCATGCACGGTAGAAAGAATGGATTCGTAATAGGCATATAAATCCTCTACCTGCAAGATGCGCGCCTGCAATTCCTGATTAGTGGTTATCAGTTCTTCGTTGGTAGATTCAATTTCTTCTTTTGATGTTTCCAGTTCTTCGTTAAGGCTTTGCAACTCTTCGTTGCTGGAAACAATCTCTTCGTTGGCACTCTGCAATTCTTCGTTGGCGGCTTCCTGATCCTGTGTTATAGAAGCCATGTCGTGGCGCGAGGATGTGATTTCTTCTTCCAGTTTTTTTATTCTGCGGTCTTTGGCAATGCTGTTATTTTTTCCGTTTTGGACTGCGTGTTCGGGCAGTTCGGTTTGTGGTTGCCCGGTAAAAACAATCACCAGCAAATCGTCTTCGCCTTCCAGTTTAAGCGGTGTAACTTCCAGGTTAATCAGGCGCAACGCGATGCCTTGTTTATCGCGATTCATTTCAATGCCCGTTTTGCGTACCCTTTGTTTTGTTTTTATGGCATGGTGAATGGCATTACGCAGTTCAAACGTAATTTCGGGATGCGCCATTTTTAAAATATTTAAACTGGCTTTGCCTGCCGGGTTTTGCAGATACATGGAAGTAGCACCCCTGAATTGCAGTATCTCTAAATCGTGATTGATAACCACACTGGCAGGTACATATTGCGCTACTAAAAATGCATCGAATGAGCTGCTGAGGTTACCGCTCACCGAAACCTGCTTTTTAGGCTGTGCATGATGCGTAACGTGTTTTGCTGCAACTGATTTTTGTAAAATGCGCGGTGTTATATCGGAGATGGTGTTTTTTCCCGTGTTGTTTTTGCGGGTGTATATTTTTATTTTTTTGTCGGCAGCGGGTGTAAATAAGTTTAAGGAACTGCCGATGGTTTCGGATTTGCCTAATAGTAAACACCCGTTTTCATTGAGTGCATAATGAAAAGTGGCAATGGCTTTCTTCTGTGCAGCAGTATCAAGATAGATAAGCAGGTTGCGGCAACTGATAAAGTCCATGCGCGAAAACGGAGGATCGTTCAGTAAATTATGTTGCGCGAAAATACATACATCACGCAGGGTTTTAGATATGCGGTAGGTATTTTTTGAGCGGGTAAAAAAGCGTTGCAATCGTTTTGGCGAAACATTTTTCAGTTGTTGTTTGGTGTACTCACCGTTGCGGGCATCGTTGATGGCTTTCGCACTTAGGTCTGATGCGAAAATCTGAAAAGGGGTGTTGTTTTTTTTACTGTCCTGCAACTCAAACAGCAGCATGGCAATGGAATACACTTCTTCGCCTGTGGCGCAGGCAGCCACCCATATACGCAGGGTTTCGCCCTGTGCTTTTTGTTTAAGCAGGCGTGGCAACACCGTTTTTTTTAGACTTATAAATGCTTCGGGGTCTCTGAAAAACTCGGTAACATTTATCAGCAAATCCTGGTAAAGCAAATCGGCTTCATCATTTTTTTGTTGCAGCAGTTTGCTGTATTCATTCAGGTCGGTTATTTTATGGATTACCATTCTGCGCAACATGCGCCTTTTGATGGTATTCATTTTATACACACTGAAATCAACCTGTTTATGTTTAAACACTAATTGAATAATATTCTTCAGGTCGGGATTGTTATTGTCAATTTCATCTTCGGGTGTACTCTTTACTCCTTTGCGTTTCAGCAGCGGATGCTTGCTCATCCAATTTAGTTTCTTTGCAATTTCAGAGGGCGATAAAATAAAATCCACAACACCTTCGGCAATTGCCGACCGTGGCATGGAGCTGAATTTGGCTGTATCATCCTGCGCAAAGGTCATTCCTCCGGCTGCTTTTATTTCTTTTAAGCCTTGTGAGCCGTCACGGGCGCTGCCTGATAAGACAATGCCTATTACATTTTCTTTGTGTGTTTCGGCAAGTGATGTAAAAAGCACATCAATGGATTTCAGGCTCTGTTTATTTTCGGGGCGCGGTACTAATTTTATGTGGCCGTTGGTTACTTCAATGCCTTTGTTGTAGGGTATAATGTAAACATTGTTGGGCTGCATCTTATCCATGTCTTCCACATCCTGCACCTTCATTTTGGTGGTTTTTGAAAGCAGGTCGGCAAGCATACTTTTGTGATCGGGGCTTAGGTGCTGCACATAAATGTAAGCCATGCCTGTATTGGACGAAAGATTTTTAAACAGTTGTGTAACGGCCTCTAATCCGCCTGCCGATGCTCCTATGGCAACTACGGTAAAGGAGTTCCAGCCATCATGCCCTTTGGTATGCGCAAGCAGGTTGCCTTTTATTTTTTTGGGGACAGATATTTTTCTCTTTGTTGAGTTTGATGCTTTCATCTTCAATGCTAATGAGGTAATGTAAATTACAACGAACACTCATTTTTATTAGAAGCATCCAAGGGATTGTGGTAAAGGTAATCGTATATGGACAGGAAACTATTACATCGGATAATAAGTCAGTATAGAACAAGGAACATAAAAAATGAATACACTAAAGCCATCCTCCCCGGATTGCTTCAGTGCATTCATTAAAAGCATTAAAACCTTATTTAGACCTTCTTGAATCAGATTTTTTGCCTTCTTCTTTTCTCGATTTGTCTTTTTTTACTTCAGGTCTTTCTGCTGTTCTGGAATAATTATCTCTTTGTGTTTCTTCCTTTTGGTTTTTAGCGAATTTTTCATCGCCTTGTTTTGGTGCTTGATTTGACATGTTTTTAGTTTTTAAATTGTGAGTATTAAATTATGGGACAAAGGTGCAGGTGCTTCAACCATTAAGTCTTACACAATTTTCGAAAAGAGTTGTATCATTCGCACAGTTATAATGTGAGCAGAAAAAAAACGGCACCAATAACTAATAATACAGCAATCAGTAAACTTGGAATGCTATCAAGTTTTCGTTGTCTTTTTTCATGTTCCTGCCAGGCGTTTTGCTGCATCTGTGAAAAATTTAAAAATTTAAGGCAAAGGTCAGCGGCTTTTTTATGAAAGCATTATATAATTAAGTAAAATAGTTACATCATTCACACTTCTTTTGCAACAACCTCATCCTTCTCTCTTAGGATAGAGGCCGAGGAGGAGGTCGCAATCCCAATATGTGAATCATGCAACTCTCTTTTGAAATTGTGTAACACATTGTGGTCTATGCACCCACACCTTTGTTGCACATAAAAAAACTAAACCTATGACAAACCAAACAAAATGGTCGATAGACCAATCGCACAGTGAAATTGCTTTTAAAGTAAAGCACTTAATGATATCGCATGTAAAAGGTTCGTTCAAAACTTTTGATGCAAGTATCTATACAACAGCTAAAGATTTCTCAACGGTAGAAATTGATTTGTGGATAGATGCCGCTTCAATAAACACGGGTGATGAAAAACGTGATGAGCATTTAAAGAGTGCTGAATTTTTTGATGTGAAAAATCATAAGCAGATAACATTTACAGCCAGCAGTATTGGAAAAGCAGATGCGGAAGGCAACCATACTATATGGGGCGAGCTAACACTAAAAGGGATTACCAAAACCGTAAAATTAAATGCGCACTTCGGTGGAATGGTAAAAGATCCTTACGGAAATGAAAAGGCAGGATTTGCTGTTACGGGAACAATTAATCGTATGGATTGGGAGCTTGACTGGAACGCTGCAATGGAAGCAGGTGGCATATTGGTGGGTGAAGAAGTAAGCATTTTGTGCGATATTGAACTTGTCAATGCCGGAGAAAAAGCACTGACAATGGAATTAGAAGTTGAAAGTGATACCGATTTAGCACTATGAAAACCACCGCACTACCCCTGAAAAAGAATGCACGCAAACTACTTCAGCAAAAATTGTTTGCTTCAATTATAACGGCAATGAAAGATAATGATGCCCATTTTACTTTTAAAACTAAAAGGGCAATTAATAAAACCCTTAAAAAAATTGCAAAGAAAACAGTAGCGGAAAAAGCAATCATTTCAAAAAAATAATCATGGAAACCATTTCAGAGCATGTTGTTTTAATTACCATTTCAATTGTTGTAATCGGCACACTTATCGGTTGGCTTGTTTGGCGCAACATAAAGG
>JAGVLY010000121.1 GCA_020054035.1 Bacteroidia bacterium | reverse complement strand
TGGAAAACGGAAAAATTGCAGGAGTGCGCACCTCCATGGGAATTGAATTCCGTTGCAAGGCAGTAGTTCTAACCAACGGAACATTTCTAAACGGAGTAATACATATAGGCGAGAAAAATTTCGGTGGAGGAAGATCTGCCGAAAAAGCCTCAACCGGCATAACCGAACAATTGGTTCAACTCGGTTTTGAAAGCGGCAGAATGAAAACCGGAACCCCTCCCCGACTCGATGGTCGTTCTCTGGATTATTCCAAAATGACCGAACAACCCGGTGACGAAAACCCAAGCAAATTTTCATTTCTGGAAGGTACAAGCCCGTTTATTACACAAAACGGAGAAGAACCCAAGAAACAGATTTCATGTCATTTAACGTACACAAATGATGAAGTGCATGACCTGCTGCGTACCGGATTTGATAAATCACCCATGTTCTCAGGTCGCATACAAGGCATCGGACCACGTTACTGCCCCTCCATTGAGGACAAAATAGACCGCTTTGCAGACAAAGAACGCCACCAGCTCTTCGTTGAGCCTGAAGGATGGAACACCGTTGAGGTTTACATCAATGGATTCAGCACTTCTTTGCCTGAAGATGTTCAGTATAAGGCACTTAAGAAGGTTACAGGCTTCGAAAACGTTAAAATGTTCCGTCCGGGCTATGCAATCGAGTATGATTACTTCCCGCCACAGCAATTACACCTTACCTTAGAAACAAAGCTGGTAGAAAACCTCTACTTCGCAGGACAAATAAACGGCACCACCGGATATGAAGAAGCAGCTTGTCAAGGCATGATGGCGGGTATAAATGCACACCGCAAGATCAATGAAGAAACAGCGTTTATTTTAAAACGTTCTGAAGCATATATCGGAGTATTAATTGATGATCTTGTAACCAAAGGAACCGATGAACCTTATCGCATGTTCACCTCGCGTGCCGAGTATCGTATTCTCCTCCGCCAGGATAATGCCGATATGCGCCTCACTCCTCTTGCCTATGAATTAGGTTTGGTTGACAAGCAACGTTTGGATAAAGTAAACGATAAATACGAAAAAGCACAACAGGTAATTAACTACTTTAAAAAAGAAAGTGTAAGTCCTGATGTTATAAATCCGGTTCTCGAAAATATAGGATCAAGTCCCATCGACCAGAAGGTAAAATTATTTGGCATCATGGCTCGCCCCGGAATTAACTTCCCGGATTTGTATAAAGGTATTCCAGAATTAAAGGAATACATGGACACCACCTTTAACAACAATCAGGAGATTTCAGAGCAGGCAGAAATACTCATGAAGTATGAGGGCTATATCGAAAAGGAACAGGATATGGCCAACAAGTTAAACCGCCTTGAGGATACAATCCTCCATGATGATTTTAACTTCGGTGTGCTTAAATCTTTGTCCATTGAAGCCCGTCAAAAGCTAACCAAAATTAAACCCAGAACACTCGGTCAGGCATCTCGTATAAGTGGAGTTTCTCCTTCTGACATCTCTGTTCTGATGATACACCTTGGCAGATAACTCTTATTTGTTTCACGTGAAACATACTATTCTTTCAACCCATTAAATAATAATTCGTGTCGCTTTTGGTTTGTCACACTGAGCGTAGTCGAAGTGCAAATACAGCAAAAACAAACACCCTGTTCCACGTGAAACATTAACACACTCTATGGAAAATTTAACCCAATGTCCAGTCTGTAAAGAGATTAATTTTATCCCTTTTATAGACTGCAAAGACTACACTGTTTCACGTGAAACATTCACAATTGTTCAGTGCAATTCGTGCGAATTTAAGTTCACCAACCCCAGACCTGAGTCCAAAGATTTAGGTAAATATTATGAGAGCGATGACTATGTTTCTCATTCAAAAAGCAACAAAGGATTTATCAATTCACTATACCATATTGCAAAACATTACAGCCTTTTAAAGAAGATACAACTCATAAATACGCTCAGCAAAAAGGGTAAACTTTTAGACTACGGATGCGGCACGGGTGACTTTTTAAATACTTGCAAAGTATCAGGATGGGAGGTATCTGGAATTGAGCCAAACGACCTTGCAAGAAACACTGCAAAAGAATTATTAAACTCGGAAATCAATTCTGAATTATCTGAAAACAGTTTTGAGAAAAACAGTTTTAGTATTATAACGCTTTGGCATGTTTTGGAACATATTTCAGAATTAGACAAAACAATTGAAACACTTTTAAGCTTTCTAAAATCAAACGGCATTTTACTAATTGCAGTCCCAAACTGCAATAGTTACGATGCAAAAATTTACGAAAAATACTGGGCAGCTTATGATGTTCCAAGGCATTTATACCATTTTGTACCCAAAACCACTGAAAAATACTTCAAAAACAAGGGTTTAAGCCTTGAAAGAACGCTTCCTATGCCACTTGACTCCTTCTATGTCAGTATGTTAAGTGAAAAATACATAGCTCAGGAAGCAAATAAATCTGCCGGATTAGGCATGATCAGAGCAGCATGGAGAGGGTTTATTTCTAATATCAAAGCAATTTCAAAGCAAGGGACATCCTCAAGTCAGGTATATATCTTTAAAAAAGGTGCATTTTAAGCGTTTTTAGCTCATTTCTTCATTCTACGGTATTCAGACCCTCTTTTCCGACAAAAATTCGTCTGTGACGCTTAAAAATACAGCCTTCTGAAACCCTTACTCTGAAAGGCTTTCAGAGCCTCCTATCAGGCATTTTCCGTTAAAATATGTTAAGATTTGACCAAAAAGGGCAAATTTCAAAAACCACAGGTTAAAAAAGGTCTAACTTCGCCACCCGAAATTTTAAACGTTTACAAAACCCAAAATATCCAAATGTTAAAAAACTTTATTCTTAAATCAGTTTTAGTTTCTCTGCTTTTCATTCGTTCCATTTTCAGTTTTGCTGACGAGGGAATGTGGCTTCCGATTTATGCCGATGTCATCAGCGGAAATATGCAAAAATTGGGATGCAAACTAAAACCGGAAGATATTTACAACATCAATCACTCGAGCCTGAAAGATGCAATCGTTCAGGTAGGCGATTTTTGTTCAGGAGAAATTGTTTCGGACAAGGGTTTGTTATTCACAAATCACCACTGCGGATTTGATGCCATTGCAGGATTAAGCACACCTGAAAAAAATCATCTGGTTGATGGTTTTTGGGCAACAACACTGAACGGTGAATTACCAGCTCAGGGCTTAACTGTTTCTATATTGGTTCACATGCAGGATGTAAGTAAACGTGTGAATGAAGCCGAAGATCAGGAACTGGAAAAAGCAGTAATTGCCGGAGAAGCTGAGGAAGATGGCAAATTCACAGCAGGGGTTTTCTCCATGTTTGAAGGCGCAGAACATTACCTGATGGTTTACCGTGTTTTCCGTGATGTTCGCTTAGTTGGCACGCCTCCAGAAGTAGTAGGAAAATTTGGCGGTGATACCGACAACTGGATGTGGCCTCGCCACACTTGTGATTTCTCTGTATTCCGCATCTATGCAGGAAAAGATAATGAACCCGCAGATTACTCTCCTGAAAATGTTCCTTACAAACCGGCACACTTTTTACCCGTTTCCTTGAAAGGAATGAAAGAAGGGGATTTCACGATGACTTTCGGTTATCCCGGGCAAACAGAACGCTACCTTTCTTCACACGCAATTGAGCAAAACATCAACAGTAATTATCCTTCGTATGTAAAAATACTTGAGACCAGACTTGCGGTAATGAAAGCAGAAATGGATGCAGATCCAAAAACAAACCTTGCTATGGCTGCCGATTATGCGTCATTAGCAAACTCCTGGAAATACTTTAAAGGCGTTGTTGAAGGTGCAGGGTCAACCGGCTTTATAAACACCAAACAAGAACAGGAAAAAGCATTTACGCAATGGGCAGAGCAAGACGAAACACGTAAAAAAGAGTATGGAAATATTTTAACAGAGTTTGATGCACTTTATGAAAGTACAACCGAAATAAAAAAATTAGAGAACTATGTAAACGTTGCAGCTTTTGCTCCCGCATTTACCGGTTATGCATTTCAGTTTTACAGCCTGAGAGAGTTGCTTTCCAAGAAAGAAGATACAGCACCTTTAGTTGAACAAATTCAAGCTGCAACAGGTGAACAGTTCAAAGAATATCTCCCTGCATCCGATAAAAAAATGTTGGCGATGGCACTAAAATTAATGCACGATGATTTGCCAGCAACGCAACAACTGAGTGTATTCAATTCCAAAACATTTTTAAAACTGAAAGACAAACCCGGTAAAAATGTTTATGACCAATACGCAGACTTAATAGCTGCAAAATCCATTTTTTTCAACGAGAAAAAAGCAAAAGCTTTTTTAAGCAAACCATCACT
>JAGVLY010000013.1 GCA_020054035.1 Bacteroidia bacterium | reverse complement strand
CCTTGCATGAACACAAAAATAATTTCAGCTTTTTGCTTTTTATTCTTGCGTTTTCAAAACTTTTTAACACCTTTGAGTTAGTTGTGCAACATGCACATGAGGTTGCCTAAATGCGGGGTGCTGTGCAACTTCAAACTGTATCACTTTCTACTTACATTTGTGCGGGTGGACACTGTTGTGCATCTAATACCCGCACTTCGGCAACCTCTCAAACGTTTGCCCGCTATTATGAAGACAAAACCTATCAGCAAGCCGAGCTGTTGCTGCTTGAACTGCAATGGCGCATGAACACAGGCAATTTAAAAACCGCACTGAAACTGGTTGAAAAAACAGAACATAAGTGGCCGGCTTTGCATGAAACAGTCAGCCCTTCTAAACTGATTGCATTGTCCTATAACTGTGCGATCGCCTGTTTTGTGGCCCATCAGTTTCATAAAGCCCTGCACTGGTTTAACCGTGTTATCTCCTTTTCGCGAAACGGTTTACGTATTGAAACACGGCAAACAAGCCTGCTGCTGCGCAACATTGTTTACTTTGAATTAGATAAAATCCTTGAGTTTCCCCGCGAAAAGCAGTTGCTTACAAAAACAAGAGGCGTTGATGTATTCTCACAGTTTGAATATGCGCTTAACAACACACTGCGGCAACTCCACAGATCAGATAAAAAAATAAACCAATCAACTATACAGCAGCAGTTGAACCAATTGCTTGAACAGTTACAGGAATTTAAAAAACAATCACCCGTAAAACAGATTGAAGGACTGGAAGAAACAATGATCTGGCTGCAAAGCAGGTTAGGGTCACGGCCTATGATAGAGGTAATGTTTCCTAAAGGTGTGCCCGATAAAACAGAAGAGTTTGCAGTTGATGTTAATGTACTTGTCCCTGCTTAAAAACAAAATCAAAAAGTCCTGCTGATTTTAAAATCAGCAGGACTTTTTGATTTTGTTGATTATTTGCGTTCGGCTTCTCGTTTCAGCCACAACAAGAGTTTACGTTTTGTCGGATTATAACTCCTTCCTCAATCTTGCTACCGGAATATTGAGCATCTCGCGGTATTTGGCAACTGTTCTGCGGGCTATGTTATAACCTTTTTCTTTCAAAATCAGGGCTAGCTTATCGTCAGCTACAGGTTTGCGTTTGTCTTCGGCAGCAATAGTTTCGGAAAGGATCTTCTTTACTTCGCGTGAAGAAACTTCTTCACCCTCGTCATTTGAGAGCGACTCGGAGAAGAACGATTTTATTAAAAATGTACCGAACTGGGTTTGTACGTATTTGCTGTTTGAGACGCGGGAAATGGTAGAAATGTCCAGACCTACAATTTCTGAAATGTCTTTCAAAATCATGGGCTTCAGTTTGGTTTCATCGCCTGTAAGGAAATACTCGGTCTGGAAATTCATGATGGTATCCATCGTGATCAGCAGGGTTTGCTGGCGCTGTTCAATGGCATCGATGAACCATTTTGCGGCATCTATTTTTTGTTTGATGAACACGGTGGCATCCTTCATTTCTTTTGGATGATTCTTTTTATTGCCGCCATATTCTTTCAGCATTTCTTTGTATTCCTTGCTGATTTTTAGTGCAGGCGCATTGCGTTGATTCAAGCTGAGTTCAAGAACGCCTTCATTATTAGTGATAATAAAATCGGGAACAACGTTGGAAACGCTTTTCACGTTATCGGACATGGTGTTGCCTGGGCGGGGATTCAGTTTCAGAATTTCACCAATGGCATCTTTTAAATCTTCTGGCTCCAGTTCCAGTTCTTTGGAAATTTTATCGTAATGTTTTTTAATAAACTCGTCCATCATTTTATCAATTATTACGATGGCGGTATGATTAGTGATGCTGTGTTCTCTGCGTTTGAGTTGCAGTAATAAACATTCGCGTAAATCTCGCGCACCCACTCCCGGTGGGTCAAACTGCTGAATGATGTGCAGCAACTCGTACAATTCTTTTTCGGTGGTGGTGATGTTTTGTCCGAAGGCCAAATCATCAACCATGGCAGAAAGTTCTCTGCGCAGGTAGCCATCGTCATCAATGTTTCCGAGAATGTGTGTTGCAATGTTATGTTGACGCTCGTCCAACCTGCGCATACCCAATTGTTCAATCAGTGCATCCTGAAAACCGGCTGTGCCTACAATGGGAATTTCTTTGCGCTCGTCATCTGGGCTGGTGTTGTTTGCCGAAAGTTTGTAGTCAGGAATACCGTCATCGTCTTCATCAAAATAATCGTCAATGTCGTGATCTTCTTCGGTTTTTATTTCTTCCTGTTTTTCTTCTTCCAGTTCTTCTTCGTTTTCGGGAGTTTCTTCTTCCTCGTCTTTTAGTTCTTCGTCAGATTCTTCAGGTGTTTCCAGTTCATCATCATTCTCTTCCCCTTCTTCCAATGCAGGATTTATTTCCATCTCTTCCTTGATGCGCTGTTCTAATTCCATAGTAGGAATTTGCAGCAGTTTCATCAGTTGAATCTGTTGTGGACTTAATTTCTGCTGAAGTTTTAATTGTAATCGCTGGTTTAACATAACTCAAAATTCGGCATTTTTCGGGAAACGCGGAAATGGAATCACATCACGGATGTTGGTCATGCCCGTAACAAACATCATCAAACGTTCGAAGCCCAGACCAAAACCTGCGTGAGGCACTGTTCCGAACTGACGGGTTTCCAAATACCACCACAAACTTTTTTCTTCAATACCTACTTCTGTTATTCTGCGGTGAAGCTTTTCATACCCTTCTTCACGCTGAGAGCCGCCCACAATTTCGCCAATGCCGGGGAATAAAATATCCATTGCGGCAACGGTTTTGCCGTCATCGTTCTGCTTCATATAAAATGCCTTGATAGCAGCGGGATAATTGTAAAGTATAACAGGTTTTTTAAAATGTTTTTCAACCAGAAAACGCTCGTGCTCACTTTGTAAATCTGCGCCCCATTCATTAATGATGTAGTTGAATTGTTTCTTTTTATTTGGTTTTGATTCGCGAAGAATTTCAATCGCTTCGGTGTAGGTCAGGCGCACAAAATCATTTTCTGTAACAAACTTCAGCTTTTCAATCAACTCAAGCGGACTGCGTTCGGCCTCGGGCTTTGATTTTTCTTCGTCCAGCAATCTTCCGCTTAGGAATTTTAAATCGTCTTCGCAGTTTTCCAGAATGTATTTAACTACATACACCAGCATGTCTTGCGCCAGCGTCATGTTATCGTTAATGTCGGCAAAAGCAACTTCGGGTTCTATCATCCAGAACTCGGCAAGGTGGCGCGAGGTGTTGGAGTTTTCGGCACGAAAGGTTGGTCCGAAGGTGTAAACTTTGGAAAGAGCCAATGCTCCCAACTCCGCTTCCAATTGCCCTGAAACAGTAAGGTTGGTTTCTTTGCCGAAAAAATCCTGGCTGTAATCAACTGAGCCATCTTCTTTGAGCGGAGGATTTTTTGCATTCAATAACGTAACGCGAAACATTTCGCCTGCGCCTTCTGCATCAGAACCGGTAATGATAGGAGAGTGGATGTTGTAAAATCCATTGTCGTTAAAAAATTTGTGGATAGCAAACGTGAGCGCATGACGGATGCGGAACACCGCGCTGAATGTGTTGGTGCGAAAACGCAGGTGAGCAATCTCACGCAAAAATTCAAGCGAATGTTTTTTTGGTTGCAGCGGAAATTTATCGGGGTCGGCAACACCGTAAACAAAAACTTGTGTTGCTTGTATTTCCACGGTTTGTCCGGCACCGGTTGATTTTACCAATGTTCCGGTAACGCCAACGGCAGCGCCTGTGGTAACCTGTTTCAATTCTTCTTCCGAAAATTTTGTCATGTCGGCAACCACCTGAATGTTGTTGATGGTAGAGCCATCGTTGAGCGCAATAAATTGTACAAAGGCATTTCCGCGTTTGGTGCGTACCCAACCTTTAACGGTTACCTCACGGTCAACTTCGGTTGAAGTCAGTAAATCTTTTACAGGAGTATGTTTAGTTGTCATAAAATGTTCGACCCCTACAGGGTCGTATGTTTGTAGCTTTTGCGTGTTCTATTAACATTAGACCCCATGCGGGGTCTAACGGAGGCGCAAAGTAAATCAAAATTCACCTAATTTCGTGCGCTTCTGCATATATGCCGCTCCAAACTTTTTACATACGCAACATGGTTAGCTCACGCTGCATCCGTTCAGTTGCCGATGCGATAAAATTGGCGGGTGCGCAGGAAGAAGAAAAAACTACACTTGGTAAAGCGGTAATTTCATTTGAGCCGGGAAAGTTTAAAAAGGAAGAATTTGTAAAAGCCTTGCGAGAAGAAGGTTTTGAACTGATTGAAAGCAAGGAAGAACAGGCTGTTGAACAAATAAAAGTGGCGGCTATTGAATTGGTATATCATGCCAACAATGCCAATTCACTTATCCGCAACTCGGATTACCTGAGTGAAAAAGTGGGAATGACTTACAACTCGCTGAGCAAACTTTTTTCGGAAAAAACAGGACATACACTAGAGAAGTACATTATTCTTCTGAAGATTGAAAAGGCAAAAGAGTTATTGAGTTACAACGAATATACGCTGAGTGAAATTGCCTACATGATGGGCTACAGCAGCGTGCAATACTTGAGTAATCAGTTCAGGCAAATAACAGGATACACGGTTTCGGAATATAAAATCAAAGGCATTAACGACCGCAGGCCGCTGGATAAACTGCTGGAATGATTACCTGCCGGAAATTATAAGATTGCCTCTGTAAATCTTATTCTCTTTTTGCAGCAAATAATAATACTGTCCGATAGCAAGATCCGAAGTGTTGAAAGGAACCGTGTGTTCTCCTGCGGTTTGATTTTCATTCACTAAAATTTTACTCAGAGTACCGTTCAGGCTATAAACCATAAGGTGCACTTTTGAGGGCGATGAAACTGAATATTGAATTACGGTACTTTCGTCTGTTGGATTTGGAAAAATCTTTACCTCACGAATATCTCCCTCTTCAAGGGAAACAGTTGTTCCCACATAATTCTGACTAACGTTTTTCTTTACATTTAAAAATCAAGTATTTACGATACCGGGTTCTTGGTTAGTCAGAGCGAATTTATCAATTTGTTTTTTGATGCGATTAAGGACAGCGAGTTTTCTTTTTTGGTCAACAAACAAATATTCTGTTGGTG
>JAGVLY010000083.1 GCA_020054035.1 Bacteroidia bacterium | reverse complement strand
ATTTGCCTTTCTTCTGTTATGTTCTTTCGCGAAGCGGTTGATTTTTTCTTTGGTATAACCTTTTTTTACAGCGGCTGCTTTAATCTGCTCATCAAGTTTTGACGACAGGAAATCAATAAGAACTTTTTTCAATTCTTTAAGTTCCAATTCTGAAACAGGCTTTGGAAAGAGTTTCAACAATTCTAATTGAGCGTTGTTTAATGACTGGCGCATGAACTTTAGATTTGATACAAAAATAAGAAATCTGTTTTATTATCGAATTGCAAATTTCAATGGTTTACTTCTACTATCAACCCGTGCAATATAAACACCGCCTGAAAACTGCCACATTGAAATAGAATGTTTTCCTTTTTTCAACTGTTGGCTCAGAATAATTTTGCCCAGTACATCGGTAACAATTAATTCATCAGCGTTTTTTGTTTCTACAGAAAGTAGTTGGTTCTCCTGATTGAAGAATATGTTTTGAAGCAACCCCTGTTCTGAAATGCCTGTTGCCGTTGCAACGGTGCAGGGAACAAATACTTCCCCTTCCATCAAAGTGTAAGTATTATTACAAGTGAATTGCGAAACTTTTTCTACTACATAACAAGGATAAGTTTCTGCTGCTATGGTGGGTGTGCCTGATGCGTGAATGCTGAAGTTCATTGTTCCTGCTGATGTGAACTGAAATTTCAAGGGAATAACAGGTTGTACCAATTGAAAAGTAGTTCCCTGCGAAACTGCATTTCCATTGAGCGTTGCAGAACCTGTAAGTGAAGTTATTTCAACAGTTATGTCAACCCCGGTTGCAAAAGGCACAACCTGGGGATAGGTTAAATTGAAATCATAATCCTGTCCGGCAGTACAGTTTGTAGTGCTGGTGTATGTTCCATTGTAAATTACCTGATTGATGTTTTGTCCGACATAAAGCTGGGGAATAAAAATCTGGCTTTCAGCAACAAAGCAGGAAGAACAAAAAGTCAAAAAAAGAATAAATCTTTTCATGAATTTTAGTTCGGGTAACGCTCCAAAATCATCGCATGTCCGTGAGCACCTGCAGCGCAGGCAGCAAGCAAACCGTATTTTCCGTTTTCGCGTTGCAGGCGGTTGGCAACAGTTGTTACCAAGCGCGCACCTGTTGCACCAAACGGATGGCCGATAGCCAATGAACCACCATGAATATTGAGTTTGTCCATGTTCACTTGACCAACAGCTTTGTCTCTACCTAATTTTTCTTTTGCAAATTCATCCGAAGCCAAACATTTAATATTTGCCAAAACCTGTCCGGCAAAAGCTTCGTGCAATTCAACAACATCCATGTCTTTCAATTCAAGATTAGCACGTTTCAGCACTTTTGAAATGGCATAAGCAGGACCTAATAAAAGTTCTTCTTTTAAATCAGAACCGGTAAAAGTGTAGTTGTGAATATATGCTTTGGGTTTCAGTCCAAGTTCTTTGGCTTTGTCTTCGGTCATTAATAAAACAACCGCAGCACCATCAGTCAGGAAAGATGAATTGGCAGCAGTCAATGTTCCGTGCGGCTTAACAAAAGCAGGTTTCAGTGAAGCAAGTTTCTCATACTTCCCAACGCGAATTCCGTTGTCTTGTTTTATGGCAGCAAATTTCGGAGGCAGAGCAACTTCTGTGATTTCCTGCGCAAGAATTCCGTCATCAATTGCTTTCTGCGCAAGCGTGTGTGAGCGCAAAGCAAATTTATCCTGGTCTTCTCGGGGAACAGAATATTTTGCAGCCAAAATATCGCAATCAACTCCCATTGTTTTGCCTGTTGTGTATTCGGCAATAGCAGGGGCATCCGGAACAAAATCTTTTAAGCGAAGCGAAAGAACAAATTTCAACGTATCGCCAAAGCCTTTCAGCTTTTGTGCGTTGAATAATTTCTTACGCATGGGTTTATTGAACAAAATCGGTGCATCAGAAGTGCAATCGGTTCCTCCTGCTATTACAATGTCGGCTTGTCCCGCCATAATTTGTTCCACTCCGCTCGAAATTGCCTGATTGGCAGAAATGCAGGCTTGAGTAACGGTGCTGCAAGGAGTTGTATAAGGAATTCCGGCAGTCAATGCAGCTTCGCGAGCTACGTTGCTGGTTTTTACGTTTGAAATTACTGTTCCCATAATCACACGGTCAACCGACTTAGGGTCAATCCCTGTTTTTTTCAGCAAACCCGAGATGGCATATTGTCCTAATTGATAAGACAATAAATCCATATAATCTGTTCCGCTTTTAAGAAATGGGGTGCGGGTTCCGTCAATGACAACTACTTTTTTCATTTAAGTGTTTTTAGATTTAGGGATGTAAAAGTAGTGCTATTTGCGAAAATCAAATTTTAATATAACTCTGAGGTATGGTACTCCAAAAGTTTAGGACAAACAGTTAAGTTGTTTTAAATACTTTTGCATCCAAATACCGCTCATGTCCACCCCAAAAGATCTTTACTGTAACAGCCTTACCTCCTACTCACGCTATCAAACCCGTGCAGTAAAGGTTGGCAACGTATTAATAGGTGGCGGCAACCCCATTGTGGTGCAAAGCATGACCACCACCGACACCATGGACACCCTCAAAACGGTGGAGCAAAGCATCCGGATGATAGAAGCCGGCTGTCAGCTGGTTCGTATTACCGCACCAAGCATTAAAGAAGCCGAAAACCTGCTCAACATAAAAAACGAATTACGCAAGCGCGGCCACACTACTCCGCTGGTTGCCGATATACATTTTACCCCCAATGCTGCCGAAGTTGCTGCTCGCATAGTAGAAAAAGTGCGTGTAAACCCGGGCAACTATGCCGACCGCAAAAAATTCGAGAATATAGAATATACCGACCTGAGCTACGAAGCCGAGCTGGAACGCATCCGCGAACGTTTTACCCCTTTGGTAAAGATCTGCAAAGAACACGGCACCGCCATGCGTATCGGCACTAATCACGGTTCGCTTAGTGACCGGATTATGAGTCGCTATGGCGATACTCCGCTGGGCATGGTGGAATCAGCCTTGGAGTTTGTGCGCATTTGTGAGGAGAATGATTTTCATGAAATCGTCCTTTCCATGAAAGCCAGCAATACCTTAATAATGGTGCAGGCCTATCGTCTCCTCATTAAAAAGATGCACGAAGAAGGAATGAATTACCCCTTGCATTTGGGCGTTACCGAAGCAGGCGAAGGCGAAGACGGCCGTATAAAATCAGCAGTAGGAATAGGAACATTGTTAGAAGACGGCATTGGCGATACCGTCCGCGTTTCGCTAACCGAAGACCCGGAATTTGAAATACCCGTTGCCAAAGCATTAGTAGAGCGCTACAACACAAGAGCAGAAAAGCAAAGCCCAATTCCTGCCATTGAAAATTATCCTGTAAATCCTTACGAACACAGTAGAAGAAGCACTCGCGAAGTGCAGAATATAGGAGGGCATAAAGTTCCTGTAGTTATTGCTTCATTAAATAACAAGCAAGAGATTACACCCGCAAACTTTTTTAGCCTCGGCTATAACTATTCTGCAACCTTAGATAAATGGAATATTGCCGACCAGGCTTGCGATTACATCTATACAGGAGCAACTCCGGTAAATTTCAAAACTCCCGGAACACTGGGAATTATTTATGATTACAATATGTGGTGCCTCACCCCCAACCCCTCTCCGAGGGAGAGGGGAGCAGAGAGAACATTTCCACTGCTGAATGTTGAAGAATATTTATCAAATGGAGAAAAGTCCTCTCTTCTCAATTTCATTTCCATAAGTATTGCCCAACTTACTACATCCTTTATTGAAAAAATAAAAACAGACTCAACAGTTGTACTTATTATAACAACTACTAACGAGCATGGCATGGCAGAGCAGCGCAGCATGTTTGCAGCTTTGATGAACAGCAATTGTCAAACACCTGTTGTCATAAAAAGAACTTACCAAGGCTTGGACGAAAACCGTTTTCAACTTCATGCCTCCACCGATGCAGGCGCATTATTAATTGATGGCTTAGGCGATGGAATTATGATTGAGGCAACCGAAATTTCCTCAAAAACAATCAACGCAACTGCCTTCGGAATTTTACAAGCCGCCCGCACTCGCATTTCAAAAACAGAATATATCTCTTGCCCTTCGTGCGGCCGCACCTTGTTTGATTTGCAGGAAACAACCGCAAAAATCCGCAACCGCACCAGTCACTTAAAAGGAATAAAAATCGGTATCATGGGCTGCATTGTAAACGGTCCGGGTGAAATGGCCGATGCAGATTACGGTTACGTTGGAACAGGCGTTGGAAAAATAACCCTCTACAAAGGAAAAGAAGTAGTAAAACGAAATGTTGCTTCCGAAAACGCGTTAGACGAACTGATTGACCTCATCCGCCAGCATGGCGACTGGATAGAAGCAGAACCTGTGGGACAGGAATAAAAAATCAGGCTTCTTTTCTTGACATTCCCTGACTTAATAAGTCAGCAACAAAGAGCCCGATAAAAACTCCATACAACACAACTGAGAAAAGATTATAACCAGTTTCAAAATTGCCGGAAACGGCTGAATAGCCCAAACCGCCAACTCCTCCTAATAAACATCCTAAAAACATTATGAGAGAACGTGCTTTCATAAGAATTAATTTAAGGGTTAATAATGAAGCATTTAAATCACCATAAAATTAACTCAAAATTAATTTAAGATTAGAGTGACGCAACAAAGTTGTAAACAGGTAGCTGTTGATTTCACTATTCTTCCTTACCCTCTTCTTTTCCCATCGAATCTTTAGGCGCATTCTTGTCGCGCTTCTTTCCTTTATACCATAATACTTTCGGTTCAAACAGGTCGGGCTGATATTCTCGCTGTTTAAATTGTTTCTGTCTGGAACGTGATGCAAAAGGGCTTTCTTCTGCTTTGCTGTAACTTGCTCTCTTCTTATTTGAGGTGCGTTTCAAAGCAAAATAATCCTGACTTCCTGCTCTGTTTTGTTTGCGGTAGGGCGATGAAAAATGGTCGGCCTCTTTTTGTGCCCGTGTCTTCTTAGGCTTGGAAGCAAAGGCATCCATATCACGGTATTTATTTTTGCCGGAAGAAAATGTTCCAAAGAAATTACGTTCCGTATCAACACTTCTTTTTTTGGAACTTGTTGCAAAATAATTCTTCATTGTTCCATTCCTGTGGTAACTATTTGACTTCATGGCAAAGAATTCTTTTTCGCGATAATTGCTACTCTTCTTTTCCTTAAAAGCAAACCAAGTCTTTACATCTCGCTGACTCATTTTGGGCTTGGTAATAAAGGTAGAAGGGCAACCAGATGGTCGGCTGCACGCAGCGAAAACCATTCCCGCAATAATTAAAAACAAAAAGCAATTTGGTTTCATCGTAATATTGCAAAGTTAATCCCAATCACTAAATCACCAATTCACTAAATCGCCAACTAAAGGATGGAAGCCCCGAAAGAACTGTTTCAAAACATTATTGAAGAATTTATACCCTTTCACAAGGTAATTGGTTTTAAACTTATAGATGTGCGGGAAAACTTTGTTTCAGTACTTATTCCTTACAAACCTGAATTGATTGGAGACCCGCGCAGACGCAGCATCCACGGAGGTGTTATTGCCACTGCAATGGATGCAGTTGGCGGTGCAGCAGGCATTACCACTTTAAAGCATTATGATGACAAACTTTCAACCATTGATTTACGGGTTGATTACCTCTCGCCAGGATTAGCAAAAGACCTGATTTGTGAGGGCACTATTGTCAAAAGCGGCAACAAGGTAATCTTCACCCGAATGATAGCCTATCACGATAGTCCTGAAAATATTATTGCCGAAGGACGGGGTGTCTACAGCGT
The DNA here is from genome assembly GCA_020054035.1 of Bacteroidia bacterium. Lineage (GTDB taxonomy): Bacteria > Bacteroidota > Bacteroidia > SXHM01 > SXHM01 > SXHM01. Next base: position 1,117 of record JAGVLY010000083.1, on the reverse strand, counting down.
TTCGCGGGTAAGCCACACCAAGAGTTAACCGTTTGAACGGATTGCTTCCACAGGGTCCAGACGAGAGGCTATCCATGCCGGAATTATTCCTGAAACAAGCCCGATGCCGGCTGAAATAGTAAGCCCGAGTACGACATTCTTAAGCGACAAAGCAATGTCTAAATCTAAGATATTGCTTCCTGCAAGACTAAGGAAAAACACAATCAGCAAACCTGCTGCTCCGCCAATCAGGCAAAGGAACACAGCTTCAAATAAAAACTGCAACAGGATAAAATAGTTTTTTGCTCCCAGCGATTTTTGTATTCCTATTATATGTGTTCGTTCTTTTACCGAGACGAACATGATATTGGCAATTCCGAAGCCACCCACAAGGATCGAAAATAATCCAATCAACCAACCTGCACCGTTAATAACAGTAAATAAACCTTCCATGCTATTACTCAATAAACTGGTTTCATTCAGCGCAAAGTTGTCATCAGCCAGTGGCTTTTGTTTTCGAACCGATCGCATGATTCCACGCAACTCATCTTTTAGCTCTTCATTGCTTACTCCCTCTTTTCCTTTCACCTGTATCATGGGGTTGAAACGCTCTTTTCTCAAATCAACCAAACTGCGTGCATAAACTGCCGGAATTACTACCTGATTATCGGTTGAATTACCAAACAAACTTTCTCCTTCTTTTTCAAATACACCAATAACATCAATCTTTCTGCCCATCGTCTTGATTGATTTTCCAACCGGATTAGCTTCACCAAAAAGACCTTCTGCCACCTGACTTCCTATAATGGCAACGTTTCTTCCACCTGCTGATTCAAAAGGTGTGAAATATCTGCCTTCCATTAACTCAAAGGTTTTTATTTTCTGCCAGTCGTGAGAAACACAAACAATACTTACGTTTTCTAGATTGCTACTACCGTATTCCACTGTTTTCTGCATGTATGCCATGAAAGCCAGCGCTTCAGCATTTCTGCTTCTTTCCTGAACCTCATGCAGCTCTTTTAGAGTAGGAACAGGACGTTGCCAGTATTTCCACCAGGGGTAACCCTGTCCGAACGTCCATGGCCATTTTTGAATAAAGATAACATCATCGCCCAGCGACTCAACACTGCCGCGAACT
>JAGVLY010000034.1 GCA_020054035.1 Bacteroidia bacterium | reverse complement strand
TGGCTGCCGCAGGTAAACACGGGGTTCAGCGAGGTCATGGGCTCCTGGAAGATCATGGCTATCTCGTTGCCGCGTATCTCACGCATCTCTTTTTCCGAAAGCTTTAACAGGTCGGTTGCGCCTTTTTCGCGGGAGTGAAAAATAATTTCACCGCCCGAAATTTTTCCGGGAGGATTGGGAATTAACCGCATCACCGAAAGCGAGGTAACCGATTTACCCGAACCGCTTTCGCCCACAATACCAATGGTTTCGCCACGGGCAAGGGTAAAGCTGATGTCGTTAACGGCTTTCACCAGTTCGTCATCGGTCTTGAACTCGGTGACAAGGTTTTTTATTTCTAAGAGGGTTTCTTTCTGCGCCATGGTTTTTTGAAAAGAGGGGCTAAGATATGGAAAAGGTGATTGTGTGGTAACTAGTGCGGCAGCGGTTCGCGGCTGGTATGCCGTACTCTTAAAATAATCACTTCTTCAGCTGTTACCTTGTAACTGATGCGGTAACTGTAAACTATAAAAGCACGATAGTTATTGTCGTTATTATCTTTCAGCGCGTCAGCGTTGAAAATATAAGGTTGTTTCTTAAGCGATTTTATGGTTTCAAGAATTGCGGTTTTTACTATCCTCGCACCGCTTTTACTCTCTTTGCTGATGTATTCAAGAATTGCTTCTAATTCTTTAAGTGCTTTTTTATCCCAAACAATCCTTAACGGTTTCTTCACCATTTTGATAATGCTTTCTCAGCTTGTTCTTCGGTAAAGAACTCGCCTTTTGCCACACGTTTTTCGGCCTCAGCAATTTCACGGTTGTATTGTTTTTTGCTGATGCGCACATGTTCATCACTTTTTATGAATGATTTTATGAGGCTGATAACAGAATTTTTCTGTTCGGTTGTAAGCAGACTGAAGTAGGAATTAATGTCTTGTGAAGCGCTTTTCATAACAGGTTGTTTTGTATTGCAAAAATAAGATTTTTATTTTTCTATCTTTGCTTTATGCGCCTCCCCCTCCTTATTTTTCTTTTTGTTTGGGCTGTTTCTTTAAAGGCGCAGGTAATTAATTTACCAGACTCAAATGCATATTGGCTTTTTACAATTGAAGATTCACAATCAATTTTTGGTCATTTTGCTTATTTTTTTCCGACCAATAGAGAAGATACTATAGTAAATAACAAGACTTATTTTAAAGCTTATAAGGGAAACGTAGGTTCAGCACAAAGGGAATATATGTGTGCCTTTAGAGCAGATTCTAATGATAGAGGATATATTATTCCCAAAGAGGACACAATTGAATATAAGGCATTTGATTACAACCTTAATGCGAATGACAGCATAGACAGTCTAATTGTTTTCACCCCAATAACAGGTAATGGTAATTTTGATTATTTAATTGTTAATGGAATTGTAAACCAATATTCAATTAGCGTTTCAACTATACCAAATCAACCAATAGAAATATCAGGCGAAATTTGGCAGTTTAATTATAACCCTGAATATAGCCCCTTTAATATCTGTTGTGCGGGATTAACTAATGTCGTTCCGATTTGCGTTTCGTTTGGTGATACTGTTTTTTATTCCTACCAAAATACTTGGAATCAAGATTTTTGGGTTCCAAGTATTGGGTCTAACAGTCATTGCATAGATATTGATTTAGCAATCCCCCAAACAGAAAAACCAAAATTCAAAATCTTCCCTAACCCTGCCGGCAGCCAGATAACAGTGGATTGCGCATTGCGAAATGTAAATTGCGAATTAGAAATCACAACAGCACTTGGACAAATTGTCTATCAATCCGCAATCACCAATCCGAAATCTGCAATAGATGTTAGCGGTTTTGTAAAAGGTATTTACCTGCTGAGGGTAAAAGAAAAAGAGGAAGTGGTGTTTTGGGAGAAGCTTATAATAGAGTAATTACCCTTTCCAAACCCTCCACAAAAGGAAGGGCTTTGCCAACGCATGGGCTGTTGGATGGCAAGTGCGGTGGACAAGGTAGTCCTAATCCAACTTCAACACCGCCATAAATGCACTCTGCGGCACCTCAACCGAGCCCACCTGCTTCATACGTTTTTTACCTTCTTTCTGTTTTTCCAACAGTTTGCGTTTACGCGAAATGTCACCACCGTAACACTTGGCAGTAACGTCTTTACGCAAAGCCGAAATGGTTTCGCGGGCAACAATTTTTGCTCCTATACCCGCCTGTATCGCAATCTGGAACTGCTGTTTAGGGATAAGCTCTTTCAGTTTCTCGCAAATTCTGCGGCCAAAATCATGCGCCTTGCTGCGGTGGATAAGCGCAGAAAGAGCATCCACCTGCTCGCCATTCAGCAGAATATCCAACTTCACCAAATCCGATTCGCGGTAGTCCAACGGGTTGTAGTCAAACGAAGCATAGCCGCGCGAAATGCTTTTCAGTTTATCGTAAAAATCGAAAACGATTTCGGCAAGAGGCAATTCAAATATCAACTCAACCCTGTCGGTAGTTAAATACGTTTGATTTTTTAAAATACCGCGTTTTTCCATACATAGTCCCATGATAGCACCAATGTATTCGCTCTTGGTAATGATGGTAGCAAGAATATAAGGCTCCTCCACGTGATCCAGTTTGCTTGGGTCAGGAAACTCAGAAGGATTACGCAAAATGGTTTTCACCAGTTTGGTGTTGAACGAGTGGTACGATACGTTGGGAACGGTAGTAATCACCGTCATATTAAACTCGCGCTCCAAACGCTCCTGAATAATTTCCATGTGCAACATTCCCAAAAATCCGCAACGGAAACCGAAGCCTAGTGCGGCACTGCTCTCAGGCTCCCAAGTCAGTGAAGCATCATTGAGTTGCAGTTTTTCCATGCTGTCGCGCAGCTCTTCGTAGTCATCGGTATCAACGGGATAAATACCCGCGAACACCATGGGTTTCACATCTTCAAAACCCTGAATTGTTTTTTCGCAAGGACGGTCAACATGGGTAACTGTGTCGCCCACTTTTACCTCGCTTGCCTTTTTTATCCCCGAAATAATATAGCCTACTTCGCCCGGACCTAATGTGTTTTTAGGTTCTGGAGTCAGCTTTAAAACGCCTGTTTCGTCAGCATTATACTGGTGGTCGGTTGCGGCAAATTTTACAAGATCACCTTTTTTCAATGTGCCGTTAAACACACGGATGTAAGCAATAATTCCGCGAAAAGAATTGAACACCGAATCAAAAATCAGCGCCTGCAAAGGAGCTTTCGGGTCGCCCTTGGGACAAGGGATGCGCTCAATAACAGCGTCCAGAATTTCAAAAACACCGTCACCTGTTTTACCCGATGCCGCCATAATTTCTTCGCGTTTGCAGCCCAGCAATTCCACCACCTGATACTTTACTTCTTCAGGGTTCGCGCTGGGCAAATCAATTTTATTCAGCACGGGAATAATCTCCAGATCATTGTTCAGCGCCAGGTACATATTGCTGATGGTTTGAGCCTGAATGCCTTGTGAGGCATCTACCAATAACAACGCACATTCGCAAGCTGCCAGTGAGCGTGATACTTCGTAGGAAAAGTCAACGTGTCCGGGTGTGTCAATCAGGTTAAGCGTAAAGGTCTGGCCTTTGTATTCAGGCTTCTCACCGCGATACGTGTATTGCATCTGTATTGCATGGCTCTTGATGGTGATGCCGCGCTCACGCTCCAAATCCATATCATCTAGCACCTGCGCCTGCATATCGCGCTTGTTAATGGTGTTGGTAAATTCAAGCAGACGGTCGGCCAACGTGCTCTTGCCGTGGTCAATATGGGCTATGATGCAAAAATTGCGGATGTTTTTCATTTTCGGGGCGCAAAGATATTCAATTAGCTGATTGGATGATAGCTAATTTCTGAGCCCCGCGACCTTAGTTCAGGTGCGCCCTGTATTTTTCTAGGTCTTTTCTCCACCCCGCAACATCACCGATGAGCTTTATCGTTCCATACATAACACCAAAAAACGCTTTCATTGCAACCGAATTTTCGTCAGGAGAAGAGAACTCTTTATAATTCATCTTTACGAATACATAAAATGCTTTGAGCATGTTGGGTTTCGAGCCCGGCTTCTGCTTCATAAAATAATAAACGATCTCAAAAACCTTCCCTTGGTCATGTGCCGGCTGGTACGAAACATTGCATTTTATATTTTCTTTTGAGCGGTTGCTGATACCATGAACTGTTTTTTTAGGAACCACTATTTTGTCGCCAGACTTGGCGTGAATATTTTTTCCGTCCAGCTTAAAAGTAGGAGTGCCTTCCAGCACTTCAAAATGCTCATCACATTCTCTATGAACATGACTGGGAACACCGCCACCCGGCTTCAGGGTCCATAAAAACTCAATTTTTTCTTCAGAGAAATGGGTGGGCTGGAAGATTTCTTTTCCGTCTGGAATTTCAGGGTAAGTAGTTTGGCTCATGGGTGATAGGTTTTTGGTTAGGGCTTCAAAAATAAAATTTTTCTAAAACTTCAAATACGGCATCAATCCATGTAAACCGCCCTCTCTTCCAAACCCGCTTTCTTTATAACCCCCGAAAGGCGATGTCGGGTCAAACTTATTATAAGTATTCGCCCAGATAACCCCTGCGCGAAGTTTATTAGTGAGGTTAAAAATCTTGGAACCTTTATCCGTCCAAACCCCTGCCGATAAACCGTAAGGAATGTTGTTGGCTTTTTCAATCACCTCTTCCACAGTTCTGAAAGTTTGAATAGTAAGCACAGGACCGAAAATCTCTTCCTGCACCACACGGTGACTTTGTGATGCGTTCAAAAATAAAGTAGGCTTGCAGAAATATCCTTTCTTCGGAATAGCGTAGGAACTTTGGTAAAAATCAGCGCCTTCTTTTTTGCCGATCTCAATGTATTTATTGATCGTAGCCAATTGCGCTTTTGAGTTAATTGCACCGATGTCGGTGTTTTTATCCAAAGGGTCGCCAACAATCAATGTTTCCAATCGGTCTTTCAATTTGCGGATAACAACATCAGCAACGCCCTCCTGCACAAACAGCCGCGAACTCGCACAACACACATGCCCCTGATTAAAAAATATTCCGTTGATAATTCCTTCCACCGCTTGGTCAATCGGAGCATCTTCAAAAATAATGTTGGCGGCTTTGCCGCCCAATTCAAGCGTTGCTTTTTTCTTAGTGCCGGCAATTGCTTTCTGAATTAGTTTACCCACATCTGTGGAACCTGTAAAAGCAATTTTATCAATATCCGTATGATTAACGATTGCCGCTCCTGTTCGCCCTGCGCCTGTAACAATGTTGACTACACCATCGGGCAAACCGCTATCAGCAATCAATTCAGCAAGTTTTAATGCAGTTAGCGAGGTGGTTTCAGCAGGTTTTAAAACAACGGTGTTTCCTGTTGCAAGAGCGGGTGCAATTTTCCATGCTGCCATCAGCAGCGGAAAATTCCAGGGAATAATTTGTCCCGCAACACCCAACGATTGCGGCTTACGATTAGGAAAAGCATACTCCAGTTTATCAGCCCAGCCCGCATAATAAAAGAAATGGTTTGCCGCCAATGGAATATCAATGTCACGCGATTCGCGAATAGGTTTTCCACCATCCAGAGTTTCTATAACACTGAACTCACGGGCACGCTCTTGCAACAAGCGGGCAATGCGATAAATGTATTTTCCGCGTTCTTTTGCCGGTAGTTTGCTCCATGTTCTATCATACGCTTTGCGTGCAGCTTTCACTGCTTTGTCCACATCTTTTTCATCGGCATCAGCAATAGAAGAAAGTTTTTCTTCAGTAGCCGGATTGATGGTGTCAAAGTATTTTCCGGATGACGGCTTTACAAATTTTCCGTCAATAAAAAGTTCGTATTGCTTTTTCAGATTAATATGCGAAGTGCTTTCAGGCGAAGGTGCATAAACCCATTTTGATTCACCAAGAGAAAGAGAATTTTTATTTTTTATTTTTTCCATTGTTCTTTGTTTTTCTCCTCCCCCTCGGGGAGGCTGGGAGGGGTTCTTTAGTCTTTTGAAAAATAATCTCCGCTTTGATAAACCCCATCCTGTTCTTTTTGCAATTGCATCAAAATATCATTTGCTAAACTACTCGCTCCAAAGCGATACCACTCGTTGGTAAGCCATTTATCGCCCAATGTTTCGCGCAACATCACCAAATATTGCAACGCAATTTTTGCAGTTGAAATTCCGCCCGCGGGTTTCATTCCCACCATCTTTCCGGTTTTGTAATAGTAGTCGCGAATAGTTTCCAGCATCACCAACGTTACGGGTTGTGTGGCAGCCAGAGAAATTTTTCCGGTGGAGGTTTTTATAAAATCAGCTCCTGCATAAATCGCTATTTCGCTTGCCCTGCGCACATTTTCCAATGTTGAAAGTTCTCCTGTTTCTAAAATTACTTTCAGTCGCGCAGCACCGCAGGCCTCTTTCACTGCAGCAATTTCATCAAATACGTAAGCGTAATTTCCTTCCAGAAATTCTCCGCGCGAAATCACCATGTCCACTTCATCGGCTCCATTATCAACCGCAAAATGGGTATCACTTATTTTTACTTTCCGAGTTGATTGTCCACTCGGGAAAGCCGTAGCAACAGAAGCCACTTTTATTCCTGTCCCATCTAATTCTTTTTTTGCAAGTTTTACAAAAGTCGGGTAAACGCAGACTGCTGCAACTGTTGGAACACCCTGCATAACATCGTGTAAGTGTGCCGCTTTGTAACACAGTTGTTTTACTTTGCCTTCGGTATCTTTGCCTTCCAGTGTAGTCAGATCAATCATGTTGAGTGCAAGTTTCAACCCCTGCACTTTGCTCTCTTTTTTTATGCTGCGCGTTTGAAATCGCGCAACGCGTTCTTCCACTCCAACTTGGTCAATGGTTGGTGTTTTGCTGAAATCGGGAAGAGTAGTTTTTATTGGCATTTGCAGCCAAAGATATAAAGAGCAGAACAATTGTTTTACGTCCTTTTCAAAAACCTAAATTTGCGCCTCTAAAAAATTCAAATGATTCAAATTGCTGCTTTTGCTTTTAATCCCTTTCAAGAAAACACTTATGTTTTGTATGACGAAACAAAAGAATGCATCATCATCGATCCAGGATGTTACACTCCGCTTGAGCAGGCAGAGCTATCAACCTTTATTGAAAACAAAGAGCTGAAACCGGTTCGGTTAATTCTTACGCATTGCCATATCGACCACATTCTAGGCTGTAAATACATTTCCAGCCGCTACAATCTGATTTCTGAAACCAATAAAATTGAAATGCAGGTTTTTGACAATGCAGAAAGAGCGGCTGCTATTTTTGGAATTCGTCTGGAAAAGCCTCCTGTTCCGGGAAAATTTATTGATGAAAACGATGTGATAAAATTCGGGAATAGTTCGCTTACAATTCTCTTTACCCCCGGACATTCTCCCGGAAGTTTATGCTTTTATAACAATGAACAAAAGTTTGTAATTGGTGGCGATGTACTATTTCATGGAAGCATCGGAAGAACAGATCTTCCCGGAGGAAATTTTGATACGTTGATAAGCAGTATTAAAGAGAAATTATTTCCACTTGGTGATGATGTTATTGTTTATCCCGGTCACGGATCTGAAACAACCATCGGTTTTGAAAAGACAAATAACCCATTTTTGTAATGTTAAAAACTTGCTTCTTTGTTCATAATATGTTTATATTTGCCTTATTAAAAATTAAAATCGCCTGAAAATCACTATGATAAAAAGATATATTCTTCTGTTTATCATTCTATTACCAATGTTTTCCCAAGCGCAGCGTTGGAAACGTATGCGCTATGAAATTGTGGCTGCTGCAGGAACGACTAACTTCCTTGGGGAATTAGGTGGGGCCAACCAGATTGGAACAAATTATTATAAAGATTTGGAATTAGCGGCAACACGTTATGTGTTGAATGTGGGAATGCGATATAAACTTTCTCAATCTACAGCGGTTAAAGTTGGTTTTTCATATGGAAGACTAAGGGGAGATGATAAGTGGACCCAAGAACCCTACAGAAATAACCGCAACCTTAATTTTAAATCTCCCATTGTTGAACTATCTGCTCAGTACGAATTTTCATGGATGAAAGAAACCATTGGAAGCCGATATAAAGTAAGACGTGTGCGTGGTCGCGGTAAAAAAGGCAGCGATATTTATGTGTATGGATTTGTTGGTGTTGCGGGATATTATTTCAATCCGAAAGGTCAGCTTGATGGAAAATGGACGGCACTTGCACCCTTAAATACTGAAGGTCAAACCTTGGTTTCTACAAGAAAAGATTATTCACGCTTTCAGTTTGCAATTCCTTTGGGAATAGGCATGAAATATAATTTGAACAAAACATCCAGTATTGGACTTGAATATGGAATACGGAAAGTTTTTACTGATTATATTGATGATGTTAGCACATCATATTACGATAAAAGTGAATTGGCTCAGAATTTTGGTGATGCTTCAGCACAATTATCTGATCCATCTTTAACGGGTGGTCCGGGACCTTTTACCGGTTGTCAAACCTGTTCTGGTCAGCAACGTGGCGACCCACGTGACTTGGATCATTACATGTTTTTCATGATTACCTACAACTACAAGTTGAAAACCACAAGAAAAGGATTACCTAAATTCTAAATGGTCTGGCTTTATTTTTGCCGCAAAACTCAACCGATGAATAATTACTTTTTAGCATCATTTTTTGCGCTGATTTTATCCACTCCTGCTTTTGCGCAAAAATCAGAGTTTGGAGTAATGGCGGGAGTTTCATTTTATAACGGAGAACTAAACCGCAAAGGACTATTCAAGCAGCCTAAATTTGCTTTCGGAGGATTTTACCGTCACAATTTCAATAACCATTTTTCAGGCAAATTGTGCTTCCTCTATGGTAATGTAGAAGGAAATGATGCCCTATCGGGAAATGCGGAACAAATACAGCGTAACCTAAGTTTTATATCTGTGGTTGCTGAGTTTTCTGCTCAGATAGAGATTAACTTTCTGCCTTTTGTAGCAGGTGATACCAAAACCCGTTTCACACCCTACATTTTTGGCGGTTTCGGAATTTTTAAGTTTAACCCGAAAGCGTATGTAGATGCCGGAACCTACACCATCAACGGAACAAATTACACAGTAACAAATGGCGGGTATTATGCCTTGATGCCACTTGGTACCGAAGGACAGGGAACAACCTATCGTCCTGAAGCAAAAAAATACGCTCTTACCAATTTTTCTATACCATTTGGAATTGGATTTAAATTCAATATTGCAAATGGTATAGGTTTGGGATTAGAGTGGGGTATGCGACCAACCTTTACAGATTATTTAGATGATGTAAGTACTACCTATGCTGAACCCATTGCACTTCGTTCAGAATACACAGATGTGGCAGCTGTATTATCTGATAGGTCAATTAACAGTACAGAAAGCAATGTTGGTCGCCAACGTGGAAACTCCACAAATAAAGACTGGTACTCATTTGCTGTGGCAACACTTTCATATACGATAAAAGGCAAACAACCCAAGTGCGCAGCATATCAGTAAGTTGAAAATAAAAATAGGATAAATGTAAAAACCGTCCCCGCAAAAACGAGGACGGTCTTTTTTTAAAGATGACCTTCAAAGAGCAGATAGATAAGACCAACCTTCCCAAACACATTGCCATCATTATGGACGGCAATGGAAGATGGGCAAAAAAGCAGGGCAAACTTCGCACATTTGGTCATCATAACGGAGTGGATTCTGTTCGCGAAACCACCGAAGCAGCTGCAGAACTGGGAATAGAATATCTTACGCTTTATGCATTTTCCACTGAAAACTGGAATCGCCCTAAATACGAAGTGGATGCGCTGATGACTCTTTTGGTAAAAACCATTAATAAAGAAACCGCTACACTAAACAAAAATAATATCCGTTTACAGGCTATAGGTGATTTGCAAAGTCTGCCAAAAGCCTGCTACAAAGAATTGCAAGAAGCCATAAAAAATACCGAAAAGAACACGCGAATGACATTGGTTCTTGCACTTAGTTACAGCTCTAAATGGGAGATAACACAGGCGGTAAAAGATTTGGTAAAAAATGTTAAATCTGGGAAGCTGAAAGAAGAAGACATTAACGAGGAAACGATTAAATCACATCTTTGCACCGCAAAAATGCCCGACCCCGAATTACTTATCCGTACCAGCGGTGAATATAGAATAAGTAATTTCTTGTTGTGGCAGATTGCATATTCCGAGTTGTATTTTACAGATAAATTGTGGCCGGAATTTCGCAAAGAAGATTTTTATGAAGCCGTTGTTAATTATCAGCAACGCGAACGCAGATTTGGAAAAACAAGTGAACAGATAAGTAAAAAGTAGAAGACAGAAAAAATGAAAATGATTGTGCGGTGCTTATTTCTTGCTTCTTGCTTCTTGCTTCTTACTTCAAATATACGGGCGCAGGTAGAGATGAATTATGCCAAACCACAGGAATATGAAATAGGTGGTATTGAAGTTACAGGAACAAAGTATTTAGATAAAAGTGTTCTTAAATTATTATCGGGACTTACTGTTGGTGATCGCATCATGATTCCGGGCGATCAGGTTTCAAAAGCCATTGAAAACCTTTGGAAACAGGGACTTTTTTCAGACATCAGCATCAATGCTCAAAAAGTAGTTGGCGATAAAATTTTTCTTGAATTTGTTTTACAAGAGCGCCCGCGTCTTTCTGCTTTTCGTTTTACAGGAACACGTAAATCGGAAGAAGATGATATTCGCGACAAGATAAAACTCATCAAAGGAAAAGTAGTTACCGAAGACCTTTTGCTTACCACCAAAAACATTGTAGGTGATTACTACATTGAAAAAGGTTTCCTCAACACCGAAGTAACTATTACCGAAGCTCCCGATGCAACACTTCCCAATAATGTGGTATTGACAATTGGTGTAAACCGCAAAAAGAAGGTAAAAATCAATCAGGTTATTGTTCATGGGAATGAAAAAATTCAAAGCGGCAAACTAAAGCGCACCATGAAGGAAACTAAGGAGAAAAATATTTTTGCTCCGTTCCGTAATCCTGATGTTGCAGCAAAAAATATTATTTCGGCTATTGCAAAAAGCGATATGAATGGTGCTATTGATGCGTTAGAATCGCACCTGAACGAAAATGTAAAACTCAATATTTTTAAAACTTCCAAATTCCTTGATTCAAAATATAGAGATGATAAAACTGCTCTAATTGCAAAATATAATGAGCAAGGTTTTCGTGACGCAACAATCGTTCGTGACTCGGTTTACAAGGTAAACGACAAGGAAGTTAATGTTGAACTTTGGGTGGACGAAGGCCCGAAATACTATTTCCGCAACATTACCTGGACAGGTAATACCAAATACACGTCTGAATATTTGGGCAAAGTTTTAGGCATTAAAAAAGGGGACGTTTATAATCAGGCTGCATTGGAAGCCAACTTGTTGATGAATCCGCAAAGCACGGATGTAAGTTCACTTTACTTAGATGATGGCTATTTATTTTTTGATGTGAAGCCTGTTGAAATTCTTGCAGAAAACGACTCGATTGATATTGAAATGCGTATGCGCGAGGGCAAGCAGGCAAGAATAAATAAAGTAACAGTAGTAGGAAATACAAAAACCAACGACCACGTTATTTTGCGTGAAATACGAACCAAACCGGGAATGTTGTTTAGTCGTAGTGATATTATCCGCTCGCAACGCGAGTTAGCAAACCTTGGTTATTTCAATTCCGAAACATTAGGTGTAAACCCAAAACCAAATCCGGTTGACGGAACTGTTGACATTGAATATAAAGTAGAAGAAAAGCCTTCAGATCAGATTGAACTTTCAGGCGGTTGGGGAGCAGGAAGAATTGTTGGAACGTTGGGTGTTACATTCAACAACTTCTCTATGCGCAATATTTTCAAAAAAGGTGCATGGCAACCACTTCCCGCGGGTGACGGACAAAAGTTGAGTTTGCGTGTGCAGAGTAACGGTTTGTATTTCCAATCATACAATGCTTCGTTTACTGAGCCTTGGTTAGGAGGTAAAAAGCCCAATTCACTTAGTTTTTCTGTATTCCATTCAGTACAGAGCAACGGAAAACCAAAAAGCGATATAACGCGTCAGGCAATTTTAATTACCGGAGGAAGCGTTGGTCTTGGAACCCGTTTAAAATGGCCGGATGACTTTTTTACAGCTTATTTAGAGGGAATTTATCAGTCCTATAATCTAAAAAATTATCCGCTTGGGGCGCTTATTAATGGTCAGTACAACAACTTAAGCGGAAAAATTACACTTTCCCGCAATTCAATCAGCGACCCTATTTATCCGCAGCGCGGTTCTAAAATTGTAGCAAGTTTTCAAACTACTTTGCCTATAACTTCATTCGGATTGAGAAGCGTAGATTATGGAGATCCTGTTTCAAAATACAAGTGGTTAGAATTTAATAAAACAAAATTCAGTTACTCTTGGTTCCAGAACTTGGCAGGAAAGTTGGTAATGAACGTGCGCACCCAGTTTGGTTTTCTTGGTTTGTATAACAGACAACTTGGTATCACACCGTTTGAACGGTTTTATTTAGGAGGAAGCGGTTTATCCGGTTTCTCGCTTGACGGAAGAGAAATTGTTGCTTTGCGCGGTTATGGAGATAATACCTTAACGCCAACCAACAATCAAGGAAACTACACAGGTGGAACTATTTATAATAAATACTCATTGGAATTGCGCTATCCTGTTTCCTTAAATCCTTCAGCCACAATTTTCGGGCTTGCCTTCTTGGAAGCGGGAGATGCTTACGACAAGTTTGATAATTTCAATCCTTTCGGAGTTAAAAAATCAGCTGGTTTTGGTGTGCGTATTTTTCTTCCGATGTTTGGATTGCTTGGACTTGACTGGGGTTATGGCTTTGACCAGATACCCGGAAGACCCGGTTCTAATGGAAGCAATTTCCACTTCTCAATCGGACAAACAATTGAATAATTATTTTTGTAAACAAATTTTAAAGTCATGAAAATTACATCTAAAATCCTCGGAACAGTTGCAGTTCTTTTATTCAGCGGATTTGTTGCTTCGGCTCAAAAATTCGCATTTGTTGATACCGAATATATCCTCAGTAATATGCCAGATTACACATCCAAACAAAAGCAATTGGATGATATGTCGGTTCAATGGCAAAGCGAGATTGAGGCCATGTATAAGGATATAGATAAAATGTATTCAGATTATCAGGCTGAGGAAATACTTTTACCTGAAGCAGCCCGCAAAAAACGCGAAGCCGAGATAATTGAGAAAGAAAAGAAAGCAAAAGACCTTCAAAAACAGCGCTTTGGCTTTGAAGGCGATTTGTTTAAAAAGCGTCAGGAAATGATAAAACCTATACAAGACAAGATATACACGGAAATTAAAAAAATTGCAGAGGCAAGGACCTATATGATAATCTTCGATAAATCATCGGGAGCCTCTATGCTGTATACAAATGAGAAGTATGACCTGAGCGATGATGTGTTGGAAGCATTGGGCATAACTACGGCAAAGGAAACTAAAGAATAATTGAATTTTTGTAAATCCGATTCGAGAAATATTTCTACTTTCGCACCCCTAACACTAAAAACCCAAAAAGAAATTATGAAAAAGATACTGTTTATTTTAATGATTGGAGTTTTTGCAGCAGGAAGCGCAAATGCACAAGCAAAAAAATTAGGACACATTAATTCTCAGGACTTAGTAAACCTGATGCCTGAAGCAAAAGCAGCTCAGGACAGTCTTCAGAAATTTGCCGGAGCAATTCAGGGCGAATACGAAAGAATGGCAGGAGAATTGAAAAAACTTGCTGAAGACTTTGAAGCTAACAAAGGCGGAATGAGCGAAATTATCCGTCAGAGCAAAATCAATGAATTGAACGACAAACAAGGTCGTTTGAATGAATTTGAAAAACTTGGTAATCAGGAAGTAGCTAAAAAAGAGCAAGAGCTTTTTAAACCAATTTCTGACAGAGCTTTGAAAGCTATTGAAGACGTTGCTAAAGAAAAAGGCTATCAATATGTTTTTGACAAAGCACGTGGCGGTTTACTCTACGCTGGGGAAACAGATGATGTATTACCATTTGTAAAAACTAAATTAGGACTTAAATAAAGAGT
>JAGVLY010000030.1 GCA_020054035.1 Bacteroidia bacterium | reverse complement strand
GAGTCAACCATCGTGAAAACAGATATAATGGCAAGAATCCCGATGGTGATTCCCAACAACGAAAGTATGGTGCGCAACTTATTTGCGACCAAGGCCCCAACTGCCATTACAATGCTTTCGTTTATTAACTTCAGGTAAAGCCTCAAAACAGGTTTGTTTAAAACTTGAAAATAATTCTTTAAAAATCGTTTACAAATGTAGGCTTTAAATGTAGAATTATATCTACTTTTGATACGCCTGAAAACGGCATTTTCCCGAATTTTATTTTTGATAATTGATTAATTGAGCGAATGAAAAAGATTAAGAACGCCCTGATTTCCGTTTACTATAAAGACAACCTTGAACCGATAATTTTAAAACTGCGTGAGCTTGGTGTAACTATTTATTCAACCGGAGGAACACAAAAATTCATTGAAGATCTTGGTGGCACTGTCATTCCGGTGGAGGAGCTTACCTCCTACCCTTCCATTCTTGGCGGAAGAGTGAAAACATTACACCCGAAAATATTTGGCGGAATACTTGGCAGACGTGAGTTGCAATCCGACCTTTTACAATTGGAAGAATATGAAATCCCTGAGATTGATTTGGTGATTGTTGACCTGTATCCATTTGAAGCAACAGTAGCTTCAGGTGCTGCGGAACAAGACATTATTGAAAAGATTGACATTGGTGGCATCTCGCTTATCCGCGCGGCTGCAAAGAATTTTAAAGATGTGTTGATTGTTTCTTCACGTGATGAATATCCTGCATTGCTTGAATTGCTAAACGAAAAAAATGGTTCAACAACATTGGAAGAACGCAAGCAACATGCGTTGAATGCATTTCACATTTCATCCAACTACGACAGTGCTATTTTCAATTATTTCAATCAGGGTAAGAAGAATATATTCAAGCAAAGTATTGCGCAGGCTCAAGTATTGAGATACGGTGAAAACCCACATCAGCAAGGTGTTTTCTATGGAAAAATGGAAGACCTGTTTGATAAGCTCCATGGTAAAGAATTATCTTACAACAACCTGTTGGATGTTGATGCTGCAGTTGCACTGATTGCAGAATTTGCCGAACCAACCTTCGCCATTTTAAAACATAACAACGCCTGCGGTATTGCAAGCAGAACCAATTTAACTGATGCATGGAAAGCTGCACTGGCTGCAGATCCTGTTTCAGCATTTGGCGGTATTCTTATTACTAATCGCGAATTAGATGAAGCAACCGCAGCTGAAATTAATAATCTGTTTTTTGAAGTGATTATTGCACCTGCTTATTCTGCTGCAACGCTTGAAATTCTGAAGCAGAAAAAGAACAGAATTATATTGGTTCAAAAGCCTGTTGAGTTTTCTAAAAAACAATTTCGCACCTTGCTGAACGGAGTGATTGAGCAGGATAAAGATTTGAAAACAGAAACTATTGCCGATATGAAAACGGCAACAGTAAAAGCACCAACTGCAAATGAGTTGAGCGATATGGAGTTTGCCAATAAGATTGTGAAACATACAAAAAGCAACACTATTGTTTTAGCAAAGAACAAACAATTATTTGCGAGTGGTGTTGGACAAACGTCACGCGTAGATGCACTAAGACAAGCTATTGCCAAAGCAACATCATTTGGTTTTGATCTCAACGGTTCAGTGATGGGATCAGATGCATTTTTCCCTTTTCCTGATTGCGTGGAAATTGCACACAATGCAGGAGTTACAGCAGTGCTGCAACCGGGAGGTTCCGTGAAAGATCAGGAATCAATTGACTATTGCAACAACAACGGAATGGCAATGGTGATGACCGGAACAAGACATTTTAAACACTAAAATATTTCAACAAATTAATTCATGGGACTTTTTAATTTTTTAACACAGGAAATTGCGATTGACCTTGGTACCGCCAACACGCTGATTATCCATAACGATAAAGTGGTGGTGGATGAACCTTCTATTGTTGCGATAGACAGACGCACTGAAAAAGTAATGGCTGTTGGTAAAAAAGCGATGCAGATGCATGGCAAAACGCACGAGAACATTAAAACCATTCGTCCATTGCGTGATGGTGTGATTGCGGATTTCCAGGCCGCGGAACACATGATCCGCGAAATGATAAAAATGGTGAATCAGGGAAAAAGCTCACTGTTTCAACCTTCGCTAAAAATGGTTATTTGTATTCCGTCAGGTATTACCGAGGTGGAGAAACGTGCTGTTCGTGACTCGGCTGAACATGCAGGAGGAAAAGAAGTTTATCTTATCCAAGAGCCAATGGCTGCTGCAATCGGTATTGGTATTGATGTGGAAGAACCGATGGGAAATATGATTATTGACATTGGTGGCGGAACGAGTGAGATTGCGGTTATTGCGCTGGGTGGTATTGTTTGCGACCGTTCTATCCGCACGGCCGGTGATGATTTAACGGCTGATATTGAAGATTACATCCGCAGACAACACAACGTGTTGGTGGGTGAGCGCACAGCTGAAAAAATTAAAATTGAAGTTGGTTCTGCATTAACAGAACTGGAAAATCCTCCACCGGATCTGGCTGTTCACGGAAGAGACTTGATGACCGGAAAGCCAAAAGAAGTAAAAGTTACTTACCAGGAAATTGCGCAGGCTCTGGATAAGTCTATCATCAAGATTGAAACAGCAGTGATGAATGCATTAGAGATGACTCCTCCTGAGTTATCTGCTGATATTTACAGAACAGGACTTTATCTTGCAGGTGGTGGTGCATTGTTACGCGGACTGGATTTGCGGATTTCACGTAAAACAGGTTTGCCTGTTCACATTGCTGAAGATCCTTTGCGCGCTGTTGCCCGCGGAACAGGTATTGCGCTAAAAAATATTGAGAAGTTCCCATTCCTCATGAGATAAGCTGCTAATCCGCCTTAGGCGGATGCGAAAAAATGAAAAACATATTTGTATTTATCTGGCGAAATCATTTTGTTTTTCTGTTTCTCATTTTACAGAGTTTTGCGGTTTACCTGCTGATACAGAATAACAATTATCAACGTGCAGGTTTTATCAATTCAGCAAATACACTGAGCGGAAATTTTCTGAATGTTTACAGCAACATCACTGAATATTTTTCGCTGAAAAAAGCAAATGAAATTCTTGCTGCTGAAAATGCAGAACTGAAAAAGCATCATCCCAATTCTTATTTCAAATACGATGTGCAGGTGTTCAATATCAACGACACCGTTTATCGCCAACAATATAATTACCGCGCTGCACGGGTGGTTAATAAATCCGTTAACAAACGCAACAATTACCTTACACTTAACCGCGGAAGCCTGCACGGTGTTGAACCAGACATGGCAGTAATTACTCCGGTTGGTGTAGTTGGTATAGTTAAAAATGTTTCGGAGAATTTTTGCACGGTCATTTCCATGTTACACGTAAATTCAAAAATAAGTGCACAGATAAAAAACAACAATTACTTCGGTTCAGTGGTGTGGAACGGCAACAATGCCTCATTGGTTGACTTGGTTGATATTCCCTCGCATGTGAAGCTGCATAAGGGCGATACGGTACTCACTACTTCGTTCTCCACTATTTTTCCCGAAGGTATTATTGTAGGAACCATTGAAGAATTTGAACTAAAAGCAGGTGACAACTTCTACACCATAAAAGTAAAAACGGGAACGGATTTTCGCAGTGTTACAAACGTATATATAGTGGGCAACCTGCTTAAAAATGAACAACAACAATTAGAAGAAGATTCAACCAATGATTGAGGTTTTAGGAAAGAATGTTATTCGCTTTATCTTTCTCGTCATCTTTCAGGTGTTGATTCTTAACAACGTTCAGTTGGGAGGGTTTATCAATCCTTACCTCTACGTTTTATTTATTCTTATGCTGCCGATTGAAACTCCGGGATGGTTGCTGCTATTACTTGCTTTTATGATGGGGCTGAGCATTGATTTATTTGAAAACACTGCAGGTATGCACGCTTCTGCAAGTGTATTCATGGCTTTCTGCCGCCCTTATTTGCTGCGCATGATCTCTCCACGGGAAGGCTTTGACCGAGGCAGCGTAGCTACCATTCAGAAATTTGGAATTGGGTGGATGCTGACCTATGCAGGAATATTAATTCTGCTTCATCACCTTGCTCTTTTTTATTTAGAGATATTCCGATTCTCTTCTTTTTTCTCAACGTTGTTGCGTGTTATTTTAAGTTCCGCTTTCACACTCGGGCTGGTAATTATTTCTCAATTTCTTTTTAATTCGACTAAGAAGAACTAATGGATTTACGTTATTCCGACCGTAAGCTGATAATCGGGGGAGGGTTTATTCTCGTAGGATTGATTTTTATTATCCGTTTGTTTTTTCTACAGGTGATGGACGACAGTTATAAACTTTCGGCAGAGAATAATGTATTGCGCCACATGACTGAATATCCTGCGCGTGGACTGGTTTATGACCGCAAAGGCAAACTTCTTGTTTACAATGAAGCGTATTATGATTTGATGGTAATTCCAAAACAAGTGCAAGATTTAGACACGCTGGATTTCTGCAACACGCTTGGCATTACGGTAGAAGATTTCAAGCAGCGGATGCAGAAAATCAAGGACTACTCAAAACACAAACCTTCTGTTTTTGAGAAACAATTGTCGTCTGAGTTTTATGCCATGTTGCAAGAGAAACTGCATCACTATAAAGGATTTTTTACACAAACCCGCACGCTGCGCAAGTATCCGAGCAGAGTGGCTGCACACTTACTTGGTTATGTTGGCGAGGTTGATGACCGCATAACCAAAGATAACGTCTACTACAAGTCAGGTGATTATATAGGTGTGAGTGGCATTGAGAAGCATTATGAAGAATACCTACGCGGACAAAAAGGCGATAAGGTAATGATGGTGGATGTTTACAATCGTCCCAAAGGAAGTTTTAAAGACGGAGAGTATGACAAGTTGCCTGTTTCTGGGCTTGATCTTATTTCTACGATTGATGGGGATTTGCAAGCTTATGCAGAAAAGCTGATGCAGAATAAAATAGGCAGTGTGGTGGCGATAGAACCAAGCACGGGCGAAATACTAGTGCTTGCAACAAGCCCCACTTACGACCCTAATTTATTGGTTGGCCGTGTACGTTCAGAAAATTATTCGCTGATGTCCAAAGACGAATTCAAACCGCTGTTTAACCGCGCGTTGATGGCGCAATATCCGCCAGGTTCAACATTTAAATTGGTTAATAATCTCATCGGACAACAGGAAAAAGTGGTGTTCCCGCAAACAACATATGGTTGCAGAATGGGTTATTCTGCCGGCCCTATTCATGTGGGCTGTCACCAACACCCTTCACCGCTTAACCTTATGCAATCGGTGCAGCACTCGTGTAATGCTTATTACTGCAATGTTTACCGCAATATTCTTGACAGCAAAAAATCGGTGCGTGAAGGTTATGATGTTTGGCGCAAACACGTTTTGAGTTTTGGTTTCGGGAAAAAATTTAACACCGATTTGCCGAGCGAGTTGAAAGGATTAATTCCAACGGGTGATTATTACGATAAGATTTACGGTAAGAGCCGCTGGAAATCTTTGACCGTTGTTTCGTTAAGTATAGGGCAGGGCGAGTTGGGAACTACTCCGCTGCAATTGGCTAATCTGGTGGCCACGCTTGCCAACCGAGGGTTTTATTATCCTCCACATCTGGTGAAACAGATTGGTGCTAAAAAGATTGAGAATGAATTTACCACCCGGAATTATACTACGATTGACAGCCAATACTTCCAGATTGTTATTGACGGAATGGAACAGGTTGTTGAGGCAGGAACGGCTGCACGCTCTAAACTGAAAGGTATTCCCTATTGTGGAAAAACAGGAACGGCACAAAACCCGCACGGTGAGGATCACTCAGTGTTTGTTTGTTTCGCGCCCAAAGAAAACCCTAAGATTGCACTGGCTGTATTTGTTGAAAATTCAGGAAAGGGCGGAACGTATGCTGCGCCTATTGCCAGTTTGCTGATTGAAAAATATCTGACGGATAGCTTAAGACGACCTTTGGTGGAAGAATTTATTTTGAATGCTAACCTAATGCCAAAGCCCGTTGAAAAACCTCTGAAAAAAGAACCACTAACAGATTGAGACAACAGAAATCCATATTTGATAACATAGACTGGGTCATGGTTTCCATTTACCTGGTAATGATTTTTCTAGGCTGGATAAGCATTTATGCTGCCGTGTATAACGAGGAGCATAAAAGTATTCTAGATATTTCAGAGAACTATGGCAAGCAGTTGATATGGATAGGTACTTCCATTTTTATTGCAACGATTATTCTGCTGATTGACGGAAAGTTTTACACTGTTTTCAGTTACCCTATTTACGGAATAATGATTCTCACACTTATTCTGGTATTAGTTTTCGGGCGCGAGGTTTCAGGAAGCAAATCGTGGTTTGAGATAGGCAGCAACTTTCGCATACAACCTGCCGAGTTCGGAAAATTCGCCACCGCACTGGTGGTTGCCAAATACCTGAGTACCCTCAACATTAAGTTCGAGGACATGAAAACCAAACTAGTTACAGGAATATTTATTGCCGCCCCTGCCCTACTTATTTTGTTGCAAAACGATACCGGTTCGGCTTTGGTTTACGGGGCGTTTTTGTTTGTGCTTTACCGCGAAGGTTTATCGGGAAATTTTTTAATGGCAGGTGTTGCCGTAGTAATTGTATTCATTGTTACGCTTTTATTCGACCCTAAAACCATGATGTGGATTGTAGGAATAATTGCCTCTCTAATTTTTATTGCCGGTAAACGGAACTGGAAAAATGCTTTGCTAATTGGCGGCACTGCGGTAGCATTTTCGGGCATGTCTTACAGCGTAGGTTATGTGGTTGACAATGTGCTAGAGATACATCAGAAAACGCGTATTAATGTAATGCTGGGTAAGGAAGACGACCCAAAAGGCGTAGGCTATAACGTGAACCAAAGTAAGATTGCTATTGGTTCGGGTGGCTTTTCGGGCAAAGGTTTTTTAAACGGCACGCAAACAAAATACAAGTTTGTGCCCGAACAAAGCACGGATTTTATCTTTTGTACAGTAGGTGAAGAATGGGGATTCTTGGGCAGCTTTGTGGTGATTGTATTATTCTTAGTGTTACTGGTACGCATCATCTTTGTTGCTGAACGGCAGAAATCAACCTTTACGCGCATTTATGGTTACGGGGTGGCTGCTATTCTGTTTTTTCACTTTGCAGTTAACGTTGCCATGACAATAGGATTGGCTCCCGTTATTGGTATTCCTCTTCCTTTTTTCAGCTACGGGGGCTCATCCCTTTGGGCATTTACGATTCTGCTCTTTGTATTTATTAAGTTGGATGCTTATCGAATGCAATTACTGAGGTAGAGATAGGGCTTGGAATTACTTATCCAAAGGGTTTATGAGTAATTTTAAAGCAAATGAATGCAACAATAATTTCTACTTTTACCAAAATCAATAATCGCTCCCAATGAAAAAACCACTACTCCTGATTTTATTCAGCATCAGCATTCATTCACTTTTTGCACAATATGTTTTTCCAAATTTCAGTTTTGAAAACTGGACAGCCGGAGAAGTTGACGGCTGGAATACAAATAACGCTGCTGGAGTAACCGTTCCAGTTACACAATCAACCGATGCGCACTCGGGAAACTTTGCCGTTAAGGGAGAAGTTACAAACTTCAATACCTGGACTGCACCAAACTTTGGTTCTGACGGATGCTGCCTTTTTGAAATTAATCAGGAATATGCAACACTGAATTTTTATTACAAATTCAACAAACTGAATAATGATGTAATTGTAGTTACCGCACAATTAAATACGGCACATGGCTGGCCTGTTGGTTTTGTTAATGCACGTATTACAGACAATGCATCAACTTATACTCCGATAGCAATACCAATTACCTACTTACCGGGCGACAGTGTTCCCGGGGAAATGGGTATTCTCATTGGCATACAAGATACTGTTCTTAACACGGCAACACCGGGTTCTTATTTTATTTTTGATGATTTTTCGCTCGGTTGGTTTACAGCCTTAGAAGTGGAAGAAAACATTTTTGCAGAAGAAAACGTAAAAATGTTTTCAAGCCCTGCAACTGATTTTATTTCATTTTCTGTGCCTGAGAAAAACCCAAGCAATACTGTTTCTGTTGTTGATATAACAGGTAAACAAGTAGTTAAATCCTTTACATCTAAAACAGCACGAACTGATATTCCTGCAACGGATTTATCCGATGGAATTTATTTTCTCAATATCAGAAACGGAGAGAATCTGAGAGTGAAGAAAATTGTGGTTCTGCACTAATAACCCAGATTAGGACTAAGCCAACGCTCTGCTTCATCAAAGCTCATTCCTTTACGTTTGGCATAATCTTCCACCTGGTCTTTCGTTATTTTTCCAAGACCGAAGTATTTACTTTCGGGATGCGCAAAGTATAAACCGCTGACAGCAGCTGTTGGATACATCGCAAAACTTTCGGTCAATTTTATTCCTGCATTTTTTTCTGCATCAAGCAAGTTGAAAATGATTGGCTTCTCGGTGTGGTCAGGACAAGCAGGATAACCTGCAGCCGGACGAATGCCGCGATATTTTTCTTGAATTAAATCTTCGCTTGTAAGCGTTTCACTTTTATCATACGCCCAGAATTCTTTTCTCACACGTTCGTGCATACGCTCGGCAAATGCCTCTGCAAGTCGATCGGCAAGGGCTTTCAGCATAATGCTGTTGTAATCGTCATGGTCTTTTTCAAATTTCTCGATCCATTTTTCAATGCCAATTCCGGCTGTAACCGCAAACGCTCCGATGTAATCATTCAGACCGGTTTCTTTCGGAGCAATAAAATCTGCAAGCGCGATGTTTGGTGCAGCCGCAGTTTTTTTGGTTTGCTGACGAAGCGAATGAAGCACCGTTCCGTTTTCAAGTTCTATATCATCTCCTATTGAATTAGCCGGCCAAAATCCGATAACAGCATTTGCTGAAATCCATTTTTCTTCCACAACTTTTTTCAACAATGCCTGAGCATCGTTGTAAAGTTTTTTCGCTTCAACACCAACAATTTCATCTTCCAATATTTTCGGGAAACGTCCTGCCAGTTCCCATGTCTGGAAGAAAGGAGTCCAGTCAATGTAAGGCACAAGTTCTTCCAACGGATAATTCTCAAATGATTTTACTCCTGTGAAAGTCGGCTTTGCAATATCTTCTGCTTTCCACTCAATATTGAATTTGTTTTTACGTGCATCTTCAATCGAGATAAATTCTTTTGCCGATTGTGATTTGTGGTGATGCTCGCGCAATACTTCATATTCATTTTTAATGGCAAGCGAATAAATCTTTTCCTGCTCCGGGCTGAGCAAACTACCAACCACAGGAACCGAACGGCTTGCATCCAGAACGTGTACAGTATTTCCGCTGTAATGCGGTTGAACTTTCACCGCTGTATGCACACGAGAAGTGGTTGCTCCGCCAATCAGCAAAGGAATCTTAAAACCTTGTCGCTCCATTTCCTTGGCCACAAAAACCATTTCATCCAAAGAAGGAGTTATTAATCCACTCAAGCCGATCACATCTACTTTTTCACGAATGGCAGTCTCAAGAATTTTCTCGCAGGGAACCATCACACCCATGTCAATCACTTCGTAATTATTGCAACCTAACACTACACCTACAATGTTTTTCCCGATGTCGTGGACATCGCCTTTTACTGTTGCCATCAATACCTTTCCGGCAGAAGAGCTTGCACCTTCTTTCTTCTCAGCATCCATAAACGGAAGCAAATACGCAACCG
Organism: Bacteroidia bacterium; assembly: GCA_020054035.1. Lineage (GTDB taxonomy): Bacteria > Bacteroidota > Bacteroidia > SXHM01 > SXHM01 > SXHM01. The sequence goes on along the minus strand of JAGVLY010000030.1, from coordinate 14,622 downwards.
CTTTTTTCATCACACGTGCGCTTTTAACAACCTGTGGTAAAAACATTTTTCCTGCGCCAAATAAATCACCAACCACATTCATTCCGTCCATTAACGGACCCTCAATAATGTGCAAAGGTTTTGGATATTTCTGACGTGCTTCTTCTATATCCACATCAATGAATTCCACAATTCCTTTTACCAAAGAATGTTTCAATCGCTCCTCTACAGTTGTATTTCTCCACGCATCATCTCGTACCTGAACTTTCCCTTTTGCTTTTATTGTTTCGGCATATTCAACCAAACGCTCCGTTGCATCCGGCCTGCGATTTAACAACACATCCTCCACACGTTCCAACAAGTCTTTCGGAATACTTTCATACAGTTCTAATTGTCCTGCATTTACAATTCCCATATCTAATCCCGCTTTGATGGCATGATATAAAAACGCAGAGTGCATTGCCTCGCGCACCAGATCATTTCCCCGAAAAGAAAAAGAAATATTGCTCACACCACCGCTCACCTTCGCTCCGGGCAAATGTTCTTTTATCCATTTTGTTGCTCGGATAAAATCCACAGCATAATTATTATGATCTTCAATTCCTGTTGCAACGGTCAGAATGTTAGGATCAAAGATTATATCTTCTGGTGCAAAGCCAACTTTCTCTGTCAGTATTTTGTACGCACGCTCACAAACCGAAATTCTTTTTTCATACGAATCTGCTTGTCCAACTTCATCAAATGCCATTACAATTACAGCCGCTCCGTAGCGTTTTACTTTTTTAGCAACAGCAATAAATTTCTCTTCACCTTCTTTCAAAGAAATCGAGTTCACTACTGATTTTCCCTGCACACATTTCAATCCTGCTTCAATAACACTCCATTTACTGCTGTCGATCATAATCGGCAGTTTGGCAATATCAGGTTCTGAAGCAATAAGATTTAAAAAGGTTGTCATTGCTTTTTCACTGTCCAACATTCCCTCGTCCATATTCACATCAATCATCTGCGCACCACCTTCCACCTGACTGCGGGCAACAACCAATGCATCTTCGTATTTGCCGTCAATAATCAGTTTGGCGAATTTGCGTGAGCCTGTTACATTGGTTCGTTCACCCACATTCACGAAATTACTTTCCTTGAAAATGGTGAGTGGTTCTAATCCGCTGTAGCGCGGTAGCGGCTCTATATGCGGTTTCTGACGCGGAGGATATTTCGCGGCAGCATTTGCAATGGCGCGAATGTGGTCAGGTGTTGTGCCGCAACAACCGCCCACAATATTTACAAAATTATTTTTCAGCCAGTCTTCAATCTGTGCTGCTGTTTCTTCAGGGGTTTCATCGTATTCTCCAAAGGCATTCGGCAGTCCGGCATTGGGGTAGGCACTGACTCTAAACGTTGCATTCTTTGCCAATGTCTGAATATGAGGACGCAATTGTTTTGCGCCCAACGCACAATTAAAACCAATGCTCAGCAAAGGAATATGAGAAACTGAATTCAGAAAAGCCTCAACAGTTTGTCCAGATAAAGTTCTTCCGCTTCCATCGGTAATGGTTCCTGAAACCATAACGGGTAGCTTCTTCCCTATTGTTTCAAAATACTGATCAACCGCATAGAGCGCAGCTTTGCAATTGAGTGTATCAAAAACAGTTTCAATTAACAACATGTCAACGCCTCCGTCAATCAATCCTTTCACCTGTTCGGTGTAAGCATCTACTAATTCATCAAACGTAATGGCACGAAAACCCGGGTCATTTACATTCGGTGACATGGAAGCAGTTCTGTTAGTTGGTCCCATTGCACCTGCAACAAAGCGTGGCTTCTCAGGATTTTTCTTCGTGAATTCATCCGCAACTTCACGGGCAATTTTTGCACTCTGGAAATTGATATCGTAAACGGCATCTTCTAATTTATAATCGGCCTGTGCAATCCACGTTCCTGAGAATGTATTGGTTTCTGCAATGTCAGCCCCTGCTTCAAAATATTCGGCATGAATAGCTTTGATAATATCAGGACGGGTAATAGAAAGCAAATCATTATTGCCTTTCAGCAAATGTGAATGATCTTTGAAACGCTCATCACGGAAATCTTCTTCCGAAAGATTGTAACGCTGAATCATGGTGCCCATTGCACCATCCAGAACCAAAATTCGCTTTTCTAATTCTTTGTTTATGTCCATATAGTTTGTAAAATCAGCGTTCCATTGCACCGCAAAACAAAAAACCCCTCTGTTAAGCAGAAGGGTTAGATATTTTAATTTTAAAAACCTGTTTCTGCTTATCTATTCCGCTTTCGCGGAAGGAGTTGGCACCTTTATCCGCATAAAGCGGATGGGTTGCCAAGACGTCAAAGGGCCTTTCCCTCAGTCTTTCTTGATAAGTATGTTAAAGAACTGGCGCAAAGATAAGCAGCCAAACCGAAAAAGCGAAATTTTATTTCTTAGCGCACTTTACCAATGTATGGCAAACCCCGACCTGATTGGTTTCTTCCTCCACCTTTAGCCCTGCTTTTTCAATCAGTTTCAGGAACGTTTCGGAATAATACATCTGGCTGTTTCCGTTTGCCATAGCGGTAAAATAAATAGAAGTCATCTGCAGTGAGAATGCCGAGGCGCGGAAACGCTGCCTGTCCCAGAAAGGCTCAAGAATATAAACGCGACCATTGCTGTCTATTGCTTCATCCGAACGCTTCAAAATAGAAATGATTTCGCTGTCTGAAAAACAATCCAGGAACTGGCTCATCCAGATGGCATCATAGCCTTTCGGGAACTTCTTTGTCTCGTCCAGTGCATTGGTTTCGTGAAACGAAATGCGTTCGGATAATCCCAACTTTTCAATATTTGCTTTTGCCATTTCCAATTGTCCCGGCAAATCCATAATGGTTACATGCACATCGGTGTCGAACTGCACGCATTGAATAGCGAATTTGCCTGTGTTTCCGCCAATGTCCAACAAGCGTTTTGGCTTGTCTTTAAAAACCAAGGGCAATACCGCAGGAAATGCATCATCGGAATAATAATGGTCAAAACCGAACCAACTTTTCTGCACCGGTTCGGGTAATTTTGATAATGCTTCGTAAATGGTTTTCCACGAACCAAAGACTTTCAGCCCTTCCGGTTTACCGGTTTCTATTGACTTATCTAAATCAAATAAGCCTTTGTAACAAACATCATGACTGAAGTCCATATTGGCTTTGGTCAAATTATCATTGAGTACAAAAAAGCCTGTTTTGGAAATAGTAAATTTTCCGTCTTTCAACAACAATAGACCAATTCCCAACCCGCCTTCCAGTAAAACACGAACGCCATAGAGTGGAAGTTTTGATTTTTCAACCACTTCTTCCAATGCATATCCTTCACTTCTGCCTTCCTGAACAATGGCAAGTATTCCAGTATCGCGCAGCACTTTTGAAGTTTGGAAAACGAAAGGTGCAAAGGCTATCCATTGTGCATCTTCTTTGGCTTGCAAAGCCGTTTTCGTTTCTTTCTCAAAAAAGTTCATCCTGTCAATTTTAAGCGCGCAAAATAGGAATTAAATGAAGATTAATTCTTCTGTTTTAGCTAAACAGCATTATTCAAAGGCAAGCAGTTAAATCCCTACCTTTGAGCCATGCCTGAAATAGCTGAAAAGAAAGACATACGCGCAGTTTCGCTGGAAGAAATCAAAACCTTTTTGTCGGAAAAAGGCGAAAAACCGTTCCGTGCAAAACAGATTTATGAGTGGCTGTGGCAGAAATCGGTTCGCTCGTTTGATGACATGAGTAATCTTTCCATTCCCTTGCGTGAATTGCTGAAAGAACATTTTGAAATAAATGCTGCAGCCATAGATTTTATGCAGGTGAGCAGCGACCGCACCATTAAAACTGCCTTCAAATTATTTGACGACAAAGTAGTGGAAGGCGTTTTAATTCCTACCACTTCGCGCATGACTGCCTGCATTTCTTCGCAAGTGGGTTGCAGTCTTACCTGTAAATTTTGTGCGACAGGAAAATTAGAACGCCTCCGCAATCTGAATGCCGATGAAATTTATGACCAAGTAGCGCAACTGCGAAATCTTGCAATAGATAAATACGAAATACCACTATCGAACATTGTGTATATGGGAATGGGCGAGCCTTTGCTCAACTATGCCAATGTTATGAAATCCATTGAGCGCATTACTTCACCTGACGGGCTGAATATTTCTCCGCAACGCATTACTGTTTCTACTGCGGGAATTGCCAAGATGATTAAGAAGCTGGCTGACGATGATGTAAAGTTTAATCTTGCCCTTTCGCTGCATGCTGCCAATGACGAAAAACGCAGTCAGATTATGCCCATCAACGATACAAATTCATTAGAGGTATTAGCTGAAGCACTTCAATATTTTTACGAAAAAACAGGAACACGCCCTACTTTTGAATACATCATTTTAAAAGACTTTAACGATAAAATTGAAGATGCTCGTGAGTTGGCTGAGTTCTGCAAGGTGGTTCCCTGCAAGGTAAATGTGATTGAATACAATTCCATTGAGGGAGGTGAATTTCAAAAGGCCGATGACAAAAATATTCGTGAGTTTTGCAACTACCTTGAAAACCGCAACATTATTGTAAACGTGCGCAGAAGTCGCGGCAAAGATATTGATGCTGCCTGCGGACAACTGGCAAATAAAAAAGAAAATAAAACTGTATAATTGGCGTTCTATTATTGTTGCTCGCAAAGGCGCAGAGACGCAAAGTGAATTATTGAGATGAACATTATTAAAGGAATACTATTATTGTTATTGCTGGCAGGTTTTACAACTTCCTGCTCCCGCAAGCGCGCACCAAGCAAAGGTTGCGATTGTCCGCATGGAATGCTGAAAGAGAAAAACACTGCTGAACCTGCTGCTGCCATATACCGCAAAAGCGGTAACACCCCCTCCTGATTTTTTGGGTATTTTCGCAACCCGTCATTCCGAACTTGTTTCGGAATCTCTTATTGAGATGCTGAAATAAATTCAGCATGACGAACAGAAAAATATGAAACTCTCCGAACTTAAACCGGGCCAAACCGCCATTATTAAGGACTTCAGTGATGATGATTTGTCACTGCGGTTTCTGGAAATGGGTTGTGTTCCCGGTGAAGAAATTTTACTGGAACGAATTGCTCCGCTGGGCGACCCGATTGCTATTCGGGTTTCAGGTTATTCGCTGTGTCTCCGGTTTTCAGAGGCGGAGAGCATTTTAATTTCTACAACAGAAAATAAATAAAGTGGCTGCCGAGAAAACCCTGAAAGTTGCCCTTGCCGGAAATCCCAACAGCGGAAAAAGTACGTTGTTCAATATTCTTACGGGACTTAACCAGAAAATCGGGAATTTTCCGGGTGTTACGGTTGATAAAAAATCAGGTTTTGCGAAAATCAACAACACAGCCGTTGAGTTTATAGATTTTCCAGGTTCTTATAGCCTGAATGCGCTTTCGGAAGACGAAAAAGTTTTGCCCGATGTGTTGCACGACAAGAATAATCCGGTGCATCCCGATGTGGTTTTGTATGTGGCCGATGCTACTAACCTGAGGCGTAGCTTATTTTTATGCACACAAATTATGGACACCAGAATTCCTGTAATTCTGGTACTGAACATGATTGACTTGCTGGAGAAAAGCGATGAAGCAATTGATGTTGCCAAACTTGCCGAAGAACTGGGAATAAACGTTTTTGCCATAACAGCCCGCGATGCAAAAGGAATTGAAGAACTGAAACTTGCATTGATTGAACCGTTGGAACTTCCGAAGAGGAAAATTCTCAGTGAAGAAATTAACGAAACCGATAAAGCCAAAAAACAACGCACCGAAACTATTCAACGCTACAAAGCGATTGGTGAGGTTTTGAAAAAGACGGTTACCAAAAAAGAAGGCGGATTAGGTTCATCTGTCACCAAAAAAATAGATGATATTTTAACGCATCGCATTTATGGTTTCTTGATTTTTTTCGCGGTGTTGTTTCTTGTTTTTCAATCTATTTTTTCGTGGTCGGCCTACCCCATGGAACTGATTGAACAGCTTTTTTCAGCCGGTGAAGAATTTTTATTGAACCACCTTCCCGCAGGAATGCTGACTGAATTATTGGTAAACGGAATACTTGCCGGCATCAGCGGTGTGGTGGTTTTTATTCCGCAAATTGCCTTGCTGTTTGCCTTTATAGGAATACTGGAAGACACAGGCTACATGGCGCGTGTAAGTTTTATCACCGACCGGATGCTGCGCAAATTCGGGTTGAACGGGCGCTCTGTTATTCCGCTCATAAGTGGGGTTGCCTGTGCCGTTCCGGCCATTATGGCAACGCGCACTATTCCTAACTGGAAAGAGCGCATCATCACCATTATGGTAACACCGCTGATGAGCTGCTCGGCACGCTTGCCTGTTTACACATTGCTGATTTCATTGGTGGTGCCTTCCGAAAAAGTGTTGGGGTTTTTAAATCTGCAAGGGCTTATTTTGATGGCGCTTTATATGATTGGTTTTATTGCTGCCATACTCACAGCGTTATTGATGAAGTTTATCATCAAAGCCCGCGAACGTAGCTTCTTTATTATGGAATTACCGGTGTATCGCGCACCGCGCTGGAGCTCGGTGGGATTAGGTATTCTTGAAAAAGTAAAGGTGTTTGTGTTCGAGGCCGGAAAAGTAATTGTTGCTATTTCTATTGTGCTGTGGGTGCTTTCGTCACATGCACCGGGCGATAGATTTCAGAAGATTGAAGAACAATTTCGTTCTCCGGAATTTTCACAACAACATGCACCCGAAGAACTGGAAAAACTGATTGCCACCGAAAAATTAGAACAGAGTTATGCAGGCATCATGGGTCATGCTATGGAACCTGTTATCCGTCCGTTAGGGTTCGATTGGAAAATAGGAATTGCATTGGTTACTTCATTTGCCGCCCGCGAAGTGTTTGTGGGAACCATGGCAACCATTTACAGTGTGGGTGATGAAAATAATACTATGTCTATCCGCGAAAAAATGCAGGCAGAAATAAATCCTGAAACGGGAGAGAAAAGATACTCAACCGCAGTAGCTTTTTCGCTGATGATATTTTATGCTTTTGCAATGCAGTGCATGAGTACCATTGCCATTGTTTACAGCGAAACCAAGAGTTGGAAATGGCCTCTGTTGCAGTTTATTTATATGAGCGCGCTGGCGTATTTTTCGGCACTGGTGGTGTATCAGGTGATGAAATAACTAAGGTTTTTTCATGAGCTTGATGGAGAATTTTCTGCTATTGTAAAGGAATTTTTTAAGGAAAAGAGGTAAATTGTGACTAGAATCCAAGTCATTAACAATTTTTACATTACGTTATACGTTATGTATAATGAGAATTTATACTTTTGAAACATAAAACCTAATAGAGAGCATGTCAAACTCAAATTTAGAAAAGCTTATTCCTTCTAAGAAAAAACACTCTGTATCAGAGGTGATTTTTACATTGATTCTTGCTAATCCAATTTTAAATACCAAAGACTTCAATGATTTACTTAAAGATGGAGCAGCATTACATGGAAAATTTCAAAATTTCAAAAATAATCCAAGTATAAATGTTAAATTTAAAGTAGAGGCAAATTCATCTGATTTACAACCACAAATTAGTCAAAATGGAGATGATATGTTTTCTATTGAAGCTTTTAAAGACGGAAAACTAAGTTGGTTAATTAGATATTTATCTAGCAATATTAATCCATCATTAATGAATGCATTATCTATTCATAATCTTGACTATGAAAATTGGCATGATTTCTTTGAAGAAAACTTTGCTTATATGAAAGCCATTGGGAATGTTGAGCAAGGAATCTTTGTGAATAGTTACGGATTAACCTACATAGATCAGTTCAATTGGACAGAAGCGCAACTACCTACTATGCAAAGTATCTTTAAAGATGAGAGTAAATATCTTCCAAAACTACTTTTTGAAACAGAGGGAGTATGGAGTTTTACTGCAACCCATACTAGAAAAGTTGATGAAAATATGGTGAATGAATATACTAACGTAGGAATCACTAAAATTGCAGAAAACAATTTTAGCATATATCTTTTACATCAATCATCAAGTAACTTTATAACTCCACAAAAGTTAAAAGAACTTTGTAGTGATAAAGATAATCTCAAAAAAATTACGACAAAAATGCATGACCTAAACAAGGAGTTTTTGTTGCAAACTTTAACAGATGAAATTTGTGATAAAATAAATCTAAAATAAAGATATGTTTTTCCCATTTCCAGTAATAACAGACTTAGTAACCTTATCAACGCCAATAGCAGCAAGACGAAAAGTCGAAGAAGAATTACGGCAATTAAAGATGCAAGAATCCTGCTGTTTTGTTTTTAATCCAAATCAAATAAATGAATTGGATAAAGCTAAAACCATCTCTTTAAATCCATCTTATTTTATTCAATTAAATTTTGGAGAACGTCTTGCAACGATTAAAAAATTAGAACTTGATTGGGATGGATATGGTGCAGTTCCTCCTTCAGATAATATTGTTTCTAAAGTTTTGTCTTTTTTAAACATTCTTCCGAAAAGTTTTGCCGAATATTTAGATACAGAATATATCTATCCCAATCCCAATGGAACAATTACAATTGAATGGAGACATCAGAAAAACGTTGTGTCAATAGAGTTTGGAGAAAAAACAGCTAACTTTTACTCCATCATTAATCAGGAAATATCTGGAGAAAATAATATTACAGATATTACATCTCGCCTCCCAAGCAATCTTATTAAAGGTTTAAATCAGTTAATTGGATGAGTATCCCCTCGCAAGTAGGAGATGATGAAAAGATTATGAGAGGTGTTTATCATCCTATGAATTTTCATGCCAAAAAGAATGAAATTCATTTAAATCTTTTTCGATCGCCAAAAAATAAGGATGAAGTATCTGTTATTCGATTTGATTTTATTTCAATAGATGAAGCGAGAAGTTATTTGATAAAACATAATAATTCGGAAAAAAGAAGAACCTATTGTGGCTTTTGCATTTTAATTGCAATCGAAATTATTCAATGTGGATGTAGTGTAGTTTCATCTCCTTTAGCTGACTTACCTCAACATGCAGATATTATCCACGGGTATGCTTTAAAAGAAGGGGAAGAAGCTCCTGTTGAGTTAAAGATAAAGTGGGAAGGCTTATTAGGATTAGTCAATGAGAAAAAACGATACTTCCATGATATTAACACAGAAAGCTCAATGTGGGAAGGGGGAGAAATATTAATTAATGTATAAGTAGCTTTAATATACTTATCATTAACTATAAATTTTAGAGAACTTCCTACGCCTGCGCAGTAGGTCCTCCAAAGTTCATAGGAAGAACGTTGGGCGGGTTTTCAGTAAAACGGATAACCCCGTGTTGCTGCTCAAACTTTTCAATATTGTCTTCCAAGGCATTTAACAAACGCTTGGCGTGCTCAGGTGTAAGAACAATGCGTGATTTTACTTTTGCTTTAGGCACACCCGGCATAACACGAATAAAGTCAACCACAAATTCAGACGTTGAATGCGTAATAATGGCAAGATTTGAATATTGCCCTTCAGCAATTTCTTCGCTCAGTTCAATATTAATTTGTCCTTGCGGGATGTTGGGTTTTTGCTCTGCCATTTTATATGTAAGATTTAAAAAGTAAGATGTAATATTTTAATGGTTTACCCACCAAATATTACATCTTACATATTACTTATTACGTGTCTACTCTTCTACTTCCGCCTCTTGTTTAGCAGCCAGCAGTCTTTCGTACTCTTCTCTTGAGCCTACAACCAATTTGTCGTATTCTCTCAAGCCGGTTCCGGCCGGTATCAGGTGTCCAACAATTACGTTTTCTTTTAGTCCTAATAAGCTATCTCTCTTACCTTTCACGGCAGCTTCGTTCAATACTTTTGTTGTTTCTTGGAACGATGCAGCAGACATCCAGCTTTCGGTTTGCAACGATGCTCTGGTGATACCTTGCAAAATCTGGTTAGATGTTGCAGGAATTGCATCACGCGCTTCAACAGGTTTCATGTCTTTACGTTTCAGCATTGAGTTTTCATCGCGCAGTTTACGTGCGTTCAGAATTTGTCCTGCTTTAAACGTAGCTGAATCTCCCGGATCAATTACAACCTTTTTATCAAAGATCTCATCATTCTCTACACCGAACTCAAGCTTGTTCACCAACTCTCTTTCAAGGAATGTAGTGTCGCCCGGATCAACAATCTCCACTTTACGCATCATCTGACGTACAATTACCTCAAAGTGTTTGTCATTGATTTTCACACCTTGCAAACGGTAAACCTCTTGCACCTCGTTCACCAAATACTCCTGAACTTTAGTAGGACCTTTGATGGCAAGAATGTCAGAAGGAGTAATAGCTCCATCGCTCAGGGCATCGCCTGCGCGGATAAAGTCGTTCTCCTGAACCAGAATGTGTTTAGATAAAGAAACAAGGTATTTTTTAATCTCACCTGTTCTTGATTCAACTACCACCTCACGGTTACCGCGTTTAATTTTTCCGAAAGTAACAATACCGTCTATTTCCGATACAACCGCAGGGTTAGATGGATTACGCGCCTCGAATAACTCAGTTACCCTTGGCAGACCACCCGTGATATCACCCGCTTTTCCAGTTGCACGCGGAATTTTCACAAGAATTGTTCCTGCAGGAATTGTTTTTCCTTCTTCAATTACAACGTGAGCACCAACAGGGATGTTGTAGTTACGCATCACCTCTTTGTCTTTTCCAACAATCTGGATAACCGGATTTTTGGTTTTATCTCTGCTGTCAATAATTACTTTTTCACTGAAACCGGTTTGCTCATCCGACTCAAGGCGGAACGTAATACCTTCCTCAATCTGGTCAAATTTCACTTTACCCGGTAATTCAGAAATGATTACCGCGTTGAATGGATCCCATTTGCAAATCAGTTGTCCTTTCTCCACTTTGGCTCCTGCTTTAATATAAAGCTCAGAACCGTAAGGAATATTGGCAGTTGACAGAACGATGCGTGTGTTCACATCAATGATGCGAAGCTCAGCAGAACGACCTGTTACAATATCAAATTTACCTTCAGGGCTTGGAACGGTACGCAGTTCGTCAATCTCTGTTACACCTGCATATTTCGCCTCAATTTTCGATTCCTGAGATACGTTACCCGCAACACCACCCACGTGGAAGGTACGCAGCGTAAGCTGTGTTCCCGGCTCACCGATTGACTGTGCAGCAATTACACCCACAGCTTCACCTTTCTGAACCATTCTGCCAGATGCAAGACTGCGACCATAGCATTTAGTACAAACACCTTTCTTCGATTCGCAAGTCAATACCGAACGTATTTCAACCGATTCAATCGGTGAATTTTCAATGATTTCTGCAAACTCTTCAACGATTTCTGCACCTGCGCTTACAATTAATTCTCCTGTAAGCGGGTGGAAAACATCGTGAACCGAAGTGCGACCCAAAACACGGTCATACAATGATTCAACAATCTCTTCGTTGTTTTTCAATGGAGTTGCAATCAGCCCGCGTAATGTTCCGCAGTCTTCATCAGCAATAATAACGTCTTGTGATACGTCAACCAACCTACGTGTTAAGTAACCCGCATCGGCAGTTTTCAAAGCCGTGTCGGCAAGACCTTTACGCGCACCGTGTGTTGAAATGAAGTACTCAAGGATCGACAATCCTTCTTTAAAGTTTGAAAGAATAGGGTTCTCGATAATCTCTTGTGAAGAAGCTCCTGATTTCTGTGGCTTCGCCATCAAACCTCTCATTCCTGAAAGCTGACGGATTTGCTCTTTAGAACCCCTTGCACCTGAGTCAAGCATCATGTACACAGAGTTAAATCCTTGCTTGTCGCTGATGAGTTTATCCATCAGGGTTTTTGTAAGCTTGGAGTTAGTATGTGTCCAGATGTCAATAATCTGGTTGTAACGCTCGTTGTTGGTAATAACCCCCATGTTGTAGTTCTCCATTACCTCGTCAACTTGTTTGTTGGCCGCGGCAATAAGAATTTCTTTTTCAGGTGGTACAATTACATCTCCAAGGTTAAATGAAAGACCGCCTTTGAAAGCCATCTTAAATCCAAGACCTTTAATATCATCCAAAAATTTCGCTGTAGAATCCATTCCGGTTTCTTTCATGATATTTCCGATGATATCGCGCAATGATTTTTTAGTCAACAGTTCGTTGATAAAACCAACTTTCTCAGGAACCACTTTATTGAACAATACGCGTCCAACAGTAGTTTCGATTAGTTTGGTAACCAATTCTCCGTTTTCTTTCACTTTTGCTCTTACTTTAATAAAAGCATGGATATCAGCTTTGCCTTCGTTATTTGCAATAGTTACTTCTTCAGCAGAATAGAATGTCATGCCTTCACCTTTTACGGTTCTTGCTGCATCGCTTTTGTAGCCTTTGGTCATGTAATACAGACCCAACACCATGTCCTGAGAAGGTACCGTGATAGGCGCTCCATTCGCAGGGTTCAAAATATTGTGTGAAGCAAGCATCAATAGTTGGGCTTCCAAAACGGCAGCATTGCCAAGCGGCAAATGCACAGCCATCTGGTCACCGTCAAAGTCAGCGTTGAAGGCTGTACAAACCAACGGGTGCAACTGGATAGCTTTTCCTTCGATCAGCTTTGGCTGGAAAGCCTGAATACCTAGTCTGTGGAGTGTCGGGGCACGGTTCAGAAGAACTGGATGTCCTTTCAGAACGTTCTCTAAAATATCCCAAACGATCGGGTCTTTTCTGTCAACAATTTTCTTTGCAGATTTTACAGTTTTTACAATCCCTCTCTCCAGCATTTTGCGGATGATAAATGGTTTGTATAGCTCTGCTGCCATATCTTTTGGCAGACCGCACTCGTGCAATTTCAATTCTGGTCCAACGACAATTACTGAACGGGCAGAATAGTCAACACGTTTTCCTAACAGGTTCTGACGGAAACGCCCTTGTTTACCTTTCAATGAATCTGAAAGTGATTTCAGTGCACGGTTTGAATCAGTTTTAACCGCGTTTGATTTACGTGAGTTGTCAAGAAGTGAATCAACCGCTTCCTGCAACATACGTTTTTCATTACGCAAGATAACTTCAGGCGCTTTGATCTCGATCAAACGTTTCAAACGGTTGTTACGGATAATAACACGTCTGTAAAGGTCATTCAAATCCGATGTAGCGAAACGACCACCATCCAATGGAACGAGTGGGCGCAGTTCAGGTGGGATAACAGGAATAACTTTCACAATCATCCACTCGGGTCTGTTGTCAATATTTTGTAATGAACCACGGAAGCCTTCAACAACTTGTAAGCGTTTTAACGCCTCATTTTTACGTTGCTGTGAAGTTTCTGTGTTTGCTTTGTGACGCAGGTCAAAAGATAATTCATCAAGGTTGATGCGGCTCAACAACATGTGCAGCGCATCAGCTCCCATTTTCGCGATAAATTTATTCGGGTCTGTATCATCAAGGTGCTGATTGTCTTTCGGAAGTTTTTCAAGAATATCTAAGTATTCATCTTCTGTTAAGAAATCTAATTGTTTTAATGGTTCACCTGCAGAGTTATTAGCAATACCCGGAGCGATTACCACATAACGTTCATAATAGATAATGGTATCTAATTTTTTAGTAGGAAGACCTAACAAATAACCGATCTTGTTTGGCAGTGAACGGAAATACCAGATGTGAACAACAGGCACAATCAGTTGAATGTGTCCCATTCTTTCTCTTCTCACCTTTTTCTCGGTTACTTCTACACCGCAACGGTCGCAGATAATGCCTTTGTAACGGATGCGCTTGTATTTACCGCAGTGGCACTCCCAGTCTTTTACAGGACCGAAAATACGTTCGCAGAACAAACCATCACGCTCAGGCTTATACGTCCTGTAATTGATGGTTTCAGGTTTCAGAACCTCACCTCTTGATTGCTCCAGAATTGACTCCGGAGAGGCAAGGCTGATAGTAATTCTGGTGAAGTTACTTTTAATTTTTGTTTCTTTTTTGTAAGCCATTTTTGAATTTGGATTATTAAATGGTTTCTTCTTTCTGTGTTACCCGTCACGCCAATGGCGTGACGGGATTACAGATTAATTTAGTCAAGCGTGATATTCAGACCAAGTCCTCTCAACTCGTGCAACAATACGTTGAACGATTCAGGGATACCCGGAGCCGGCATCGGATCACCTTTCACAATTGCTTCATAAGCTTTTGCTCTTCCGATTACGTCATCCGATTTAATGGTCAAAATCTCCTGCAGAATGTTGGCTGCACCGAATGCTTCAAGTGCCCAAACCTCCATCTCTCCAAAACGCTGACCTCCGAACTGAGCTTTACCGCCCAATGGTTGTTGCGTAATCAGTGAATATGGACCGATAGAACGTGCGTGCATCTTATCGTCCACCATGTGTCCGAGTTTCAGCATGTAGATAATTCCAACGGTTGCAGGCTGGTCAAATTTCTCACCGGTTCCTCCGTCATACAGGTAGGTTCTTCCATATTCCGGAATTCCTACTTCCTGTGTGTATTTAAGGATTTCTTCGTTAGTAGCTCCGTCAAAAATAGGTGTAGAAAATTTCACGCCTAATTTTTGTCCTGCCCATGCAAGAACGGTCTCATAGATCTGACCAAGGTTCATACGCGAAGGTACACCCAGCGGATTCAATACAATG
>JAGVLY010000094.1 GCA_020054035.1 Bacteroidia bacterium | reverse complement strand
GGATGGGCTGCGGCTTCCGGCTCATTTAGTGTTGGAAAAGGTTATGCGGGTAAGGGACCAAATCCAGCAGTTACATTTGCAGGAACAGCAAACAATGGAAGTCTTACACAATCGGTTGCATATTATCCGCTTGTCAATGGAAGTCTAAGCCCAGGTGTTCCTTATAATCTGATTGGTAATCCATATCCGAGCAATATAAATGCTACTGCATTTCTTGACACTAACTCATCAAAAGTAATGGGTGCTATTTACTACTGGGATGATGATAATACAGGGGGGACAGGTTATGCAGCTAATGATTATGCTATATGGAACGGAACAGGTTCAACCGGTGGTGGTGGAAGAACACCAAATGGAATGATTGCAACAGGGCAAGGTTTTTTTGTGCAGACACGTTCTGGAGCAACTTCAGTTAAGTTTACCAACTCCATGCGCGTTTCTACGGCAACTACCTTCTTTAAAACAGAAGAGGTTTTGCCGCAACGCCTGTGGCTGAGAGCAGACGATGGTTTGCACACCAACCAAATCTTGGTAGGTTATGTTGATGGTGCTACCGATGATATGGATTGGTTTTACGATGCACAGAAACTGAGAGGTAACCAGAGCGTTTCGTTTTACAGTTTGCTGAACGATACAACCTTGCTGGGAATTCAGGGCTTAACACCATTAAATGGTGCAGACCCTTCACCTGTACCGCTAGGCTTATATGCCGGTGCAACAGGGCAATACAGCATTTATATAGACAGCATTGAGAATTTTGATGCGAACATGCCAATAAATCTGCTGGATGCCGACCTTGGTATTGTTTACGATCTGCGCAACGGGCCTTATGTTTTTCAGACTACACAGGGCGAAGACAATGACCGTTTTGTTCTGTTTGCCAATGAGGTTGTAACAGCTTTAGATGAACATGAAAACCTGCACCTGAACATTTATCCTAATCCTAACAACGGAACGTTTACGGTTATGATTAATGCAGGCATGGGGCAGCAGGTTAAGGTTTCGCTGTTGGATGTAACGGGCAAACTTATTTTCTCAACCGATAAAACAGTTGTTCAAGGCAACAACTTTATTCCTTTTGAAAATAATACAGCAGGAGTTTATATACTTAGAATAGAAACAAAAGACAAAATCTATAACACGCGCACCGTTAGTTACTAAATAGCTTACAGCGTTTTAAAAGAAAAGCCCACGCAATTGCGTGGGCTTTTCTTTTAAAGTTTTCTCTTGCGTTTTTGATGTTGGGCGATGGAACATTCGGAAACGTAGGCGGGGTAAGGGGTTGGGAGTTAATCCAGAACGCAACGGCAACTATATACGTTTAGTTTAATATCCTTATTTCGGATTAATTCCGTTTTATTATAATCTAAATAGCGAGCCCAAGCCCAAACATCATCTTCAGTAGATGACCAGAAGTGTCCATAATAGCCCATTGTTCTAAAGTTATCATCACCATCCATGTGGTATCCACCAGGTAATCCTGAAAATCTACTACTATTATTTCCGTTTCCATTTTTAATCCATCCATTTGTATTTTTCATTTTTTGTCCAGCAACATCTGCACCGCCTAGATAATCTGACAGTATTGTCCATTCTGCATCGGATGGCAAATGCCATCCAGATGGACATGCTCTTTTCGCTGTTTCCCAATTATACATATACCCATATACTTTAACATTATTTTGATCGTTTTTGTAGGCCCAACATCCTTCAGTTGATTTGTAAGCAAGATTTTCCGCCATCCATGTTTGTGTTCCTAATTTTACGGTTCTATATTTTTTACCGTCTCTATTATCAGTAAAAATACTGGTTATTGGTATTGCTGAATTATTAGAATCAACCTTATCAATAGTGTCAGTTTTGATATTTGTTTTTTCAGTATTCTCAAGACTTGTAGAAAGAGGCTGCGGTTGATTGCTTTTCGTATCTTCTGAACTAGTGCAACTATCAAAAAGTTGAATTATTAAAAGTATAGCTATAGCGTTTTTGATTTGTTTCATTGATTAGTTTTATTTGAATGTAACTTCTGTATTCAACCAATCTTCAAAAAAGTCCGATCTTGAAATACCTGATTCGTAGTTTTTCATAAATGGTTCATAATAGTTCTTATGATCAAGATGAAAATGATCACTTGTTGTTGAGGCAGGAACATATCTTACGTCCCAAGAAGTCAATTTCCACATACTCTCTCCATCTGAATAAAGACCTTGTCCAGTTTTTAAGTATTTATTAATTTCTTTTGGCTGCATTATATTTTCCTTCTTGCAATTCCGAGGGAATAAATAATCAACAAAAACAGAATAGGATTCATGTTTATCATCATAATACACTGCTCTTATTCTTAAATAATGACTGTCCCAACCATATTTTTTGTCTTTAAACACTGGAATTTCTTCAAGTTTTGAAACCATTGTTTCAATATCAGATAATTCCGGATATGTGTTTGCATCTCTGGAACTCATATAAAGAAAATAGTCTTTATAATTTGCAGCCCAAAAGGAAGGTGAATATGCGTTATATATTTTCCACAAATAATTCAATGCACTCTTTGGAAAAAAAGTGTGAATTAATGCAAAACACTTTGGAGAAGTTAGTCTTTTCTCAATTTCAATTGAGTCCCAAAATTGCGTCTCAATTTTTTTCTCCTCACCAGTTTCTTCTAATCTTTTTACTAAACCAGCTGAAGGTTGTGTAGAACAAACAAGAATAAATCCAGTTGCACCAACAGCGTTACAATCAGAGGAAAAGTCACCAATGTCTGCGGCATTTACCGACTTGTTTCTTTTTGCATTTGCGAAGTGTTTGCAATTAACCAACCATTTCCTTTCTGTTTTAGATAACTTTCCTTCTAAAACTTCAGTTACAATAAGGTCTCGTCCACCGTCAGCTCCAACACCTGTCCAATGAGTTTCAAATTCATTTCTTAAAAATATTTCTCGAATTAGTTGCTCGAAAAGCACTCCATCTTTAGGTAATTCTTTAAAATCAATCATGTCTTTTCTTATTGCAGGTAATGAAGAGAGATTAGCGAAACTGAGTTTTATTAATCCCACCCAAAAGTAAACTAATTTATTTCCTCTGTGCCCCTCCGTGCCTTCTCCTGCACTCCTCTGTGTAATAAAAATGCTGTGCTTACTGCTTCAGCAGCACATCAATTTCTTTTTCCAGCAGCGGTAAATCACGGTTTACAATAGTCCAGATGATGTCTTGCGAAATGCTGTCGTAATTATGAATTACCCTGTTGCGGGTGGCAACAATTTTTTTGGCGTTGCTTATTTGTATGTCGGGGCTGTGAGCTAAAATACGGTTCACTGCTTCGCCAATAATTTCAATATTGCGTTCTACGGCTTTCTTGGTTTTTATGTCTTTCTGAAACTGAAAGAAATCTCTTTTCTCGGGCAGAAACTGATTGATTTCAACTATTGCCTGCTTAATATCAGACAGCCAAACTTTGATTTTATTTTCCATAAACCAATACTTTGGTAGTATCAATTTCCTTTTTCAGGTATGGATTTTTCAGGGCTTTGTTTTCAAGCAAATCAACCGGGCGGTTGAATAAGTTTTCGAGCTTGAATTTAAGGTCAAAATAATTGTCGGTATAAGTAAAAGGGTCATTGTCGGCAATGTCCACAATCAAATCAATATCACTTTTGCTGTTGAATTTATCTGACAAAACCGAACCAAAAGCAAACAGCGTCTTAACATTATGCTGTATGCACAATGCCTGAATTTGTTCCGAATATTTTTGAATTTCGTTTTGCATGTTTCTAATGCAAATGTAGGCAATTTTAGAATTGTGTCATTTTCCCCAACTAGGGTCTATCGTCTATGGACAATGGTCTCCTACATCAGCATCCCCACAATCACCGCAGTAAACAGCGAAGCCACCGTTCCGCCAATCAGGGCTTTTATGCCCAGTTCGCTCAGGTCGGTTCTGCGGTCGGGAGCTAGCGCGCCAATGCCGCCAATCTGTATGCCTATAGAAGCAAAGTTGGCAAAGCCGCACAGAATATAGGTTGCCATCACCACCGATTTTTGCTCGTGGAAAATATTGGCAGTTTTCATGCCGCCCAAGGTGGTGTAGGCCACAAATTCATTAAGGATTGTTTTCTCGCCCAGCAGTTGTCCTACCAACACCATGTCTTCTTTGCAAACGCCCATAAGCCAGCTAAGTGGGGCACAGGCATAGCCCAGCATAAATTGCAGGGTTAGTCCGTCAAACTTATTGTTGCTGAAGTTGCGCACCCACTCATTCAGTCCAAGGCTTTCGGCAATCAGGTCTTTAATCAGGTAATTGAACATGGCTATAAAAGCAATGAACACTAAAAGCATAGCACCTACGTTCACGGCCAGTTTCACTCCGTCAACCGTTCCGTTGGCAATGGCTTCCAGTGAGTTTTTGCCAATTTTTTCTTTGCTCAGTTCCAGTTTCTTTTCAAACTCTTCGGTTTCGGGCAACAGTATTTTGGCGGCTACTACGGCAGCAGGCGCACTCATTACCGAAGCGGCCAGCAGGTGTTTGGCATAATAGAGTTGCATCACCGGGTCGTCACCACCCAAAAAACCGACATACGCTGCCAGCACCCCACCGGCAATGGTGGCCATGCCGCCTACCATCAGACACAGCAGTTCAGAGCGAGTCATTTTTGCGATGTAAGGTTTTATCAGCAGCGGTGCTTCGGTTTGTCCGAGGAAAATATTTCCCGCAGCAGCAAGGCTTTCAGAGCCGCTGAGCTTCATCGTTTTGTTCATCACCCATGCAAAACCGAACACTATTTTTTGCAGAATGCCAAGGTAGAATAGCAAGCTTGTCAGTGCCGAGAAGAAAATAATGGTAGGCAAAATCTGGAACAGAAATACAAACCCTGCCGAGCCTCCGGGGTTTACCAGATCGCCCAGCAAAAACTGAGAGCCTGCTTTGGTAAACGAAAGTACAACTACAAAGAAACTGCTTACCACATCAAAGCCGCGGGCAATAAAAGGAACTTTAAGAACGCCCAATGCAAACACTAATTGAAGCGCAAGCCCAATGCCAACCAGTTTCCAGTTTATCGCTTTGCGGTTGCTACTGAAAGCATAGGAAATAGCTATCAGTGTTACAATACCAAGTATGCCGCGTAACACTGATTCAATCATGATTGAAATTTAGTTTAGGATTGCTGACGTTTATTCAGCTCGTCACGTATGCGTCCTGCTTTTTCGTAAGCCTCGTCTTCAATGGCTTCGTTCAGCATGGTTTGCAGTTCTTCGGTTGTTAGTTCCGAGTATTTGTCGCCTTTTCCGGCTTTGGGTGTTTTCTTTTCGGTTTGTCCGGTTTCGGCAAATGCGCCACCTTCTTCCATTATTATTCCTGCCGAGGAAAGGATAAACTCATACGTATAAACAGGGCAGTTGAAACGGGTAGCCAATGCTATTGCATCGGAAGTGCGCGAATCAATTTCCTGCACTTCGCCTGCATCGTTGCGGCAAACTAAGTTGGCATAAAAAATTCCTTCCACTAAGTTGTAAATCACCACTTCCACCAATGCAATATGAAATGCTTCGGAAAGGGATTTAAAAAGGTCGTGGGTAAGCGGGCGGGTGGGTTGCATCTTCTCCAGTTCAATGGCAATGCTTTGTGCCTCTGGTCCGCCAATAATAATAGGTAAACGTCTTTTGCCTTCTGCCTCACCCAGCACCAGCGCATAAGCGCCCGATTGTGTTTGGCTGTAGGATAAACCGATGATGTCTAATTTTATTTTTTTCTTTTCCATTCGGTAAAAGCAGAAGACTAAAGTAGTGTTTTTTGCCACAGATTACACTGATTTACACAAATTCAATCTGTGCCAATTTGTGTAATCTGTGGCTATATATTCTTAATTAATTATTGCTTGCTTTCAGTGTCTTGAACGCCTCAATCAGTTTAGGAACAATTTCAAAAGCATCACCAACAATTCCGTAGTCAGCCGCTTTAAAGAAAGGCGCTTCAGGGTCTTTGTTGATGACTACAATTACTTTGCTTTGATTTACACCGGCAAGGTGTTGTATAGCTCCCGAAATTCCGATAGCAATATACAGGTTAGGACGGATAGCAATACCGGTTTGTCCTACGTGCTCGTGGTGCGGTCTCCAGCCGATATCGGCTACAGGGCGTGAGCAGGCAGTAGTTGCGCCTAATACGTTGGCAAGGTCTTCAATCATTCCCCAATTCTCAGGGCCTTTCATCCCGCGTCCTGCGCTTACTACCAGTTCTGCCTCAGGCAGCGGAGCTACACCGGATGCCGAAGCGCGGTTTACTTCTTTTACTACGAGTGTTGAGGTAATGCCCGAAAGGTCAGCGCTGAAATCAGCTACTTCAGCACTTGCATCCGTTGCAACTACAGGGAAAGAGTTAGGCATTAAAGAGATCACTTTCTCATCGGTAAGGATGTTGATGTCTGCATAAGCTTTACCTGAGAATACGTTTTTACGGAGGATGAAATTTCCGCCATCAATGTTGGGCAGTGAAGTTGCACCGCTTACCAGCCCTGCTTTTGAGCGGGCTGAAAGGCGTGATGCCAATGATTTTCCGGTTGAGTCGTGTGCGAATACCACCACTTTTGCTCCCGCTGAGTTTGCAGCCTGTGCAATAGCAGCAGTCAGCAACTGAGGATCGAATGAGTTAAGTTTATCGTTGGTTACTTTCAGAACTTTTGCTGCTCCGTATTTACCCAATTCGGCAAGGTTATCAGAAGAGTTAACCACTAAAGCAACTGCGTTGGTTCCTAACAGTGAAGCCACTTTGCTTCCGTAGTGAATTGCCTCTAATGATGATTTTTTTACTTTTCCGTTGATGGTGTCTGCGTATATTAAAACTGACATTTTTTATTAGTTTAAAAGTTTAAGGTCTAAAGTTTAAAGTTTGTTTAGGCGGTTTTGCAAGCCTCCCCCTTGGGGAGGTTGGTGGGGTGGTATTAAATAACTTTTGCTTCCGTGTGCAACAAATTCACCAGTTCAGCAACGTTATCAGGGCTAATCATTTTAACCGCAGCTTTTGCAGGTGGCAGGGTGAATACTTTTATAGAAGTAAGTTGAGCAACGTTTACAGGAGCAACAACCGTCAATGGTTTTGTGCGTGCCGCCATAATTCCGCGCATGTTAGGGATACGTGCTTCTGCCATTCCTTTCTGGCAGCTTACTACAAATGTTCCGGTAACTTCTACCGTTTCGTAACCGCCTTCAATGTTGCGTTTCATGGTAGCTTTTCCGCCCTCAACATCCAGTGTGCTTGCATGAGAAACATAAGGAACACCCATCAGTTCGGCAATCATACCACCTACTTCAGCGCCATTGTAGTCAATGGTTTCTTTTCCGGTCATAACGATGTCGTAGCCCTGTGTTTTTGCATATTCTGCAATTTGCGAAGCCACATAAAATGATTCGTTGCTGTTGCCGTCAATTCTAACTGAGTCGTTTGCTCCGATTGCTAATGCCTTGCGGATAATCTGGTCGTTGTCAGCAGAACCAACGTTAATGATAGTAACCGTTCCTCCTGATTTTTCGGTGATCTCAAGGGCGCGTACTAATGCATACCATTCGTCATAAGGATTTACAATAAACTGAACTTTATCTTCATTGAATTTAGTATCGTTCTCAACGAAGGAAATTTTTGTTGTTGTGTCAGGCACTTTGCTGATGCAGACTAATATTTTCATTGCTTAATTATTTTGTGATGGATTTTTTAAAACGGGTGCAAAGCTAATAATTTATGAAAGTAAAAAAGCGGATTTTTTCGAGGAATAAAATCAGCGATAGAATATTCCGGATTAATGATAAGGTCGCCCTTACAGGGCTTTGGGCACTGTGTTAATTTAGTGCTACCATAAGCACATCCCTACGGGATTTTAGAAGTCCTGTAAGGACGAACATATGGTAGAAAAAGGAATACAAGAGGTTTTTAGTTCCGTAGGAACGTCCTTTAAAATTATCTCACCTTTGCTATGAAACCCGAAAATGGTTTTAAAACAATGGTTCTTTCAAAGCGGTCAGCCATGTTTTTGTCTGTTGAAAGTAACTTGCTGAAACCGCCCACATTCAACTGCATTCTTTTCTCCTGTTTGCTGAAGTTGATGAGTACCGCTAACTTTTCTTTTTCATCGCTGCGGTAATAACCCAACACATTGCGCGGAAGTTCTTTCGCAGGAATAAGTTCCATTCTTCCGCTTTGCAGGGCAGGATGATGGTTACGCAGTTCAACCAGCTTGCTGATGAAATTAAGCATGGAGTTTTCATCTGTTT
>JAGVLY010000023.1 GCA_020054035.1 Bacteroidia bacterium | reverse complement strand
GTTGTAAAGAGTCATTATTTGGGCGGACGGTGAAATACAGCGCTCCTCTTAAAAAGTGTTTACTGCTGTCGGTAACAAAAAACTGAACGGGTGAAGCAGCACCGCTTCCTTCCACATCGTATATTAAACCATAAACATTTTTGTCGGGTCTGTTAATCAGTATTTCGTTAATGGCTGAGGCTTTTGCAATGTGTTTGTTGGTTAGTTCCCTGGCATCTTCAAGATATTGAACTATGTTTCCATCTACTGACTTATAACTGATATGCAGCGTTCCTTTAAATGCAGGAAAGTTCAGGTTTATCCAACATGGTTCTGATAAGCCTTTAGTATCGTTTTCAATGGTTGAATAAACGGGATATTGAAATGTAAACGGACAATCAGATTGATAGCTTTGGTATTTCTTTTCAGGTAATTCAATTCTGAAAAATCCTCTTGGTTTGGGTGTGTAATCTTCTTCTCCGCAGGAGGAAAGTAGGCAGTAGGCGGTAAGCATTAGGCAGTAAACAAGAGCATTTTTCATGTAATTGAGCCTTGTAAAATAGTTGCTTTTACCCGTTTTATTCTTTTTGTGTCAACCGATTCAATGGTAAACTCAACATTCGCAAAATGTATAGTGCTGTTTTTTGCAGGAATTCGACCTTCCTTTTCAAGAATAAAGCCGGCAAGACTGTCAGCCTCACCCTTTGCTTCCTCGAAGGCTTCGCCATCAATTCCCGTTATGCGGTAAAAATTACTGAGTGATATTTTGCCCTCAAAAACAAAGTTATGGTCGTCTAATTTTGAATAGACTAACTCATCATCATCAAACTCATCGGTAATGTCGCCAACAATTTCTTCCATTACATCTTCCAGCGTTACTATTCCAGCGGTTCCGCCATATTCATCTACCACAACGGCAAGGTGAATTTTGGTTTTTTGAAACTCTGCCAGCAAGTCGTCTATCTTTTTATTCTCAGGAACAAAAAATGGAGGGCGCAATAATTCCTGCCACTTAAAATCGTCTTTCTTATCTATATGAGCAAGTAAATCTTTGGAGTAAATAACCCCGGCAATATTGTCAAATGATTCCTTGTAAACCGGAAGTCGCGAATAACCTGCCTCCACCAATTGAGGCAATAATTCAGTAAAAGGTGTTTCAAATTCAAAAGACTTAACATCCATGCGCGGCTTCATAATCTGCTTGACCTCGGTGTTGCCGAATGTTACAATTCCGCGCAGAATTTTATTGTCATCGCTCTCCATATTTTCTTTGCTCGAAGTCAATTCTAATGCGTGAGAAAGATCATCAACAGATATATCATGTCCTGATTTTGCAAGGCGTTTGTCCACAATGTCGGAGAGGAAAACCAGTGAGCGCGACATACCTGTCCACCAGAAAAAATTGCGGATAAACAACATTGGATATGCCATTGAAATTGCAAATCGTTCTGAAAAATGATTTGCATAAATTTTAGGCATCACCTCACCAAAAAGGAGGATAATAAAAGTAACCACCAACACTTGCAAAATCCAGCCCAATATGGTCATTTCTGAACCCGGAACTGAAAAAATTGAAGTAATATATTCGGATAAAATTACAATGCCGATGTTGACAAAGTTGAGCGCAATAAGCATTGTTGCCAATAAGCGTTTCGGGTATTTTAGAAGTTCGGCAACTAAAACTTCTTTCCTTGATTCTGAAACGGCAAGGCGTTCACGCTGTTCTTTTTTTAATGAAAAGAAAGCTACCTCAGCACCTGACATTAATGCCGATATATAAAGCAGAATTATAATTCCGATAACGCTTGCAGTTAAGCCGAAAACCGATTCCGGTGGAACGGAAAACAGAAAAATAATTAGTTGATAAGCAGCTCCGGGGTCGTCCAAGTTCGTTGTGTAAATTTAAAATGGAAGATCGTCAGTGGTGTTACCTGAAGTGGGTTGTGGCGCAGGTTCAGAACTAACTGCTGTATGCTGTGCATTCCCTTCACCCGATGGTTTTCCGCCAAGCATGGTCAGTTCATCTGCAATAATTTCAGTGCTGTATCTTTTGTTGCCCTCTTTATCGTCCCATGCGCGGGTTTTAATTTTTCCTTCAATATAAACAGCGTTGCCTTTTTTTAGAAATTTCTCTGCAACTTCAGCAAGCCCACGCCACAAAATAATATTGTGCCACTCGGTGTGTTCAATCTTGTTTCCGCTTTTGTCTTTATACGTTTCTGATGTTGCAAGTGGAAAGCTAACCTTGGTTACTCCGCCTTCTAAATGGCGAATCTCAGGGTCTTTTCCTAGATTCCCGATTAGAATAACTTTGTTTACGCTTGCCATGTTTTTGTTTTTTTCAACGCCAACAAACCTACGTTAAATTTGAATATGTTGCAATAAGCAACACTTTGACACCTGCAAAACTCAATAGCTATGCTATATAATAAGCGAGATAGTTAGCCGGTTACTTTGTATTACTTCGCACAGGCAATTTTTTAAAAAACACTACCATCACCATCAATGATTTTGCAGCAGGCGTTTACATTATTGAATTGGTTTCAAAAGAGGGCAGTAGCCGCCAAAAATTCATCAAACAATAAGGCTTCCTTCTGTTTGCGACCAAAAGGTCTTATTTTTCATATTCTGTGCGACTAAAAGGTTGCATTTTAGGTTGCCGTAAATAAACGGTACTTGGCTGTCCCCTCTACATTTGTTCCGAAATGGAAGATAGGGGTAAAATAATAAAGGAAGTGATTGCAAGCTACGGCATCAAAGAGAGCCATGTATGGAAAAAGCTGGGCATTTCAAAAGATACTTTTATCCGCTTAAAAAAAACAACCAATGTCCCCGATCAAGATGTGGAGCGCATTGGTCATATTATCCGCCACGATTTCAGAAAAGAAATTCCCGGACTTAAAATAACAGTCTTTGAAAATGAAAAACCACTTACGCTGGCTGCCGAACCCACTCCCATGTTTCCCGAAGCTTTTATGAAACAGGTGCTTGCCGACCTTGCCGAACTAAAAAACAGATTACCTAAGCCCGATAAGTAAAACCCAGTTTAACCCCTAAAAACCCTTCATCTTATGAATGCAGGTACATTTTTCAGCCTTAACGCGCCTTGCGTTAAGCCTCACGCACCATCCGTTAGC
>JAGVLY010000100.1 GCA_020054035.1 Bacteroidia bacterium | reverse complement strand
TTAGAGAAGCTGGCTGATTTTGGAAAAGAAATTGCATCGAGCCGCACCTTTTGCTTTTTGCACGAGCTGGAATACCTGCACAAAAACAACCTGATTAAAGGTGGCGACATGAGCAATGCCATTGTGGTGGTTGATAAACCCGTTTCGCAGGAAGAGTTGAACAGTCTTGCTTCTTTATTTAACAAGCCAACAGTTGAAGTGGCCAAAGAAGGCATTCTGAATAATGTGGAATTGCATTATCACAACGAACCGGCACGTCATAAATTGTTGGATGTTATTGGCGATTTAGCTTTGCTGGGTGTGCGCTTGAAAGCACACGTGTTTGCCACCCGTCCCGGACATGCAGCCAATGTTGAGTTTGCCAAGAAACTGAAGAAGCTGTTGAAGAAATCACGTTCAGGAAAAAACGCACCAAAATACAATCCCAATACACCTCCGCTTTTTGATATTGAGGCGATACAGAAAATACTGCCTCATCGTCAGCCATTTTTGCTGGTGGATAAAATTATAGAGATGAGCGAAACGCATGTGGTAGGTGTGAAGAATGTAACCATGAACGAAGAATTCTTTAAAGGACATTTTCCGGGAAGCCCTGTTATGCCGGGTGTTTTGCAGATTGAAGCAATGGCTCAGACTGGTGGAATTTTAGTGCTTAATACGGTTCCTGATCCTGAAAATTACCTGACTTATTTTATGAAGATTGATCAAGTGCGCTTCAGAAGTAAAGTAGTTCCGGGCGATACACTTATTTTTAAATTAGAATTACTTTCGCCCATCCGCAGGGGAATAGCGCAGATGCGCGGCTATGCTTTTGTTGGCGATACTATTGTTATGGAAGCCGAACTGATGGCGCAAATTGTTAAAAAAGCAGAAGCATGATAGATTCATTATCCTCCGTTCATCCGAAATCCCATCTGGGAAAGTTTGTTTCTGTAGGCCCGTTCAGTGTAATTGAAAACGATGTTGTAATTGGTGACGGAACCTGGATTGGCTCTAATGTGAATATTATGAGCGGTGCGCGCATCGGAAAAAACTGCCGCATATTTCCGGGTGCTGTTATCTCTGCAATACCTCAGGATTTAAAATACGAAGGCGAAGAAACCACCGCCATTATTGGTGATAACACCACCATCCGCGAATGTGTAACAATCAACAGAGGAACAAAAGCAAGAGGTGCAACCGAAATCGGAAACAACTGTTTGTTGATGGCTTACACCCATATTGCACACGATTGTGTGGTAGGTAATAATTGCATTCTTGCAAACGGAGCAACATTAGCCGGACATATCACTATTGGTGATTATGCTATTCTTGGAGGACTTACTGCTGTTCATCAGTTTGTGAATATCGGAAGACATGCCATGCTTTCCGGTGGTTCATTAGTTGGAAAAGATGTGCCACCTTATACCAAGGCTGCCCGCAGACCGCTTTCTTATGCTGGTGTAAATTCCATCGGTTTACGCAGAAGGGGATTTGATAATAAAATCATCAGCCACATTCAGGATATTTACCGCATACTTTATCTGGGTAAACACAATGTTGCACAGGCACTGGAAATTATTGAAGCCGAAATTCCGGTTACGGATGAACGTGATGAAATCATTTCCTTCATCAATAACTCACATCGCGGTATTATGAAAAAGTACTCGCGCAACGGAAGAGAGTAGAGATAGTAGGCAGTAAGCAGTCGGCAGTATCGTCATGCTGAACTTGTTTCAGCATCTCTAATAATAAATGAAATGAAAAAAGTATTCACTCTATTTTCTCTAATTCTCTGCGCCCTCTGCGTAAAATCCCAAATCCCCGCAACCGAAATCTACCTGTTGGATATTGATAACCACGGCTCGCATTCACATACGGGCAAACCTAAGAACATCAGCAACAGCAAAGGTTACGACAGCCAACCCTGTTTTTCAAATGATGGCAACACCATTTTATTTACATCTATTCGCAATGGCACACAAGCTGATATTTATGAATACCAAGTTGTCAACGATCAGGTAATTCAAGTGACAGCAACCCCTGAAAGCGAGTATTCGCCAACATTTATGGATGATCCATCCTATTTTTCTACCGTTAGGGTTGAAAAAGATTCAGCACAACGGTTGTGGAAATTCAAGATTAATTCAAAAGAAAAGCCTGTCCGTATTTTAGATAAAGCGGTTGACTCGGTTGGTTACCATTGCTGGTATGGTAAAGAAAAACTGGCTTTATTTATTCTTACTGATCCTGTTACTTTGCAGTTAGCCGAAGTAGGAAAATGGCAAACACACATTGAGGCTGAAAAAGTTGGGCGTTGCATGGTAAATGTTACTGATGGAAAGGGTTTTTATTTTGTTGACAAAAGCGATACCCTCCAATACTACATCAGCAAATACAGCAAAGGTGGTTTGCAATTAGATAACGGTGCACTTCAATTGGGCAATAATCAAACTATTGAAAAACTATTCCCAACAGTAAAAGGCAGCGAAGATTTCTGCATTACACCGGAAGGTAACTTTATTATGGCAAAGGAGAGTTTTATCTACTTGCTAAACCCTGCAACAAAGAGCTGGATACCATTAGCAGATTTGAAAGCTGAAGGTATCACAGGAATCACACGTGTTGCTATCAGTACCGATGGGAAGAGGCTTGCTATAGTTGCAAAGGAAATGGAATAAAAAAAGTCCTGCAGAAATGCAGGACTTTTTTTATTATCGTTTTATCATCAACTTCCGATGCAGCGTTCCTGTATCGGTTTCTATTATTGCATAGTAAATTCCTTCTGTCAAACTGCGTGGCAATTCAACAGAATTGTTTTTCACATTGTTTTGGAAAATCAGTTGTCCGAATGAATTGTATAGTGTTATTTTTTCAGCAAGTGACGTTCCTTTAAACTGAATATTGTCGTCAGCGGGATTGGGTGACATAATAAGGCTTCCCCTATTTCCTTCGTCAATACCTACTGTTCCCTGAATTACAACATCAACACAAAAGGTATCCTGACAGGCGGTAAGCCCATCTGAACTTACAGAAGAGAGGTAAAGGCAAGCAAAGTAAGCACCAGGGCCGGGATAAGTATGTGAAGGGTTTTGCAGAGCAGAAGTATTATTAACACCTGACGGAGGATCACCAAAATCCCAACTCCAAGATAGGGTAGAACCAACTGCAAATGTGGAGAGGTCAGTAAAGTTAACAGTGTTTCCGACAGCAGCATAGCTGAAATTTGCATCTAAACTGTCACACGGATTAGTGATGCAGGCATGGCGGGTAAGACAAACATTATCTACCCTTATATCGGTACCTACATTGCCGGTGGTTTTATTAATAATTACAATGCTTGTAAAATTTCCGGTAGCGGTAAAAGCAGGTATGCAGGTATTAGTAGGGGCAATTGCTACGGGAGAAGTGATCACATCCAGAATTTGTGCCTGACTTGCAGTAAATGAGCCGCTGAGTAACATGCCTGGTGTAATACCCGGTGTAATTGCTGCAACCAAAAGTTTTGCATTAAACAATGAACCTGACGGAGGGAATTCATAGCAGTAACACAAATCATAACAGGTGTCTAATTTTAGTGTTACCGTTTGTTCAATTCCTGCTGTTCCACCATTGGTGGCAGGCATAGCTGCAAAAGTGCTAAGGCAGCCGTTAGTTGCCGGCAAAACAACTGTAGTTCCGGGAGAACCATATTGACTCCAGTTGGTAAGTGTTGCACTAAAATCATCATTGAGCAACATACCTCCTGTACAGCTGCTCTGTCCATACATTTCAAGCATTAACCCTGAAAGTAAAAAAAGTAGTATTAATTTTTTCATGTAGTTTGTGGTTAGGTTTATTTTAAAACAAAGCTATTCAAACTTTACTAATCGTCTGTAATATGTTTTTTTTCCGTTACCCAAGCGAATGGTGTAAGTACCCTTGCTCAATCCCAATGCTTCGGCATTAAATTCCTGAGTGTAGTTTCCGTTGCCTTGCTCACCTCTGAAAATTTCCTGAATTTTTCTTCCGTTTATATCCAGCAAATCAATAACAACCTGCGATTGTTCGTTGAGTGTATATTCAATTTTTACTGAACTTTTAAAAGGGTTGGGGTAAATAGTAATGTTATTGACAATGGCATTTTCCTGCACCGAAGCCACACCGTCTATTTTATAAATAGTGAAATCATCTTTTATTTCTCCGAAAATATTTAGGTGCCTTCCGCGCAAAGTATCTCCATGAATATCCATAATAAAAGAACCCATGCATGAATCACAGCCATATTCTGCTTCCATAACAGGATGAGTGAAACCTGGCTCGCTTTCATTACTTCCTGAATTTCCGTTTACAACATATACAGTTCCGTAGTTGGGATTGCTGCCTTGTTTATATTTTCTGTAGGCCTCACCAATTGCAGCATTTCCGCTGCTGCCGTCAACAAGCATGGTTGCCGGATCAAACGCTGTGGCATCGGTATATAAACCATGGATTAGATGTGACCGTTCGTAAACGTGGCTATGTCCGCATAGCACAATATCAACTCCGTATTGCTCAAAAATTTCTGCGAAATTCTCACGCATAGCCTTCATAAATACTTCATAAAATGTACTTGCATCGTGTGAGCCATCGGTGTAGGGTGGCTGGTGGAAATAAACAATAACCCATGGCTGTGTATTTGCCTGTAAATCGGCATGAAGCCAATCAACTAATGGAGAACCGGTAAAGGGTGGTCTTCCTAAAAAGTCGCCTCCTGCACCTGTCCAATCGTTGCTTGCAGGGCTGGGAAGCACAGCACCCACTTCAGAGTTAAGCGAAATAAAATGTGCATTACCATAATCATAAGAATAATAAAGCTCATAGCCAGAAGCCACACCGCCAATTTCACCATTTGTTGGTACATCAACAATATCATAATACGGACCTGTGTGTTCAGGTGGTGGTGTTCCCCCTACAATAGATTGAATAGACTGGTAGTCGTGATTACCGGGTGTAGGCATAAAAGGAAGCCATTTAAAAACATCCTGATAACCGTTAGGCCCTGAAAAAACTTTGTCCTGATATTCCTGATCGGTTCCGGCATCGTAAACGTTGTCGCCCAGCCACAGCCAAACATCGGTATGAGTGTCTTGTGAGTATGCAAGATATGAATCACGTGTTTGTCCTTCACCGGTATTTCCTTTTCCGAAATCACCGATTGACCAAACCCTGATAGGTTGAACTGTTCCTATTACAGGTGAAGTTTTGAAACGGTGGTTGTTATCACCACCTTCAATTACTTCGGTAGTAGTTCCAATATTATAGTAATAATCGGTAAAGGCATCAAGACCGGAGATAGTAACTGTGTGGTCGAGTGTGTCTGTTAAATCCTCTGCATATTGCGAAAGATTTGAAGGGCTTGTTCCGTAATAAACACGACTGTTGGAGGCAACATCGGTGCGCCATTTCACTTTAATACTGGCTGAAGTTGGAAATTGAAGGTAGGGCCCACGGGTTACAGCAGGAGTTTGAGCTGTTACGTTAAGCGTAAGAAGCGAAAGAGCTAATAAAGAATAGAAATAGTTCATGTGTTTTTATTGAAATTAATTGCCTAAAAGTAGAAATAAACCTTTTGCTTTTC
Organism: Bacteroidia bacterium; assembly: GCA_020054035.1. Classification (GTDB taxonomy): domain Bacteria; phylum Bacteroidota; class Bacteroidia; order SXHM01; family SXHM01; genus SXHM01. The sequence goes on along the minus strand of JAGVLY010000100.1, from coordinate 8,592 downwards.
CAAATTACTGATATTGCTAAATGGTTAAGTGTTGATAATCCGGTTTAAGATGAACTCTCAGAATTTCATAAATTCGCATCTTGATTTCAATGAAGCAATTTTATTCTCTCGTTTTTATTCTCTCTGTTTTTATTGCCTCGTGCCGTGTTGACGAGTTTTCGCCCTGCGATGATGCGCCCGGAATGGAGGGGCTGCTTTGCAAAGAATTTCGTTTTGAGAATAGCGAATCAATCGGCTACTTGGCGTATTATTATAACAGCGACAAACAACTTACACGCAAAGACTATAATGCCACTTCCGGTGAACTCAAGAAATACGACACTTTTGCTTATGAAAATGGTCAAATTTCCATTGAGCGTTCTTATGATTCCGAAGGAAAACTTTTGTTGCAAAAGGATTATCTGTATGATGCTCTTTCAAATCTTAGCAATGTTTATCACATTGAAAATGGGGTAGAGGTTGCCTACAAACAATTTGAGTATAGTGATACACTTCTACAGAAAGAATCATCTTTTAATTACAACCAACTGGAGAACTACACAGTTTATCAATATTATAATGGAGAAACGAATCTTTACCGTAAATCTGTTTACTCGGCTTCAAACGAGTTATTAAATTATACCACTATTGAATATTTTGTAAATAATTATGAACGGCATAACCACTATACGGGTAATCATGTTTTTACGGGCTATGATGTTTTTGTTTATGCTGTAAATGATAATATTACACGTTCATCGGTTTATGATTTTACAGGAAAACTGATGAGCTACATTGACTATGTTTACAACACCAAAGGACAACTTGATGTCAGCAACCAGTACGATGAAGATGGCAAGCTGCGTAAAAACAATAAATACATTTATAACAACTAAGCCATGAGCGAAACAAAAACCACTAACGGGATTATTTCAAAGATCATGCACGTACATGAGTTTCATGAAGTATTTCAGATTGGTAACGCCACCGAAATAGGAATACCCGAAGAGCGTGATTATATGTTGCGCTACAACCTTATAAAAGAAGAAACAGACGAATACCTTGATGCCTGTCGCAAAGGTGACATCACTGAAATAGCTGATGCGCTTGGCGATCAGCTTTACATCATTTTTGGGACTATTTTAAAACATGGACTGCAACACAAAATTGATGAAGTGTTTGACGAAATTCACCGCAGTAACATGAGCAAATTAGACGAAAACGGTCAACCCATTTTTCGTGAAGATGGTAAGATTTTGAAAAGCAATCTTTACTTCAGACCAAATATTAAAGAGGTTTTAGAACGCTGATAATTACAAGTAAAATAACCCAATAACCCTAAACTAAATTTATGAAAGCAGTAACAGTTAAACGCATAGCCGCACTTGTTTTATCACTTGGGCTTATTGCTATTTTATTTGCCTCTTGCACCCGCATTGATGCAGGACACGTTGGTATCAAAGTCAATCTTTATGGTACAGGCAAAGGAGTTCAGGATGTTACCGAAGTTACCGGATGGGTTTTCTTTAACCCTATTACAACTGCTATTTATGAGTTTCCCACATTTATTCAGCACAAAGAATATTCGGGCGAAAATTCGTTTGTTGTAAACAGCAGAGATGGGTCGGAGTTTAAAGTTTCACCCATTATCAATTACAATGTTAAGAGCGAGGAAGTGCCTGAGATATTTGTAAAATACAGAAGAAACCTTTCTGAAATTGAAGACGGGTTTTTGAAAACAGCAGTTTATGATGCCTTTCGTATGGTAGCCAATTCCTATACTGCCGACAGCCTTATCAGCAGTCGCGAAATGTTTGAGGTGAAAATCAAAAAAGTGCTTACCGAGCAAATGGATAAAGACGGATTTGTCATCCAGCAGTTTACCAGTAACCTGTCATATCCCGAGACTTTTAAAGCAAGTATTGAAGCTAAAAATGCAGCGGTGCAAAAAGCGCTGCAAGCTGATAACGAAGTAAAAACAGCTGAAGCGCAGGCTAAAATAAAAGTAGCCCAAACACAGGGTCAGGCTGATGCCCTGAAAATACAGGCCGATGCCGATGCCTATGCCAACAAAGTAAGACAAGCCTCTTTAACACCGCTGTTGGTTCAGCAGCAGTTTATTGATAAATGGGACGGTAAACTTCCTGTTTACGGAAATGTACCTCAGCTTTTTAAGGATATTACAAAGTAGAGTTTAGCCACAGATTGACACTAATTAATCTGTGCAAATCTCTCTAATCTGTGGCTAAAGAAATCTTGTTATCCAACAATCGGTATTCTTCCCTTTGCTAGGCGGTTCATTTCTTCCTGCATCATGATAATGATTTCCAGATTTATTTTCTGAACAATATCTGGGTTTTCTGCATCTTCAGGAGTATATTCATCAACAGAGTAAGGTGGGAGGACACTGATAGTAATCTGAGAGGGTAGAGGCAATGAAAAATAAGGAAAATGTCCTACATGCCAGCCACCCGGAAACGACCAGTAAACCGGCCATGTATGTAGTTTTAAAAACTTCTTCAATCCGGTAGCTTCTGCAATTTTCTCGCCTGACGAAAGCACAAAAACAGTTTCTGCGCCACCAATGCCAACTACGGGCACAATAGGCACATGCGCTCTGAGTGCAAGTTTTACATAACCCGTGTGTTCAAAAAAATCAATCTTGTTGCGCTCTGAAAAAGGTTTTGAATTATCGCGATCGCTGCCCGGATAAACCGTAGCGGCAAAACCGGATTGCAAAGCATGTAAAGCCTTATCAGGATGAGCTTCTATTAAACCAAAATCAGAGAGCGGCAGTTTAATCATCTTGCCGAGTTTGTTTGCCAGATTATGAATCAACGTAATCATGTGCACCTTATTATTCATGCTGTGATATTTAGTAATCCATAATAACGACTCGGGCATAAAGTGCATACCCGAATGATTACCCACACCCAGAAAAGGTGTTTGAGGAATATTTTCAAGCCCCAGAAATTTTGCACGGTGGTATTTCTCCAGCACCGGGAGGTAAAGCCTTGCAGCGTTGCTTACAATTTTTGGATTAAAACTATATTCTATCTCTTCTGACATGGTGTGGCAAATCTAACCAAAACCTTTGTAGTTCAACTCTGTCGTTTGGCAATTAGGTTCAGTCGAAAAACTTAGGTTGGTTTTGCATTTATAGCTACTTTAACCTCCCGAATATCAAAAAGCGAGTATGAAGAAAAAAGTGCCTGCAAAAGTAAATCCGGCTGACCCCAACGAATTAAGCGATAATACAGTTCCCGAGACACGCTATTTTAAAGATAAGAAACACTTCAACGAAGCTGTTGCACTTGATTTTATTGAACATGCCAATGAGGTAACCTCAAAAGGTGAGCGTTATATTGTAGGGCTTTCGCACGGACAATCACCGGCAGGCGCTTATGACTATATTTTTGAAAACTATTCAAAGCTTAAGTATCCCGAGCGGATACGCTACACCTTTGTGAACTCAAAGCTGCAGCGCCAGCGCCACCTTGTTGATGTTACCGATGCCACTCAGTTTCTGAAACAACTATTGCGCAGCGAACGGATAAAAAAGAGCCAGATATTAGGCAGGGCTTTAAACCGTGAAAGCATTGAAGGATATACTGCAGGCCTTAATGAGTTTCTTGGCGGCTACCTTAAAAAGCATAATAAAGAAGGACTGGATTTTGTGTTTCTGGCAACCAACCCTGTAGGGCAGGTTGCAGGAATTACGCGCAACTCAGAGGCCTTTAAAGCAACGGAGATTGCAACCGTAGTAATGGACGATACGGATGAGAAGGAGATCACCTTTACTCCCGGGTTTCTGAAAAAGTCTGCCCGTGTGGCTTTTCTGGCTACCAAGGCCGATAAACGGAGACCGCTTGCATGGCTCTACTACCGCTGGGCAAAGCAAAATGAAAGCCCCGGCTTTTTGCGCTTTATGGATAATGTGCCCGGGCGTATGACGGTTTATGTGGATGATAAAGCCCTGACATGGCCGCAGGTTGAAGTGAACCGCCTTACCCGCTACGGACCAACCACCATAAGAGTTGACATGGCAAGGCCGTATGACGAAACGGCTAAGAAAAAACTTCCCGTTATTATTTTCATCCACGGGTTTATGGGATTAAATACGTTTGACGGACTGCTAGCTGCCATACCATCACGTAAATACATTGCTACTGCTATGCACTACGGTACTATACCCAATGATCTGCCGCCTGTGCAGTATTCGCAGTTTGTGGTGTATAATATTGATGCAGTGGTAAGTCATTTTGGTTCAAAAGGTCACTCGGTTTATATTTTTGACCACAGTATGGCCAACATTTATTTCCTGATGATGGATCGTGCGATTGATAAATTAGACGGAATAAAAAATTACCTGTGCGGACGTATTGGTGCTAACCCGTTTTTTGGAAGTGAGGCTAAACATGCGCTGCTTGGTTTTCTAGACGATGTTATTTTACCTTCTAAACTGGGTGTTGCCGAGCGCGCTATGTTTGCAGCAGCCCGTGCTATTATTCCGTGGGACAGCAAACGCAGCGTGCGCAGACGGGGAATAAACCTAACAGAATGGCTCATTGGCGTTGATTCGGGAATGCGCGAAAGCATCTGGAGCTCGGTAAAAAAGCGCATATTATTTATGATGACTAACCTTGATTCATTGCCGCACCTTAACCGCATACCTATTGAACAGGCGCTGAACCGTCTGCCGGCAAAGGTGTTTGCTATTCAGATACACTCGGGACTGGAAGCCTCCAAAAGTTTTGACGAAGAAGTGCGTTTGCTGAATATGCCGGCCCTCAAAATTCCGGTTCTTATTCTGAAGAGCGAGCGCGATGGAGTAGCTAAATATGTTCCCGGAATATATGAAGGCAGCGAGTTTACGGAGGTAACTGATATTACTACCAAGGCTGAAACCGACCTGTTTCGCGAGCATTTGTATCACATGATACATCCGCAGAATACCACCAAGATCATTGATGTCTTTATTCAGAATGCTGAAGCGGCAAGGCAGATGAAGAAGAAGGTGGCAGTGAGTTAATATGAAAAGCCTCATCAGTTTCTGTATTCTTTATTTATTCAAGGTTTTCTCTAATCTGTTTTACCGTTTTAAAATTGGCTGGCCCAAAGAGCGCATAAAATGGAACGAGGTGAGGATGATTGTTTTTCTTAATCACACTTCGTTGATGGAGGTTTTGTTTCTTGGTTTTTTGCCTACCCATTTTTTACGCAGGCTTAGCAAACGCATGGTGGCTCCAGGTGCTGACAAAACGTTGGACCGCCCTTTAGTGGGTACTTTGTTTAAACTCTTTAGCCCTGGCATGACTAAAATAACACGTAAACGTGATGATAGCTGGGATCAGTTTCTTTCTTCTATTTATAAAGATGCCGTCATACTGATAGCTGCCGAAGGCCGTATGAAACGCAAAAACGGTTTGGATGTTGACGGCAAAAAAATGACTGTGCGTGGTGGTGTGGTTGATATATTGAGCCGCCTTAATAAAGGACAAATGGTAATTGCATACAGTGGAGGACTACATCATGTTCAGGTTCCGGGCGAGGGTTTTCCAAAGCTTTTTAAAACCATTAAAATGAATCTCGAGGCTTTTGAAATTCCTGATTACAAAGCTATGTTCAACTCCGTTGTAGAAGGCAGCGAGCAATGGCGTAAGCTAGTGCTTGCTGACTTACAGCTAAGGTTGGAGACTAAATGTCCAGTGTAAATTCAGATTAGCGCAATTAAGTTTTGCCAAACATCTTCCACACTTGTACCTTTAAAATTGGGATTACTAAACTGCTCTTTACAAAGCCTGTAAACAACACGGTTATAAGGTGCGGCAATGTTATGTTTATCGGCCAGCGAAAGCATATAGCCGTTGATGTCATCCAGTTCGGTATCGGTGGCGTTGCGACTGAAAATATCCTGTGCCATGCTGCTCATACCCATTTTCTTCAGGTTTTTGCGAAAGAGGGGAGCGGTAATCAGTTGTGGCAAAACAGCACTTGCTTTCAGTAAAGTCCAGGAGGGTAAACCTTTGATGCGTTCTTCTTTAATACCTTCGGCTTTTAGGATGTTCATCCCCTCCAGCATCATATTCGAGATTATCTTTTGCAGGAGGTCAGGGCGAGTTGTGCTTTGGAAATTCTTTCCTAATAATGTGGTGATGGAGTTACCAAGGTTAATCAGCAGCTTGGTATGCGCCACATTGCGCCAGTCTTTGGCAATAAAGGTTTCGATGCCTTTGTTAAAAATAGCTGCAATGTCTTTTAATTTCTGTTGCTGAGTATTGTTGTCTGAACCGATAACCAAAACGCCTTTGTGCTGAAAGCCAACCACACCGGGTGCGTCTAACCAGGCATTGTAGGCAAGTACACCAAAAAGCACCTCTGCTCCCTCTCCTTTGGTCTCGCCTGAGGCGAGAGGGGTGAGGCTTCTCTGATTAGCAACCCCATTTTGCAACCCCAGAATAACTGTGTTCTTTTTTATTTTCCCTTCCAGACTTTTTACAATTGCAGGCAGTGAATAATTTTTTACTGCCAACGCAATCACATCGGGGTTCTCAACTTCATCAATGCTTTCAATAACGTTTACACGTATGTTGGTAGCACTCTGCTCCTCCGCCTCAGGCGGAAGAGGGGTTGGGGGTGAGGCTACGTAAATGCTGATTCCTTTTCCCCTGATTCTCTTTGCACTCTCACCGCGACAGAGCAGATAAACATGCTCATGTTTATCACTCAACCATGCCGCCAGTGTGCAGCCAATAGCACCCGCACCGTAGATAATTACTTTCTTTTCGCTTTCCATTTAGCAAATTTATTAAAGGTAAATATAGCTGAAAAACTATGGACTATGGACTATCGTCTATGGTCATTTCCATTCATACTTTTCAGCCCTGCATTGTGAATATCTATTTGTCAGACACGAAAAATTCCGCTGCTTGTTTTGCGAATATTGCAAGGAAAATAAGACTGAACACAATAAATGTATTCAGTTGCACGTTATATAAGAAACAACACTACAAAATATGAGACCGATACTTCTTCAGGTTACTTCAGCAATTGATACAGTAAACAGAGCAGCAGCAACCCTGCCGGCTATTCCTGTACAGCCTGTTCCCGAGCCAATGACGCTGATGGAAATACTTATCAAAGGCGGATTGATTATGATACCGATTGGTATTCTTTCCGTAGTGGTTATCTACATTTTTATTGAGCGCTACCTCACCATCAGAAGGCACGCCAGCATGGACGAAAATTTCATGAACAGCATCCGCGAATATATCCGTGACGGCAAAACAGACTCTGCATTAACACTTTGCAAAAACACACAAAAGCCAATTGCCCGAATGATTGAAAAAGGAATTTCGCGCATTGGAAAACCCATTAAAGAGATTGAGGAGTCAATTGAGATTGCCGGAAAATTTGAGGTCTATAGTATGGAAAAGAATATTCAGATACTCGCCATCATTGCAGGTATTGCTCCCATGTTTGGTTTCTTGGGAACCATCATCGGGGTTATCAAGATATTCTATGATATATCGGTTACCAGCGATGTAAGTATCGGTAGCGTTTCAGCCGGATTGTATGTGAAAATGGTAACCAGCGCAGCAGGTCTTGTTGTTGGTATTGTTGCCTTTATTGCCTACAACTGGTTGAATATTATGGTAAACAAAGTAGTGCAAAAATTAGAGTGGAATGTGATGAATTTCATTGACCTTCTTAACGAGCCATCCAAATGATAAACCTTCGCAAGAAAAAAGAGATAGGAGCAGAAGTTTTCACTTCGGCAATGAATGACATCATGTTCTTTCTCATGCTGTTTTTCATCATCATCTCTACGCTTTTAAATCCAAGCATGATAAAGGTTTCGCTGCCTAATTCGCAAAGCAGCCAGAACCTTCATAAGAAAGAAATTAACCTGAGCGTAAATAAGGATATGTCTTATTTCGTGAATAATAAGCAGGTTGGTTTTGAAAGCCTTGAAACAGAATTGCTGGCAGAAATAAAACTGCATCCCGATGCGATTGTTATGCTGCGTTTTGATAAAGAACTTACCATTCAGGATTTAGTGAACGTGCTTGCCTTGGGCAATAAGCTGAATGTGAAAATGGTACTTGCTACCAGCAAGTAAGATTATCCCAAGGTCGCTCCACGGAGCTTATCATGCTTTCGTATATTTTTTCTACAAACAGTTCGCCCAGATGGGGCTTCAAGAGCCTCGTTAGAGGCGACCTGTTTGTAGCTAATTAATTAATATGTGTTTTTAGCTCCGTAGGAGCGACCTGTAAAAATGTTGCTGACTAAGAAGCAAGCAGAATTTATTCGGGTGTTTTTTCAGAACCTTCTAAACCTTCCGACTTTCTCAACTTTTCAACTTTGTGTACTTTCTTCGTTCCTGCATAAATTGAGAACTTCAGAAACCTACATTCCAGCGGACCATTGAACACAGTTATTTTGCGGGTAGGTTTTAACCCGATGTGTTTAACGGCTTCCATGTTCGAAGTAATCATCCAGCAATCGTAACCTGCATATTTTTTCTTGAAAACATCACCGATGCTTTTGTAAAGTTCGTTCACGTTTTCGCCCATACGTTCACCATAAGGAGGGTTAATGATGACCGTT
>JAGVLY010000059.1 GCA_020054035.1 Bacteroidia bacterium | reverse complement strand
TCCGATCTATTAAATCGTAGTTCATTTTGTCTTATTTAGTGGTTGCGAAAATAGGTAAAATTCAAAAGCCGTATTATTGCAGCAGATGACTTACATTTTACATAACGGAAACCTGCTGCCAACCGGAACTTTATTGTTCAGTCACGCTCACCGTGCGTTCCGCTATGGAGATTCGTTTTTTGAATCCATACGCATTAAAAATGGCAAAGCATTGTTTGTTGAGGAGCATTGCAAACGTTTAGATAAAACCCTTACGGCATTGAAGATGCAGAAGCCCGCGAATTTTACTGCTGACTATTTTTCTTCAGCAGTAGAGCAACTGGCAAAAGCTAACGCAATAGAGCAGGGTGGGAGAGCACGCCTTACGTTTTACCGTGATGGTTCGGGGTTTTATCAAAGTGAAAGCAATGCTGCGTCATGGATTTTAGAGGCAGAAGCAATTGCTGATACTGAGTATGTATTGAATGAGGAAGGTATAACAGTTGGTATTTTCAGAGATATAAAAAAGCCCTTCAATAAACTATCGGAACTGAAAAGCGGCAATGCGTTGTTGTATGTACTTGCTTCAGAGTTTACCAAAGAACAAAAGCTGGATGATTGTCTTTTATTGAATGATGCCGGACGGATTGCCGAAGGAAGCAACGCCAATGTTTTTATGGTGAAGGACAATGTGATGTATACTCCACTTCTTTCCGAAGCTTGCTTAGATGGTGTAATGCGAATGGTTATGCTTTCCGTTGCCAAACAAGCCGGAATTGAATTGAAAGAAACAAAATTAGAAGAAAGTTTTCTTAAAACTGGTGATGAACTCTGGCTTACCAGCGCTTCGCGCGGTATTCGTTGGGTGGGGAGTTGTGAAGGCGAAATCTTTGGCAATGCAAAGGCGAAGGAGTTTATTGCTTTACTGAATTCGTTTTAACCACAGAGGCACAGAGACACGGAGTTACCTTTTGAGTTTTATTCCTTACTCTGTGTCTTCGTGGCTCTGTGGTAAAGCATTTTCCACGCTTCCCCCATCCCATCAATAATATCCATTGCTGTCATTCCCTGTTCACTCATTTTTTCTGCGGCAATATCACCGGCAACACCGTGTAAGTAAATACCTACAACACATGCTTCATAAGGTTTGTAACCTTGTGCAAGCAGTCCGCAGATAATGCCCGTGAGCACATCACCGCTGCCACCTGTTGCCATGCCGGGATTGCCGGTTGAGTTGAAATACACGCTTCCGTCAGGGAAGGTAATGCTTGTATGTGCGCCTTTCAGAACAATGTAAAAACCATGCTTCATCGCCATTTCGCGTTGCAGTTTCAGGCGTTCAAAACTGTTGTCGCTTTTGCCGAACAGTCGTTCAAACTCTTTTGGATGTGGAGTAAGAATACTTCCGCCACGCATGAACGCAAACCATGTTTTATTTTCCGCAATGATGTTGAGTGCATCGGCATCATACACCATGTTGATAGTGGTGTCCTGTATCAATAGTTTCAACGCTCTTACGGTGTCTGGGTCATTCCCGATGCCGGGACCAACAGCAACTGCATTGCAGTTTCCTGTTTTTATCCGTCCTGAAATATGTGTTTCGTTTTCATCGGTTTCGCACATGGCTTCGGGAACAGAAGATTGTAACACCGTGTAACCGCAATTGGGTATATGTGCCGAAACCAATCCTGCGCCTGCACGCAAGGCACTTTTAGCAGTCATTACAGCAGCACCCATTTTACCTTTGCTGCCTGCAACAATCAGGGCATGACCGTGAGTGCCTTTGTGCGAAAACTTGTCACGTTTTTTAAGCAAGGGCAGAATGAGTTCTTTGGTGATGTAATGATAATTGGTGCTTGCCTGCGCAATAAACGCTGTGCTTAAACCAATAGGCAATACCTGCCATTCGCCAATAAAGGGAACATTCTCGGGAAAGAGGAAAGCAAGTTTCGGCAACTCAAACGTAAGTGTGTAATCAGCCTGAATTACTTTGCCGGTATTAGCGGAATTGTCTTCTGCAAAAAGCCCGGTAGGGATGTCTATTGAAATAATGGTTTCTGCCCTGGATTTGTTGATGTGTTCCACAACATCGGCAAGCAAACCTGCTAACGGTTTAGATAAGCCTGAACCAAAAATGGCGTCAATCACAATCACATCATCAGCAATATCGGGTATATCCTTGCTGCTTTTAATAGATACTATCGGAACATACTTGTATTTTTTTTTCAGCTTTTCCAGGTTATGTTCAAAATCATCTGACGCTTTCTCTTTTTCACTCAACAAAAAGACGCTAACCAATTGTCTGTTGTAACGTGACAGCAAGCGGGCAAGTGCAAGTCCGTCTCCTCCATTGTTTCCAGGTCCGCAAAAAATGTAAACTTCTCGTTTATTCCGTATATGTTTATCGAACCATTCGTCACATTTTTCAGCAGCACGCTCCATTAAATCAATGGAATCGATGGGCTCGTGCGCTATGGTATAAGCATCGGCTTCGCGGATTTGTGAGGTGGAGAGGATTTTCATGTTTGCAGCGAAGTTAAAGATTTACTTTTGTCTGTCATGCTGAGTGTAACACTTCGACAACACTTCGACAAGCTTAGTGTGACGAGTACAGTATGACGATGGTCAGGCTGAGCCTGTCGAAGCCTCTATTATACAAGGCCCTTCGACAGGCTCAGGGTGACAGCCCTTTCAATTAAAATAACAATGCGCAAAGTTCGCAAAGCAAGTAACACGGTTTATCATTTAAGTCTTTTTGAGAAAAGAAGGGCTACTGCTGAAATGCCTTTACGGCTGGGCTTTGAGCTGCATAGTGATAAGGTTTATACCAACCTTAATATTCCTTTTGTTATAAGGTATGTGCTTAAATATACAAGGTCGGGATTGCAAATCCCGACCAGCAAAACCATCCCGACTAACAAGAATGTCTACGGCATTCAGCACATCACTGATTTCAGAATTGGAACATTCTTCAGAACAGGATTTGACAGTTACAAAGGAGAGTTTGCTATACTTCTTCCTTTTCTGAAGTTATGGTTTCAGTGCGACTTTCTCAGTAATAACTTCAGGCAGTTCGGGAGGTTTTCTATTCTTGTTTTTCTGCTGAAGATAAAATGGAATGAGCTTACCTGTAGAATAGGGTTGCTGGGGTTTAGATTTAGTTTGAGGTTGGCTGGGGATTAGCCGTGCGGTAAAGGGTTTCACGCAAAGAGCGCAAAGAATAAAAAACGCAAAGGTCGCAAAGCGTGTTCT
>JAGVLY010000115.1 GCA_020054035.1 Bacteroidia bacterium | reverse complement strand
GATGACAGGTGCTGCACCGGTCTTTACCAAAGAAGCATTAGCTGCTTTAAAATACGGGCATAAAAACATGATGAGCACAAAAGCACAAAAAGAATTAGCACATTCTTTTCGTCCGCTTGAAGAGAGTGTTGCTGATTTTTATGCGTGGATGAAAATGAGAAACGTTATTCAATGACTTTAGAAACTCTAAACCTTATCGCATATAGCTGGCTTGCATTAGCTGCTGTTGTATTTGTTACTATGTTCTTTGTCACTGCACCTTTCGGCAGGCATACTTCCGAAAAATGGGGTGTGATGGTGAACAACAAATTAGCGTGGGTGCTGATGGAGTTCCCTTCATTCTCCATCATGTCTTACTTTTTATTTTTCGGAACAAATTCATTCAATTCTTATGTATGGATTCTTTTTTCGTTGTGGATATTTCATTACATGAACCGCACATTTATTTATCCGTTGCGAATAAAATCCACTCCTAAGAAAATGCCACTGGTAATTGTGTTGAATGCAATTTTATTTAACCTGATGAATGCCGGGCTGAACGGATATTATTTAGCTGAACTTGCTCCTGTAGAAGACTATTCAATAGATTGGTTTTATACACCGCACTTTATAATCGGAGTTATTTTGTTTGTTGCAGGAATGGCAATCAATTGGAAAGCTGATTCTATTCTCATTAACCTTCGCAAGCCGGGTGAAACCGGTTATAAAATTCCAAAAGGGTTTTTATTCGATTACATTTCTTCGCCAAATCTATTTGGAGAAATCATTGAATGGACAGGCTTTGCATTGATGGCATGGAATCTTCCGGCCTTAACATTTGCTGTGTGGACTTTTGCCAATCTTGTTCCCCGTGCAAAAAATCATCACGATTGGTATCACAGTAAATTTTCGGATTATCCGAAAGAACGCAAAGCTGTTTTTCCGTTCATTTTCTGAATTCTAAAACACTACTTTTACAATCCCAAATTAAAAACACTAATACAATGGAAGCTTATATCTACGATGCAGTGCGCACACCACGCGCAAAAGGAAAGAAAGATGGAAGTCTTTACGATGTTCAACCACTTGAATTATTGACTACTGTTTTTAAAGCTATTCGCGAGCGCAATAATCTGGATACGAAATATGTGGAAGATGCAATTATCGGCTGCGTAACTCCTGTTGGTGAACAAGGTGCTGACATTGCAAAAACGGCAGCCATTGCAGCAGGTTATGATAATATCACAGCAGGCGTAACATTGAACCGTTTTTGTGCATCAGGTTTGGAAGCAGTGAACCAGGCTGCTGCTTATGTGATGAGCGGACAAGTAGATCTACTCGTAGCTGGTGGTGTTGAATCCATGTCACGTGTGCCAATGGGTTCTGATGGTGGTGCGTTGTTTACCAATCCTGATGTGGTAGGAAAATATAAAATTGTTCCGCAGGGAATTTCTGCTGATTTAATTGCAACCAAATATGGCTACGACAGAAAAAGTTTGGATGAATTTGCAAGTGTATCGCACCGCAGAGCAGCAAAATCATGGGAAGAAAATCGTTTCAGCCGTTCGGTAGTTGCTGTAAAAGATGTAAACGGTTTAACGGTTACTGATAAAGATGAAATGATTCGTCCGGACACAACTATTGATACATTGGCAAAACTAAATCCTTCGTTTGAGCAAATGGGACAATACGGAGGTTTTGATGCGTTAGCTATACAAAAATATCCAGAAGTAGAAACAATGCGTCACGTTCACCACGCAGGAAATTCTTCGGCAATTGTTGACGGTGCTGCATTGGTATTAATTGGCAGCAAATCAATGGGTGAACAATTAGGTTTAAAACCGAGAGCAAAAATCCGTTCGTTTGCAGTTGTTGGTGCTGAACCAACCATTATGTTATTAGGACCCGTTCCCGCAACGTTAAAAGCTTTGAAAAAAGCAGGCATAAACGTTTCAGATATTGATCTGTTTGAAGTAAACGAAGCCTTTGCAGCAGTTCCCATGCGCTTTATGGAAGAGCTGAATGTTTCTGCTGATAAAGTAAATGTAAACGGTGGAGCCATTGCAATGGGGCATCCGCTGGGAGCAACAGGAGCCATGCTTATCGGAACTCTTGTTGACGAACTGGAGCGCAGCGGTAAACAAACCGGTGTTGTAACTCTTTGCGTTGGTGGCGGAATGGGTATTGCCACTGTGGTGGAACGGGTTTAAAAATTCCAAACAAAATCTTTCATTATTCTTAACCGAATGAATTCGGTTAAAACTCCATTTTTTTCTACTAAAGTGTAATTGACACGTTTTATTCCTTCGCGCATTTTTGTGCCGTCATTTTAATTATTGTCAAAAACCAATTCAGGAATAAAAACCAAAATAAATAAATCATGAAGAAATCACTACAACTTTCGCTTGCATTTTTAGCTCTTGCATTTTCTTTCACAGCTTCTGCAACAGACCTGTGTGTAAATGAAAACGGTAATGGGGGATGCTACACTACTATTAGTGCTGCAGTTGCAGCGGCAACAAATGGCGACCGTATCCTCATTACACCTAAAGCAGGTGGCGCGCCTTATGTTGAAAACGTAACTGTTAACAAAACATTGCAATTTCTTTGCGCAACGGAAGCTGGTCAATATACAGTTCAGGGAAACTTTACTATTGTTCCTATAGCCGGAAGAGCAGTTACAATTATCGGGATGAACAATCTACAGGGAAATATACTGGCAACAACAGACAGCCCTTCAGGAGCGAGAACAAAAGTGAACATTCTTGGCAGCACCCTTGCAGATGGTTATGTAAATTTTGATTACAACAACTTTGATGTAAACGTATCTTCTAATGTTTTTTCCAAAGGGTATGTTGCCATACGCTACGGAAAAATTTTGGGAAATGAAATCACTACCCAGACTTCAGGATATTACAGTGGTGGTAATTATGCTTCTGTTTACATTGGTAATGATGCAACAGCAACAAATGATTCTATTTTTATAGTAGGCAATAAAATATTTGCTCACTCGGCAGGAAGCAATTCATCAGCAGTCCGCACTAACAGCGGCAGCCAGTTTTACTACATTGTAAATAATCTTTTAGTGTGCAATAACAACTATTATACTTATGGTCTGATGTTAGACGGATCTTGGAAAAGTTCAACACTTGGCAGAAACACTATTCAGAACAATACATTTTCCACAAATAATGTAACTGGGGTATATGTATATGGATTTTACATTGCGTCAACTCCTGCAAATGCTTATGTTGATGTAATAAATAATTTAATTCTTGCTCCTAATGTAACTTCAGGAGGGTATGGAATTTACGGTTATGTTAATTCAGGGGTTATCGGGGTAAGCTATAATATCATCAGTTCACCATTAGCTATTACTGCTTTAACATATGATCCTAATAATAACCTAACCAGCAACACTACATTAGATGTAAACTACAGACCTAACACAGGCACTGATGCTATCAACGGAGGAAGTTCTGATTATTCTTACTATGATATTAACCTGACTGTAAATGATGCAGGTGCTTATGGCGGTTCATTTACATTGGATAATTTCTTTCCGCAAACGGGTGGAGCAAGAGTGTATTTTGTTCAAGCTCCGCGCAGGGTAAGCGTTGGAACAGCCATCGACATCAAAGCAGAAACATTTGACCGTTAGTATTTTTTCACCGAAAAAATCTTTACCATGAATTTATTCAGAAAAATACTTGCTGTCGGAATGTGCGCATTCCTTGCGGGTTTGCTGAGTGCAAACGCGCAGATAATACAGGCAGAATATTTTATTGACACCGACCCGGGACAAGGCAGTGCAACAGCAATGACCGCTGTTGACGGAACTTTTAACAACGTGCTGGAAAGCGCGATTAAAACTGCAATCAGTGTTTCTCCGATTGGTTTTCACAGCATTAATATCCGTGTGAAAGACACCAACAATAACTGGGGACCTGTTTTTAAAACGGTGATACATGTTCAGAATGCATTCTCATTTCCGACTATTAAAATAGCTGCGGCTGAATACTTCTGGGACACAGACCCGGGACAAGGAAGTGCAACAGCTATGATTGCATTTGACGGTAATTTTACGGACGCATTGGAGACTGTTATAAAAAGTGCAAGCTCTGTTCCTGCTTTAGGTTTTCATAAATTAAACATTCGTGTAAAAGATGTAAACAACAACTGGGGGCCTGTTTTCACAACTGTTGTGCATGTTCAAAGTCCTTACGCTTTTCCTTCAATAAAAATTACTGCGGCTGAATACTTCTGGGATACTGATCCCGGGCAAGGCGCTGCAACTTCCATGCTTGCTTTCGACAGCAATTTCTCGGATGCATTAGAGAGTGTTATAAAAAGTTCAGCAAGTGTTCCCGCTTTAGGTTTTCATAAATTAAGCATTCGTGCAAAAGATGTGAATAATAACTGGGGACCTGTGTTTACAACAGTTGTAAATGTTCAAACCCCTTACGTTTTCCCTTCCATAAAAATTACTGCTGCCGAATATTTTTGGGATGCTGATCCCGGGCAAGGCAACGGAACCACTATGCTTGCCTTTGACGGCAACTACAGTGATGCTGTGGAAACTGCATTGAAAAATGACCAGAATATTTTTTACACGCAAGGCATACATAAAGTAAGCACACGTGCTTTGGATGTACACAATAACTGGAGCCCCGTGTTTACGGTGGTGGTGTATCTTGATCCTTGCATTACTGTTCCGGTTGTTAATGCAACTGCACAAGACTCCACTTCATTTTGTTTGGGCGGAAGCGTGGATTTAGATGCCACTGCAGGTTTTGCAACCTACGTTTGGAGAAAAGGAAACACCATCATCGGAGGAAATACTTCGTCCATCACTGTTACCGAATCAGGGAATTACACGGTTACCGCAGTTGACGGAAACGGTTGCCCCGGAACTTCTTCGGCTGTAACGGTTACTGCTATTCAACCACAACCAATCATTACTCCTTCGGGCGCACTTGTATTTTGTGAAGGTGGTTCGGTAACGCTTAATGCCGGCAGCTTCACAACTTATTTGTGGAGCAGTGGCGAAACAACGCAAACTATTACTGCAACAGAAACCGAAACATTTACGGTAACAGTTACCGATGGCAACGGCTGCACCAACACTTCCGCGCCTGCAACTGTAACAGTCTATACCTTGCCGCAGCAGCCTGTTATCACTCAATCGGGTGCTGATTTAGTTTCGGATATAACAACAAACATACAATGGTATTACAACGGTGGTATTATTAATGGCGCAACACTGCCAACCTATACGCCTACACTAAACGGAGACTATACGGTAGTGGTAACAGACGGCAATAATTGTTCGGCAACTTCTGCTTCGTATCCGTTCTTTTCGGTGGGCATTGCTGATTTCAACAATGTATATCCGGGATTATATGTTTCCGCTTCACCCAATCCGTTTGAAAGCTATACCAACATTTACCTGCAATCGGGCTCGTTTGAAGGCAACGCAAGTTTGGTTGTGTTTGACATCAGCGGGCAATTAATTGAAAGCCGCTCATTCGCCACCGAACAAAACGAAACTAAAACGATGCGCATTGACGGCAGCAACCTGAGCAGCGGAATGTATATCTATAAGCTTGTTTCGGATGAAGCGGTTGTGTTGGGGATGGGGAAATTGGTTAAGTAATACTTCAACCCCGACCTCTCTCCTTTAAGGTGAGAGGAGAAAACGAAAAGTAAACCGTAGCTGTCACCATCATAGACAATTGCCCACGGGGACAAGGAGTATTAGTATCTTGATAATCATATAATTGAGACATTTACAACCAAATGTGTCATCGATGGAAGTATAATTGACACATTTGCTTACATAGTTGTCACCGATGGTTCTATTTGTATCATCGATGGAAGCCTAATTGACACATTTGCTTACATAGTTGTCACCGATGGTTATATAATTGACATTTATCGTTCTATCGGTGACATATTTGCTTCTATAATTGACAGAAATGGTCAAAAAACTGTTTTTTCTATTCAAAAACAGTTAATTAGTGAGGAAAACCATGCCTGTTTTATGTATTTCCGTGGCAAAATAGTATTAAAGAGTAAGGAAACTTAGGGGATCTTTACCGGCTAATCACAATAATAACTAGCAGTTTTAAGGAACAAAGCCTTAATTACTTCTTCTCCACACTTCCGGCAAGTCTCCTGTAAGTAAAATACGGGTGCCTTTTTCTGAGCGCAATGTAAAACTCAGCTTAATTTCCTCTGCCCTGCGTTGCATATTTTTCAGTCCGCTTGAAATTCTGCCGCCTGCTTTTTCTCCTTCAAAGCCCTTGCCGTCATCCTGTATCTCAAACGTAAATATGTTTTCATCCAGGCTGCATTTCAATGTTACATTAGTTGCCTCCGCATGTTTGGCGCTGTTGTTCAGTGCTTCTTTTACAATCAGAAAAAGATTGCGCCTGAAATCGGGTGAAACACTCATAACGGGAATGTGCTCCGGAAACTCTGCTTTAACTATTACGGATGTGTCTTCAAAAAATTCATACGCATAATTGCTGATGTAGCTCAGCAATGATTCAAGATTATCATAAACCGGATTCACCGACCAAACAATCTCATGCAGACCTGCAGTCATTTTTCGAGCCGTTTCCGAAACGTGTCCGAATTTAGTTCCGATATCAATGTTAACACCGTGCTCAATTTTTGCCGCTTCGCTCATCAGCGCAATGCGGGTAAGCCCCGCTCCTACTTCATCGTGTATGTCTTTTGAAATGCGTAAACGGATGCGCTCTATCTCCTGCAAGCGTTGAAGCTCGCGCATTTGTTTGCGGTAGCGCCTGCGAACAACTAAGTAGTTGGTTATTGAAAGTAACAGAACAACTATAGCTCCTGCAAAAATGCGAAAGCCTAGCGTTTTCCAAAATGGTGGTGCAATAACAACCGAAAAAAGTTTTTGCTTTTCGCTCCACAGGCCATCACTATTCGCAGCTTTGCACCATAATGTATAGCAACCCGGCTCCAGATTAGAATAGCGTATAAAGCGCTTGGTGCCTGTGTTATAAAATTCACGATCAAAACCTTCTAAGTAAAAAGCATATTCATTTTTCAACGGATTGGTAAAATCCAATGCAGCAATCTCAACAGAAAAAATGTTTTTTGTGTAATCAAAATTGAAAACTTTTTTTGCAGAGAACAAGGTATCTGCAGGCGAATATTCATCATCCAGCAAATTAAATTGCGTTAACACAACCTTTGGCGGCAAAGGATTATCGTACATTGTATAAGGATTGAAATAATTTAACCCGCGTATGCCACCGAAATAAAAATCGCCTTTTGTGTTTTTATAAAATGCTCCTGAATTGTGTTCTAATGAACGCAAGCCGTCTTCCAATCCGTAGTTGCGGAATGTTTTGCTTTTGATAGTAAAGCAGGATACACCCTTATTGGTGCTTAACCACAAATTTCCAAGTGTGTCTTTTAAAATTCCGTAAATAAAATTATTGCAAAGTCCATGTGTTTCATCATAATGATTCAGAATATTCAGGTCAGCATCAAGTTCCCATAAACCCATATTGGATGAGGCCCACATGCTTTCACCTGTTTGTTCAATATAGCTGATGGTTAATCCCGATACCCACCTTACCGTATCGCTTTCCCTTGTCCATTGCTGCAAGGTTTTATCTTTCTTTAATTTCTTTATTCCGTAGCGGGGATAACCCAGCCATATATTACCGGCAGCATCTTCAAAAATTTTAGAAACATTGTATCCCGGGTCAAGAAAAACAGAGATGATAAATTGGTTGTTATCAGCAATTAATTGATACACCCCCGATGAAGAAGCAATTAAAATTCCATGCTCTTTACTTTCAAAAATATCATAGATCTTTTTTTGTTCGGGCTCATGAAGAAAGCTGAGCTTGCTGAACGACATGTTGATTGTATCTGCAAGATATAATCCTCTGTCGGTGGCAACCAGCACACCTTTTGAAGTTGCCCGAACACGGTTAATGCTGTTTAAGGCAAGGTAACTGCTGTCGGGTTTTTCAACTAAAAATTGTTGCGTTTCATTGGTCTGCCGGTTGATGATAAACAAACCTTTGGAATAAGTCCCCACCCAAAGTTTGCCTCCTATTTCATTAATGCTTCTTACAAAATCATTGAAGTAAGCAGTGTTTTCATTTCCTGATTTTATTTCCACCGGCTGAAAGTGCATGTTAGAAAAATTGATCTTGCTTAAGCCCGCTCCGTCAGAGCCTGTCCAAACATTTCCTGAGCGATCAACCAATAACTGTCTTACTTTGTTAAATGAAAATTCATCAGCCGAACCCGCATTCATCACTTCGGTAAAGCACTTTATCAGCTTTTTGTTTTTATCAAAAACATAGATGCCTTCGTCTCTTACCGAATAATATTGAAAGCCTTTCCGGTCGGTACAGGCAGCAAGAATATCTTTATGCCGCAGCATCTCAAAAGGAACATACTCTTCTAATTTTTTTGCGGAATGATCAACTAAATAAAAACCATCTTCGGTTAAAAGTTGCAGACGTGTATCAGCAAAATAAGAGATAGTGTAAACATTGTCACCCGGATACACAAAGGGCAATTGCAGCGAATCCATTTTTCCGGTAAGAATAGAATACGCATACAGATAATTACTTTCTTTCTGAAAAGCCAGTTGCTGAAGCTGCGGGATATAATAAACATCCTTGTTCACCCTGAACGGGATTTTTATTTCAGCCGTTTTTGTATCAAAATGATAGATACAAACACCTTGTCCACCTGAAAAAAACCACAGTTCATTTTGAGTATAAAAAAGAGGTGCACAATAAATCTTTTCCAGTTTAGAATGTCCTTTCAGAATGTTATTGAATTTTCCGGTAACGGGATTGTAGCAGTTCAATCCCACTTCAGTGCCCACCCACAAAACATTGCGGATAGTGTCTTCCAAAAGGTTTCGTACATTATTATAAGAAATGCTGTTGCTGTCGGCACTGTTG
>JAGVLY010000084.1 GCA_020054035.1 Bacteroidia bacterium | reverse complement strand
TTTTCCTTTCATGCTTATGATAGGAATACTGTTTACAGGCTTTTCTTCTTTCAGCCAAAGTATCCACAGCTTAAACCCGGAGAGAAGTAAAGATGCTGCATACATTAATGCTCATCAAAATCGCATTGCCAATACTGATGTAAGCCTTATCAGCAAATCAAGTGCTTCAGGGCTTTCAGCTACTTCTACAGCACCTGCGAATATTCAAAAGGCAGATCCTGTAAATATGCCGGAAGATGCTAACACACTTAGAGGTGGGGTTATAAATGATAATTGTAACGGTGCTACTCTACTTACTGTTGGAGCAACCTGTAACCCTGTTACCGGTACGGTTATAGGAGCAGGCCAATCACTTCCTGCAATCAGTTGCAACGCATTTACAGGCAATGCAAATGATGATGTATGGTATCGCTTTGTAGCTACCAATTCATCTGCTGATATCAGCGTTCAGGGTGATGCAAGTTTTGATGCGGTTATTGAGTTTCTTACAGGAACGTGCGGAGCCCAGACTTCTGTTGGTTGTGCAGATGAAACTGTGAACGGAGGCGAAGAAGTAATCTCTATTACAGGTATGACCGTAGGCACTACCTATTATATAAGAGTATATGATTATGATGCTGATGTTCCGGCAACCCCAACTTTTACTATTTGCGTGGTTTCTGCTCCGGCAGGAAGCACGCACGATGATTGTTTAAGTGCAATTACACTTAGCGTGGGCGAAGGTGAATGTAATCCAACAAATGGCTCGGTAACAAACGCAACAGCATCCGCCAATCCTCTGTGTGCAAATGATAACGGAGCCACGGCTGATGATGATGTTTGGTATAACTTTATTGCTTCCAATGACACTGTTTTAATTGATGTACTGGGCGGTGAAGGTTTTGATGCTGTAGTGGAGATTTTCTATGGCACTGATTGCAACAACCTTACTTCAATGGGATGTATAGATGGAACTTTAGATGGAGAATTAGAGTCAGTTGTAGTTACCGGACTTATTCCGGGAGAAACTATCTGGATACGCGTTTATGACTGGTTTTCAGGTGTGCCTACCGGTACAGATTTTACAATTTGTGTATTTAATCCTTGTTCTATTAGTATTCCTAATGGAGCTACACCTGAAGCGGAAACTTGCGGAGCTGATTTAAACGGTGGCTGTCTGATGGTAACACCTGCTTATCAGAGCATCTCTTGCAACGAAACAGTAACCGGTACACTTTGGGCTGATACAGCCAAAAGAGATTTCGATTGGTATCAATTTACAGTTACCGCAAATACTACCGCAACATTTACAGCAGCAGCAGAATTACCTTTTGCCATAGGAATTCTTAATATTTCTAATTGTGCATCACCGGTTATTCTTACCAATAATGCAGCATTATTAGATGGTAGCCCATGCTCAAGCATTAATGTATCAACTGCATTAACTCCGGGAACTTATGCCGCTGTTATTACGGTTTATGATTTTGATTATTATGTGTGTTCTGCCAATTTATACAATCAATATTGGGCAACACTTTCTATGACCACTACCACACCAACTATTACAGCAGGTGGAACAACCACTTTCTGCCAAGGCGGAAGTGTTCAACTTACTTCAAGCAGTGCAACAAGCAATACTTGGACACCGGGCGGAGCTACAACACAGGCTATTACTGCCTCAACAGGGGGAAGCTATACTGTATCTGTGCCAGATCCTAATGGTTGCGGACCACAAACTTCTGCTCCAACAGTAGTAACGGCTAACAGCTTGCCTGCAACGCCAACTATTACAGCGAACGGGCCACTTACCTTCTGCGATCCGGGTTCTGTTGACTTGACTTCAAGTTCAGCTACAGGAAACGTTTGGACTCCGGGCGGTGCTACAACTCAGACTATAACTGCTAATGCAGACGGCAGCTACTCTGTTACTGTAACAGACGGCAACGGATGCGTTTCTGCGGCTTCAGCAGCTACGGTTGTTGATGAGGAGATTTGTATCGGTGTTAATGAAGTTGCTATGGTTAACAGCCTTAACATTTTCCCTAACCCGGCTTCTGAAAGCCTGAACATTGAGTTCACTGCTACAGAAGCTATTTGCCTTGAGGTAAGAATGACCAACACTATGGGCCAATTGGTTTACAGTGATGTAAAAACTACTTTCAGCGGAACGTATAAAAACACGTTCAGCGTAAGTGGTTTTGCTATCGGCAACTACAACTTACAGGTTATTACTGATAAAGAAATGATGAACAAAAAAGTGATTATTAAATAGTTTAAAGTTTAATAGTTTAATTTAGAAAGCCCTTCCGCCAAATGGCGGAAGGGCTTTTTGTTTTTTGAACCACATAGGCACATAAGGCACATAAGGCACATAAGGCACATAGAAATAGCATCCGCCACAGGCGGATGAACCCTATGTTTCTATGTGCCTATGTGGTAAAAAAAGAAATCAGGTCGTTAGTCGGTTTTATCCAACTATGTGGTTTTGGTGATTGTATAAGCATACAAAACATCCCACCATGAAAACAAAAAATATACTTCCCGCATTATTGGCCCTCTTCCTGTTCAGCACACAGCAAGTATCGGCACAGTTTAATCCTATTAACACAGGTAAACTTCAAATCTATGCCTCGGTAACTGAAAACACGCTGGCGCAATTGAAGAAAGCAGAGGTAACTTTGTATGAAGATGTGGAACGCACTTGCAACTGGCAGGGTGTTGAAAGAATGAAAACCAACGCTATGGGCGAGTTCTCATTTAAACTGGACTATAACTCCAAATACCTGATTGAGATTGCGAAGCCGGGCTATACTACCAAAAGCATAACGTTTGACACCAATGTGTTTGGCTCTACCATCAACTCACAGGACTTTTACTTTGCTGTTGACATGGCTTTAGCCACTGACGGCAAAGAGTATCAGCAACCCGTTGCCAACGTTTTTTACATGGTAGAGAAAAAGAAATTCGACTATGAATTGAATTATGCAAAGGCGGAGGCCGGGAAATAAAAAATCAAGCATCGTAAATACATAAAAAGCCCCCGCCAAAGGCGGGGGCTTTTTTGTTTGCTTTGTCAGGCTAATCAAAACTTATAAAAAAAATTGCTTACCTGTTGCTTTTATCAGGTGAAGTTTATACTTTAGCCTTCGAAAACATACAAAAATGTATCTCTTTAACTACATAAAAAGCTCCGAAATACGCGCCCTCGTAGAGAGAGAGAGAGAGAGAGAGAGCTAAACTAATCTATTACATTCTTCCTTTTGCTTTGCTGCTATGCAGCTTTGCATTACCTGTTGATAAAGTTTACCGTTGTGGCAACAGCGAGGTTTATCATACTTCGGATAAACACGAGGCATTAACCATACAATGCACCCATCAGATTAAAAAACTTACGCTAAAACAAGCGCAGGATTTAGGCTTGCGTGAATGCCGATGCTGGAAGTAGGAAGCCATATATCCAAAAGTAGTTCTACTTCTACACCGATTAACGTTCGGGGATGCGGAATGTATTCTAATACCACACGGATTAACGTTCAGCAAGGTGGAAGTAGTTCTACTTCCAGACAGATTAACTTCATTCCATGCGGTAGAAGTTCTTCTACTGCACTGATTAACGTTCGGCAATGCAGTAAAAGTTCTACTTCCACACAGACTAACGTTCGGCAACATGGAAGTAGTTCTACTTCCACATGGATTAACTCTATTCTATGCGGTAGACGATTACATTCCATGCTGCCGAACGTTTTTTTACCCAAACTAAGTTCTTCTACCGCATTCATTAATACACTTATATACTAACCCTAAAAACAATCATCACTATGGAACTACAATGGAAATACCTCATCAACCAGTTTATTGTAGCAACTGTTAAAAACTACAAAAAAGCCCTTAAACTGAGCAACTATCACGATGCTGCTCTTAAAACCGTATTGGACAGCGACCCCGCCAACCCCGATTTTATGTTGCTGTATAACCGCTACCACCCTATTCACCTTGAATATACAGAAGCCTACAACAAATGGAAAGCAGCCGGAGGGCAACAGGAAGGACAAACCCTGAACCTTGAACAACAACTTGAACTGCTGATAAACAAGGTAGGCCGCTGGGATGCACAAGTGCAAGTTGTATTTGACAAAAAAAGCCCCGAATACAAAAGCATATTCCCCAACGGACGCAGCCCTTTTAACACCGGCAGCAGCGTAACCCGCGTGCAGGCGGTGCAAACACTGGGTATCGTTTTGGGAACCTTTGCCCTACCAATGCTTGTAGCCCTGAAAGCAGAAGTAGATGCCTTTTACCTTAGCCTTGATACCACACTCGACACTCAGGAAGGCTCAAAACTAATCACCAAAGAGCGTAGCGAACAACTGGAATTAAAACGCATACTTGCCATGACCGAACAATACCGCAACCTGGGCTACTGGATAAACCTGCAAGCCGAAACCCCGGAATTAATTGCTCCCATGTTCGACCTGAGCATACTCCGCAACCACCGTCAGGCGCTCTTTACCGGAACACTTGACGCGGGCGAAAACGAAGCCATACTCATCCACACCTTTGTAGGCGATGATGAGCTGCAATTTGAACTAACCGGAGCAGCCGCACCCGTAGGCACACAAGTACAGTTTTACCTTGCCACTACCCCCAACGGAACCAACAGCACCGCAGTAAACATAACCGCCAACGCAGCCAAAATAACCCTGCAAGCCAGCTCCTTTGGAGCCATTGACTTTGGCACACACCGCTTTTTAACAGCAGTAAACCCCAGCGCAGCTGAACTGCATTATGAGGTGGAGTTGCTGTAATAATTAGTGATTTAGTGAATTAGTGATTGTTTTATTAATCACTAATTCACTAAATAACCAAATCACAAATAAACAAAACCCCGCAAGCCGAAAAGGGGAACAAAAAGTAGGCAGAGAACATAATGGAGCAAGACCACTGGCATAAACATCAACGCAAACAGCGCATACGCAATAATATTCTGATTGCCGTTACCATACTCATTTCTGTTGTACTGCTTACACTAATTATTATAACCTCATGAAAGTAAGCAACCCATTTAACCTTGTTGAAAACGCATGGAGTTTAAAAAACATGATGCTTGACAACAAACTCATCATGGTTTACAGCGACCATATAACATCCCGCACCTACGAGCACCTGATGCACCTTGCCGAAGACAAACTTGACCATTATAACACCTCACTTAAAAACAAAAAGAAAATACTGCACATACTGGTAGAAGCCCTGCAAAACATAACCTCACACGGCTATAAAGACGATACCAATACCGTAGCATCGCTTTTTGTTATAGGTATGGAAGGCGAGAATAAATTATTTATCCTCTCGGGCAACACCGTAACTGCTAAAAACGAAGAATACCTGCGCGAAAAATTAGACCACCTCAATACCCTTGACAACGAAGAGCTACGCTCTTTCTATAAACATACCATACAACATAATGCGTTTACCGAAAAAGGCGGAGCAGGTTTAGGCTTTATAGACATCATGCGTAAATCACAAAGCAAACTAAGCTACCACTTTACGCCCATAAACAGCAACCTCTCATTCTTTACCTATAAAGTAAATCTGCAAAGTGAGATTAGCGATAATAACTAACACCCCTGTTGGGTCGCAGCTAAACAGAAAGGTTATAAAAGAGTAAAGCTATTTAAGATTTAATAGGTAAGAGGTAATATTTATGGGTAGGCTGCCGGTGAATATTACCTCTTACTTTTTACCTATTACCTTTTTATAAAGGCTTATATTTGTAGCAAACAAAAACTAACATGAAAACCTTAACCCTAAGCCTGCCCGAAGAAGTAAATGAGCAAGATGTAAAAATGGCTGTTGCCGCCATCCTATTTGAAAAAGGAACTTTATCATCGGGTCAGGCAGCCGACTTTGCGGGTATATCAAAAAGAGAATTTATAGAAACCGTAGGGAAGTATGGCGTTTCAATATTTGGTGAAACAGTAGAAGATTTGAAGAAATAGACAATTGGTAAACAATGATTATCATTTCAGATACCAGTTGTTTAATTGCTTTTGACAGAATAAACAAACTTGAAATACTTCACAAAACCTTTCCCGAAATAATTACAACAAAAGAAGTAGAACAGGAATTTGGCAAACCACTTCCTCAATGGATATCCATACAACCTGTTGCCGATAAAAAGAAAATTCTGGAACTGGAAACCCTCATTGACAGAGGTGAGGCAAGCGCAATTGCTCTTGCATTAGAAACCACAAATTGTATTCTTATAATTGACGAAAAGAAAGGCAGAAAAGTAGCAACAAAACTACATATAGAAATCATCGGAACACTAAAAACTCTGCTAATAGCTAAACAAAGAGGTGTTATCAATTCCGTTAAAGAAGTTATCGCAGAATTAGAAAAAGTAAATTTCAGGTTTTCTAAAGTGGTAGTGATGGAAATTTTGAAACAGTCAGGAGAAAGTTAGCCTATAAATTTATAAACGAAAAGCCCTGCCCAAGCAGGGCTTTTTCGTTGCTAAGAAAATGTTCAAAATTATTTTACAACTATCATTCTTTTATATGGTCTATAATACTACTTTTGCGCCCGATTTAATAAAACAATTTAATCACAAAACACGCTGAAATGTCAGTAAATAAAGGAAAAATAGTACAAATTATCGGTCCCGTTGTGGACATCAGTTTTGATGTGGAAGGTTCGTCATTACCAAAAATTTATGATGCACTGGAAATTAACAAACCCAACGGACAAAAAATCATATTAGAGTGCCAACAACACATTGGTGAAGACACCGTGCGTGCTGTAGCCATGGACTCAACCGATGGCTTAAGCCGCGGAATGGAAGTAACTACTACCGGGCAACCCATCACCATGCCAACAGGCGATAAAGTAAAAGGCCGTCTGTTCAACGTTGTTGGCGAGGCTATCGATGGTATCGGAGAAGTTTCCAACAAAGGTGGTTACCCAATTCACCGCGATCCTCCGAAATTCGAAGACCTTTCAACTTCAAACGAAGTTCTGTTCACAGGTATTAAAGTTATTGACCTTTTGGAGCCTTATGCAAAAGGTGGTAAAATCGGTTTGTTCGGTGGTGCGGGTGTTGGTAAAACGGTTCTTATCATGGAGCTTATCAACAATATCGCAAAAGGATATGCAGGTCTGTCAGTATTCTCAGGCGTTGGAGAGCGTACACGTGAAGGAAACGATTTGTTGCGTGAGATGATCGAGTCAGGCGTTATCCGTTACGGAGAAGCGTTCAAACACAGCATGGAAAAAGGCGGATGGGATTTGAGCAAGGTTGATTTAAAAGAATTAGAGCAATCACAGGCTACTCTGGTGTTCGGTCAAATGAACGAGCCTCCCGGA
The DNA here is from genome assembly GCA_020054035.1 of Bacteroidia bacterium. Classification (GTDB taxonomy): domain Bacteria; phylum Bacteroidota; class Bacteroidia; order SXHM01; family SXHM01; genus SXHM01. Next base: position 13,419 of record JAGVLY010000084.1, on the reverse strand, counting down.
GCACGTGCCCGTGTTGCCCTTTCAGGTTTAACAGTAGCGGAATATTTCCGTGATGGTGATGAAAAAACAGGTGGCCGCGATATCCTGTTCTTCATTGACAATATCTTCCGTTTCACACAAGCAGGTTCTGAGGTATCGGCACTTTTAGGTCGTATGCCTTCAGCGGTAGGTTACCAACCTACACTTGCAACGGAGATGGGTCTCATGCAAGAGCGTATCACTTCAACTAAACGTGGTTCTATCACATCTGTACAGGCCGTTTACGTACCTGCGGATGACTTGACTGACCCTGCTCCTGCTACAACATTCTCTCACTTAGATGCTACAACGGTATTGAGCCGTAAGATTGCCGAGCTTGGAATTTACCCTGCGGTTGACCCGTTGGATTCTACTTCACGTATTCTTTCTGCAGCAGTTTTGGGTGATGAGCATTACAACACAGCACAGCGTGTAAAAAACATTCTTCAACGTTACAAAGAATTGCAAGACATCATCGCCATCCTTGGTATGGACGAGCTTTCTGAGGATGATAAACTGGTTGTACACCGCGCAAGACGTGTTCAACGTTTCTTATCTCAACCATTCTTTGTGGCTACACAGTTCACAGGCCTGGAAGGTAAATTCGTTCAAATTGAAGATACCATCAAAGGCTTTAACATGATTATGGACGGTGAAGTGGATGAATATCCTGAAGCAGCGTTCAACCTTGTAGGAACAATCAGTGAAGCGATAGAAAAAGGTAAAAAATTATTGTCAGACGCAAAGTAAAATGCAATTAGAAATAGTAACACCTGACGAAAAAGTATTTGAAGGAGAAGTAAAACTCGTTCAATTACCTGGCACAACCGGTTCGTTTGAAATACTGAACAACCACGCACCTATTATTTCAACGTTGAAAAAAGGAAAAATAAAAGTAACAGACAGCGCAAATTCAACTCAGTATTTTGAAATAAAAAGCGGTGTGGTAGAATTGCAGAACAACAAAATAATCGTTCTGGCCGAAACAAAATAAAAAAGTGTCACCCTGAGCGTAGTCGAAGGGCCTCAATAAAAGACTAACAATCCTTTTTTGATAAGTAGTATAAAAGTCCCCGCAGTTCGGGGACTTTTTATTTACTTTTATCCGCAACCAAAACGGTATGTTATTTGTTTAAAGTGCTTGAAAAAATTATAATTGTGATATATTCCCTTTACCGAATTACCCGCTGCCTACTGCCCACTGCCTACTGCCTACTAGTTCTCTCCCTTTCTTCATTTGCACAAAAGCCTATCCGCTTTCCCGCTCGTGATGGAGTAAAAATAGCTGCCGACCAATACATACACCATAAAGATTCATCTTACATTATACTTTGCCACCAAGCCAAATCAAGCCGTGGCGAATACAATGAAATAGCCGGAAGACTGGGAAAACTGGGCTATAACTGCCTTGCTATTGATCTGCGCTCGGGACAGGAGTTTAATTATAAGATCAATGAAACCGCTATGCAGGCAAGACAAAGAGGCTTACCTGTTGATTACATGGATGCAGAAGCTGATATTGTAGATGCTATTGAATTTGTAAAACGCATCAGCGACAAACGCATTATTCTGGTAGGCAGTTCCTACTCTGCCTCGCTTGCTCTCAAAATTGCAAGCGAAGACAATATTATCAGCACAGTAGTTGCATTCAGTCCTGGCGAATATTTTGGAAGTTTAATCAATATCCAACAAACCATTGCAGGGCTTGACATTCCTATTTTTGTTACCTGCAAGGCTGATGAAGTGCCTTATGTTAAAGAATTGGTATCGGGTATCACTTCTAAAAAGATGATAACATTTTACCCGAAAGAAGGTGGTAAACACGGAGCTGAATCTCTTTTCAAAAGCAACCCCAACAATCAGGAGTACTGGATTAATCTGCTTAACTTCATGCAGAATTTAAAAAGACAATAATTCTTGCCCGAACATCTATGAAACAGTTGTTCACTGTCTTATTACTTTGTATTTATTTGAGTGCATCTGCCCAGCAATGGATTGACAAAGTTTATACTTACGACAGCACACTTAATGTTGTCTATGGCATTGCCACCAATTTCAATAATGAGCCCGAAACGCTGAAGATGGATATTTACCTGCCACACTGCGATGATATTACAGAACAGTCGAAAAGCCCGTTGCTGCTATGGGTTCACGGAGGCGCATTTCTTGCCGGTAGCAAAGAAGATGCAAGCATTACCAACCTTTGTAAGCAATTTGCAAAGCGCGGATATGTAACAGCCAGCATCAACTACCGCCTCGGTTTTGTTGCTGACGATGCTGCATGGAACTGTAATTACCCAAACTACTCCTGCGTATTTGCAAGCGACAGTGCGGAATGGCTCAGAGCTATGTATCGGGGCATACAAGATGGTAAAGGTGCCTTGCGCTATCTTATCAACCGTTACGATACTTACAGAATAGACACGGCAAATATTTTTGTAGCAGGGGAAAGCGCTGGTTCTTTCATAGCTATGGGTATTGCCCTGCTTGACACAGCAGTAGAGCGTTTGCCGCATACCTACCAGATTTCAGAGGCTCCGCTACCCCACCCCAATTCACACTCCTGTGTTTACAATGCGGGACAAACATTTTCAGGAAATGGAATTCCCCGTCCCGATTTGGGTGGAATTGAAGGAAGCATAGAGCCCACTGCTATCAACTATACCCTCAAAGGTGTAGGAAATATGTATGGAGCAATGGCTTCAGACTTAATGAAATATATTCCGGCAAGCAAGCCCAAGCCTGCAATCTATTCGTTCCACCAACCCTGCGATTTGGTGGTGCCAATTGACAGCAACAGGGTAATGGCGGGAATAACCTGGTGTCTTACTAACGGTTACAACTGCTACGGAATTGCCAACACACCCAAAGTTTACGGCAGCCGAACCATCAGCAACTGGAACACTGCCAATAATTACGGCTATTCCATCCACAATGAGTTTACCAATGTAAACTTCCCCTATAATTTTCTCTTCGGGCAGGCAAGTTGCACCGACCAGGTTAATAATCCCTGCCACGCTTATGACAGCCCAACCCTCCGCGAAAATAACCTTGCCTCTTTTTTCGCTGATTTAATTACCACCAACCCTGTTTGTGAACCAACATCAGTTTCGTCCGGTAATAGCCTTAAATTTGATGGTCCATCGGTTTCAGTCTATCCAAACCCTGCAACAGATATACTTAAAGTAACCACTAAGAAAGCAGAACTCAACTCACTGATTATCATCGACTGTTATGGGAAAATAGTTTTCACAAAAAGAACAATCAGTTCATTAAACTACAATGTAAATATTGCCCACCTGCCTGCCGGCTTATATTTTTGGGTTGCAGAAACAGAGGCCGGAAATCGCTCAAGTGGCAGAGTGATAAAACAATAAATTATTGGGGCTAGCTGAAAATCAATAAAGCTCAAAATAATATTCAAAAGCCCTTTTCATTTCCAAAATAAATTTACCTTTGCCGCCCCTTAAACAGGAACCCCTTTGTCCGGCACAAAGGAAAACATAAACCAACCCCGCAGCCGGAAGGGTTATAAAAGTCACCCGGTGTGGCAAACAGAATAAAATGTCAGAAGAACAAACAAACGTAGCTACAGAAGTTACAACACCAGCAGAATTTGATTGGAATACAGTAGGCAAAAAAGCCGAAGTTTATTCCGAGAAAGAACGCAAAGAATGGGAAACAATGTATGAGGAAACCCTCAAATCCATTGCTAACCACGAAGTTTTAGACGGAGTAATCGTTGGAAAAACTTCAAAAGATTTATTGGTAAATATCGGCTACAAATCAGAAGGAGCTATTCCTCTGAACGAAGTACGTTACAATCCCGATATTAAAATCGGAGATTTACTGGAAGTATATGTAGAAAATCAGGAAGATAAAGGCGGACAGTTAGTGCTTTCACACAAAAAAGCACGTTCACTGCGCTCATGGGAACGCATCAACAAAGCGTTGGAAAATGATGAAGTTATTAAAGGTTTGGTTAAATGCCGTACCAAAGGCGGTCTTATCGCTGATGTATTCGGTATCGAAGCCTTCTTACCGGGCTCACAGATTGATGTTAAGCCAATCCGCGACTACGATGTATATGTAGGTAAAGTGATGGAATTTAAAGTGGTGAAAATCAACAACGAGTTTAAAAACGTTGTTGTTTCTCACAAAGCGCTTATCCAGGAAGAGATTGAATTGCAGAAAAAAGAAATCATCGGCAAATTGGAGAAAGGACAGATTCTTGAAGGTACAGTTAAAAACATCACTTCTTACGGTGTGTTTATTGACCTTGGAGGTGTTGACGGGCTTATCCACATTACTGACCTTTCTTGGGGACGTATCAATCACCCTGAAGAAATTGTTAAACTGGATGAGAAAATCAATGTGGTTATTCTTGACTTCGATGACGAGAAAAAACGTATTGCATTGGGCTTGAAACAACTTACTCCGCACCCTTGGGATGGTTTAAATGCTGACCTGAAAGTTGGCGATAAAGTAAAAGGTAAAGTAGCTGTTATTGCTGACTATGGAGCATTTGTAGAAGTTGCAGCTGGCGTTGAGGGACTTGTTCACGTTTCAGAAATGTCTTGGTCACAACACCTGCGCAGCGCAAGTGATTTCTTAAAAGTAGGACAAGATATTGAAGCACAAATTCTTACACTTGACCGCGAAGAGCGCAAAATGTCATTAGGTATTAAACAACTGATGCCGGATCCTTGGACTGACATCACAATGAAATACCCTGCCGGTTCTAAACACAAAGCAAAAGTTCGCAACTTCACTAACTTCGGAATTTTCGTAGAAATGGAAGAAGGTGTTGATGGTCTTGTACACATTTCAGACCTTTCATGGTCTAAAAAGATTAAACATCCTAACGAGTTCACCACCATTGGTGCAGAATTGGATGTAGTAGTTCTTGAAATTGATGTGGAAAACCGCAGACTGAGCCTTGGTCACAAACAACTGGAAGAAAACCCATGGGATGTTTTTGAAACAGTTTTCACTGTTGATTCAATTCACAAAGGAACTATCACCAGCCTGACCGACAAAGGTGGCGTTGTTTCTCTTCCTTACGGATTAGAAGGTTTTGCACCTACACGTCACCTGTTGAAACAGGACGGAACAACTGCAAAAGCAGAAGAAAACCTTGATTTTAAAGTTCTGGAATTTGCAAAAGACCAGAAGAAAATCATTGTTTCGCATACCAAAATAAACCAGGAAGTTGAAGAGGCAAAAGAGAAAGAGGTAGTTAAATCAAAGAAAGAAGACGAAAACTCTACCAAGAAAGCGATTAAGAAAATGAAAGACAGTCAGGAGAAAACAACTCTTGGTGATATTCAGGCGCTTTCTGACCTCAAAACTGAGATGGAAACAAAGTCTAAGAAAGCAGCGAAAGCCGCTTCTGAGGCATCTGAAGACGAGAATAAATAACAATAGTTATTGGGTTTAAACAACATATTTTTGCCCTAGTGCTGAAAAAGAAAGCCGCTCTGAAAAGAGCGGCTTTCTTGCTTATATATGACTTCAGAAATAATGAGGGAAAGAGTTGGAGATGATGCAAAAAACAAAGTCCCGGTTAACCACTCCGGGACTTTGTCAAAACAAATTAAAAATAAACCTAAAATCTATGAGTACCTAAAAACCACTTGTTTCAACGCCAAAATTACAGAGAGGTTTCAAAGTGAAAATAAAAAATCGATAAACGACCTAAAACACAGGATAAAAAAAAATCAAAACTTAGGTTTTGGTGATATGTATTTTTTTCTACCTTTGCCGTCCCTTTTTAGGGAAGTAAACTAAAAAAAACAAATAACAAAGCAAAACAATGTCAAACAATTATGAAACCGTTTTCATTTTAACTCCCGTTTTGTCTGATGATCAGGCAAAGGAAGCGGTAAAGAAAGTTGTCAAATTCCTGAAAGACAACAAAGCACAGATTGTGCATGAGGAAAACTGGGGGCTGCGTAAGCTGGCCTACCCTATTCAGAAAAAATCAAGTGGGTTTTATTACCTCATTGAATTCAAGGCAGAAGGCACATTGGTTGCCGACCTTGAGGTAATGTACAAACGTGATGAGCGTATCATCCGTTTCCTTACCCTTGCGCTTGATAAATATGCCGTTGAATATAACGAGCGTAGAAGAAACAAGAAAAAGAACGTAGAAAAAACTGAAAAAGCAGACGCTTAATAAAATACTAAAAACATGGCAGCACCACAAGAATCAGAAATCAGGTACTTAACACCTGTTACAGTAGATGTAAAAAAAGCAAAATATTGCCGTTTCAAAAAAATGGGCATTAAATACATTGACTACAAAGACCCCGATTTTCTTTTGAAATTTGTAAACGAGCAAGGAAAATTACTTCCACGCAGAATTACAGGCACTTCACTGAAATACCAACGTAAAGTTGCTCAGGCGGTGAAAAGATCAAGACATTTGGCGTTAATGCCTTATGTTGCAGATATGATGAAATAGTATAAACGATTTTAAAGAAATTATCATGGAAGTAATATTAACAAAAGACGTAGATAAATTAGGTTACAAGAATGACCTGGTAAAAGTAAAACCAGGGTACGGCAGAAATTTTCTTGTTCCACAAGGACTTGCTATTCTTGCTACTGTAAGCAGCAAAAAAGTTTTGGCTGAAACGCTAAAACAACGCGCTTTTAAAGAAGAAAAAATAAAGAAAGACGCAGAAGGTGTAGCAGAAATACTGAAAAAGACAACCCTGAAAGTTGCTGCAAAAGCAGGCGAAAGCGGTAAAATCTTTGGTTCAGTTAACAGCATACAGATTGCTGATGCAATTAAAGTTGCAACAGGTAAAGAAATCGAGCGCAAAAACATCACACTTGTTGATGCTGAAAACATCAAAACGCTTGGTACTTACAAAGCAAAAGTTAAAGTTCACAGAGAAATTACTGTAGAAGTTGACTTTGAAGTTGTAGTTGAGTAATCAGAATTAATTCAATAAAAAAGGCGTCCTGATAAATCGGGACGCCTTTTTTGTTTTCTAAACTTTCGGTTCCTGCTGGCTTAAGCAGTGGAAACTGCCCAATCCCCAGATAATATCAGTGGAATCAATACCCACCACCTTTCTGTCAGGAAAACACTGTTGAATAATTTGTAAAGCCTTATCGTCTTTTGCGCAACGGTATGTTGGAACAATCACTAATTTATTTGCAATGTAAAAATTGGCATAAGAAGCCGGCAAAGGTTGACCCTCATAAATAATCAAATCTGGCATTGGCAATTCAACAATATTCAATTGTTGACCATCTAATAAGCGCATTTCTTTTAGCTGTTTCAGATTGTGCTGAAGCAACTCATAATTCTCATCATTCTTCTTGTCCTCCACAACTGTTAAAACTGTATTCTCATTCACAAAACGCACCGTGTCGTCAATGTGTCCATCTGTATCATCACCGATAATTCCTTCGTCCACCCAAAGTATTTGTTCCACTCCATAATAATCACAAAGGTATTTCTCAATCTGCGCCTGATTTAGATGTGGATTACGGTTAGGGTTTAACAAACACGCAGTAGAAGTAAGTAAGGTTCCTTTACCATTAAATTCAACTGAACCACCTTCCATCACAATACCGGGATAAAAGATAGGAAGATTAAACTGTTTTGCAATCAGCGTGGGTACCACATCATCCAAATCATAAGGCGGATATTTATTGCCCCATGCATTGTAGCCCCAGTCAACAATTGCTTTTTCAGAGGAATTTTTATTCAACAAAAATGCCGGTCCGTGGTCGCGGCACCAGGCATCGTTGGTAGGATGAATAAAAAACTCAACCTGCTTCATATCTACTCCGGTCTTTTCAAAATGATTTACAGCAAAGGTTTTCATTGCTTCATCATTTACATTAACGCGAACTTTCTCACTAAACGCAAGTTCTTTTACAAAAGCTGAATAGTTGGGATAAATTGCATCAATCTTTCCGGGCCATGAAGCCTCTTTATGTGGAAAACTAAGCCATGTAGCTTCGTGCTGAGCAAACTCAGCCGGAAAATAATAACCTAATTCTTTGGGTGTTTTCGTCTGCATCATTCCTCGTCTATGAAGCGTTTGGTAATAGGCTGATACGAATCTATGCGCCTGTCGCGGAGGAAAGGCCAGTGTGTACGGTAAAAATCTGTTTTAGCTAAATCTAATTCCACCACAGTAGTTTCTTCATTTTCGTGCGATGCCTGATATAAAACTCTTCCGAAAGGATTCGCTACAAACGAGCCACCCCAAAATTTCATGGCTCCGTTTTGCTCAAAACCTGTGCGGTTTACACTTACAACGTGAACACCATTTGCTACGGCATGACTGCGCTGTAACACCTGCCAGCCATTGTATTGCTCGCTGTTTACATCCTCTGTTTGCGAAGTTGCCCAGCCAATTGCGGTTGGATAAAATAATATCTCTGCTCCCATCAACGCTGTGATGCGTGCTGCCTCAGGATACCACTGATCCCAGCAAATCAGAACACCAAACGTTGCATATTTTGTTTTAAAAACTTTGTAGCCCAAATCACCCGGAGTGAAATAAAATTTTTCATAAAAAGCAGGGTCGTCAGGGATGTGCATTTTGCGGTATTTACCGAGATAAGTACCATCTGCATCTAGCACAGCGGTTGTGTTATGATAAATACCTTGTGTGCGTTTTTCAAAGAGTGAAGCAATAATAACAACATTCAGTTCTTTTGCAATTGCAGACAGCGTTTCAGTTGATGCACCGGGAATACTTTCAGCCAATTTGAAATTTTCATAGTCTTCCACATCGCAGAAATAAAGCGAGGTAAATAGTTCCTGTAAGCAAACTATCTGCGCACCATCTTTTGCAGCCTTACGGATGCCTGCAATGGCTTTCTGCATATTTTCATTTTTATCGGAAGTGCAGCTCATCTGCACCATTCCTACTTTTACTTTAGTCATGTTGATTTTTATAAGAGGCGCAAAAATAATCTTTTGAGCAGATACAGGTTAAAACTAATCCTGCTTGTTCTTTTTAACAAACGTGAGAAAAATAATTATATCGCCTAATTGATCTTTGCTTAGTTTCTGGGCCACAGCATGATTTTTTGGATCTTTTTTTATGAAATTAGAATTGTAGTTATCTAATTGCACCCGCGAAAAATTTGGAATTTCTTTTTTGCCTTTGGTGAAAATGCCATGACAACCTGTACAATGTGCTTTGTATAATTTCTTTCCTGCTTCAATATGGGTCATCAACTCATCATAGCCTTGCATTTTTTTAGCATCCTCAGGGAAAGCATATTCTACTTTGTAAGACGAACAGGCAACTAACAAGCAACAAATAACAACTAACAAGAAAATGACCATTGACCATTGTCTATTGACTATTAACTGCGGACTTCTGACTGTTGACATTTTCATTTAATACTCTCCTCCAACTTTTCGTGTATTTAGTTCTTCATTTTTTGACAAGGGCAGAGCGGCAGGCGCATTTTCAAAAATAATATTCTCACTTAATGAAAAGATAAAAGCCAATAAATCCTTTTTATCTCTTTCTGATAAATGAAGCGAATCGGACTTTAATGTTTGGTTAGGAACTTTAAGCCCCTTGCCTGCTCCACCACCTGCATCGTAAAAATCAATTACTTCATTCAGCGTTTTAAAAACTCCATTGTGCATATAGGGTTTAGTGAATTGTGCATTGCGTATCGTTCCCGTGCGGAAGGCATCAAAGGTTTCGGTTGCAGGATTAATTTCATAACGGCCTCTGTCTGGGCTGATACCTGTAAACGTGGTATCATGTGGAACACCCAACACTTCAAACTCAGAGCCTACATAAGGTGGTTTCACTCCATTGAACTGCGGAACAAAATGACAGGTGGCACACTGTGCCTTGCTCATAAAAATATTAAAGCCGCGCTTTGCTTCTTCAGTCAGTTCTTTTTTATTCTCCATGGCATAATCAAAATGCGAGTAGTAAGTGCTGAAATCGGAATAATAAAAGGTGATTGCCGAAACAATGTGTTCTATCGTTACATCTTTTTCTTGGGGCGTGTATTTGGTAAATTTCTTCAACGACTTTTTATAGTCTTTGCAGGATAGCACTTTTTCTAACAACTCATTTTCATTGCTTGCCATTTCAATTGAATTAGAGATAACATCCTTGCCCTGCGCTTGCAAGGTAATGTGTTTGCCATCAAGCATAAGTAGATGATTGTAGTTCGCGTTTATAATGCTTGGTGTGTTGCGCGGAAGCGTCATAAATCCATTGAACTGCAACGAAGTGGCAACGGTATCGGTAAAATATTGCTTGGGCTTGTGGCATGATGCGCAACTGCGTTTATTGTTGCCCGACAAAATGGGGTCGTAAAAAAACTGTTTACCCGTTTTTCTTATTTCTTCCAGTGTTTCTGCATTATCAACAAGGGTATAAATTCCTTTTGTATTCATGCCTTCATACAGGCTTTTATCAAAAATGGAAGTGCATTTATCGTTCAGACTATAATCGTTGTAACTGTTTGAAATCACTAAATAGTTGCGGATAAATTGCTGGTTAATTGCATACAAGGGATTTACATAATCACGGATAAATATAAAATGGTCGAAGCGTGAAAAATCGGTTGGTTGTGTCTGCAAGAAACGAAGCGCTTTATCATACAGTTCAAGATATTCAGCAGTTACGGGTGTTGATGTAAAACTTTGATTAAAGCTAACGTAAATACTTTTTGTTTCATTCATCATAAAGCGCAGTTCAGTTATAACCTGCGAAGTATCGGGGCACTCAAAACCCGTAGTATAAATTGCAGCAAGGTTGAGCAGATACAAACGATTAGCAAGAAAAAAAGGATGATGACTTTCTAAATTCTTTGTAATGGAATCTGCTTTAAAAACATCAACTGCTTTAATGGATTTTTGAATTAGCTGAAACAGTTTATTTCTATCCGGGATTGTATTCTCTAATTCCTCTTCTGCCAACGTAAGCCCGGCTCCTGTTCTTTTATAGGGCTTTTCAAATTTCTCAAATACTTCATTTTCCCACTCTACGGGCAGCGGGCCATTCAGTTGTTTGTAAGTGATTGGTTCAAGATAACGCAACCAGAGATCAATTCCTTTCAGTTTGAGGCGCGAATAACGCAATTTTTTCAGAATATTTTCTTTCCCTTTTTCGGAAGTAAGATCGGATGTTTTTATTTCTTCAAGCAGTTTGATTTGTGCTGTATTAAACTCTTCAATCTTTTGAAAATAAAGTGTGCGGTATTCACTTCCGTTGCGAAAACCCGAAAGAAAAATAATGAGCGAAAGAATAAAAGCTACAGCAGTCGTTTTTTTCATTTTTGTTTAACTGCAAAGAATGCAAATATAAGCGCAAAAGCTATACTTATTCGATACTGATTTTGCTATTAGCTGAATGGAATTATTTTAAACGAAAACAAGATGATGTACCAAAATTGCGGGGTTAAAATTTTCCAAAATTTGCAACTATTTCAATTCTGCCTTATCAAGTCTTGGTGCAAGCAAATGAATAAGCACCAACGCAATTAAGTATGCACTTCCCGCAATTGCAAACAGAGGAATATAACCAAACTTCACGCGAATAATTCCGGTGGAAGCAGCAAACAAAACACCTCCAATCGCACCGAACATACTCCCAATTCCTACCACCGAACCAACATTAGTTTTCGGAAACATATCCGAGGCAAGCGTGTACATATTTGCCGACCAGCCCTGATGTGCAGCAGCAGCTATTGCAATTAATGCAACAGCAAGATGAACGCTTGTTGTAGTAGAAGCAAACACAATCGGCACAACGCACAGCGCACAAATCAGCATGGTTATTTTGCGTGCATTATTTACAGTCCAGCCTTTTTGAATAAGTCGGGATGATAGCCAGCCGAAGAAAATACTTCCTCCATCACTCACTAAATAAATAATGATAAAAGGTAACCCGATATTCTTTAAATCTAATTTCTTTTCCAGCGATTCGCTGCTATTGAAAAAGTCAGGAAGCCAGGTGAGATAAAAATACCAGATAGGGTCAGCCATAAATTTACCGACAGCAAAAGCCCATGTCTGGCGGTGTTTAAGCAGCTTCCACCATGATATTTTTTCAGTTGTAATTTCATCTTCATCGGAGTTGATATATTCCAACTCAGATTTACTCACTTGCGGATGCTCTTCCGGTTTACGATACATCACCCGCCAGAAAATCAGCACTGCAAAACCAAGTAAACCGGTCGCAACAAACGAAGCACGCCAACCATACTGTACAGTAATAAAAGGTACAGCCAGTGCCGTAACGATTACGCCAATGTTTGCTCCTGCATTGAACAATCCCGTTGCAAAGGAGCGCTCCTTTCGCGGAAACCACTCGGCAACGGTTTTTACTGCGGAAGGAAAATTGCCGGCCTCGCCTAAACCCAATAAAAACCGGGTTCCCACTAATCCTTTTACCGAGCCGATAAAACCATTCAAAACTCCCGCAATACTCCATACTGAAATGGCAATTGAAAAACCTTTACGCGTTCCGAATTTATCAATCACATATCCCATAATCAAAAATCCTAAGGCATACGCCATTTTGAAAGCGGCATCCACATAGCCCATCATTTCTTTGAAGCGGTCGGTATCGGCTTGTGTTAAAATAGCATCTTCGGGTAAGCCCAACATTTCCTTGCGAAAAAACTCGTCAATCATTGCAAACGAAAGCACGTTGCGGTCAATGTAATTGATGGTGGTAGCAAAAAACAACAAGGCGCAAATGCGCCAGCGATAATTGCCAATACTAGTTTTGTCAGTGCTCACAGTTTTCAATAATAGGACTAAAAAGATTAATCAGCCACTAATTACACTAATTTTCACAAATTCATTAGTGTCAATTCGTGAAGTTCGTGGCAATCGGGTAATTTTGCAATTTATTAACAAACATGGAAACAACCACACAAAAGCAATTCCGCAACTACACACAGGGCGACACCATCGAAGTTATCCGCGACAACTACCGTAAAATGCGTTCACGCCAAACGGTGGAATATGTTGAGCGGATGCGCAAAAACTACCTTGCATTCAATCGTCCCATGCACATCTGGGATGCTATGGAAAAGTTGAACAACTTTGTTGACCTCAGTGATCCGGACATGAATCTTCCAAATGTAATGCACTTAATTCAGGCAGCGGAAGGAATGAGAGCAGATAACCGTCCTGACTGGATGCAGTTAGTTGGATTGATTCACGACCTTGGAAAAGTGATGTACCTCTGGGGAAAAGATGAAGACGGAACAACTCTGAAAGAGCAATGGGGTTTGGTGGGCGATATTTTTCTGGTTGGCTGCAAACTTCCTGATACCTGCGTGTATGCTGAGTTTAACGAACTCAATCCCGACATGCAGGATGCGCGCTACAATACCCAATACGGAATTTACCAACCAAACTGCGGTCTTGAC
>JAGVLY010000089.1 GCA_020054035.1 Bacteroidia bacterium | reverse complement strand
GGGAAAGGCAATGAATATGATTGCATTCTTGGAGTTAGCGGGGGTGTTGATAGTACATACCTTGCATTAAAAGCTAAAGAATGGGGATTACGCCCACTTCTAGTTCACATTGACAATGGCTGGAATTCAGAATTAGCGGTTAACAATATTGAAAACATTGTTAAAAAATTAGGCTTTGACCTATATACAACCGTAATTAACTGGATAGAAATAAAAGATCTGCAACTATCATATCTTAAAGCATCAGTAGTTGATATTGATATACCTACCGATAATACATTTGTTGCTGCACTATATCGTTTAGCTCGAAAAAAAAACATCAAACATCTTCTATCTGGATACAACTTGGTTACGGAAGGATGGATGCCTCCAGAAATTTCGTATGATAAATATGACACTATTAACCTTAGAGATATTCACAAAAAATTTGGCACTGTAAAACTTAAAACTTTTCCTACAATCAGCAAATTAGGACTTTTCTATTATCAGAAAATTATTGGAATAAAATCCCACTCACCACTTGACCTTATTGATTACAATAAATCTGAAGTTAAAGAAATTATCACTAAAGAATTAGGTTGGAGAGATTACGGTGGCAAACATTATGAAAACATCTTCACAAGATTTTATCAGGGTTTTATTCTTCCTGAAAAGTTTGGCATTGATAAGAGAATATTTCATCTTTCAACATTAATATGTTCAGGTCAGATAAGCAGAGAAGCTGCACTGTTAGAATTAGAGAAAGCAAAGTACGACCCTGAGGTTTACAAAACGGACAGAGATTTTTTCTTAAAGAAGCTTAAACTGACTAACCCTGAATTTGAAAGCATTTTATCGCAACCAATCAGAAAGCATTCTTACTATCGTTCATATAGTAATATGCTAAAACCATTTAAGCCCTATTATACTTTAATGAAAAAAATAGTCAAACTAACCTCCGTAATGAGATAATAGTGTTGAAAAGGATTGTTATTGTAGCATATTTCTTTCCACCCTGCAATTTAACAGCGGCACAACGAGCATTAGGATGGGCTAAATACTTTAAAGGATTTGGATACTATCCAATAATAATTACACGAAACTGGGATATTGAAATTAACAATCCTAAAGACACGCTTAAAACTACTGAGCAATCCGTCAAGCATATAAAACATGACGATTATGAGGTTTATTACTTGCCCTATAAAGCAAATTTAAGAGATCGTTTATTCACGAAATATGGTGATACTAAATTCGTCTTTATCAGAAAACTGCTGACCTTCTTTGAACTTATTTTTCAGAATTTCACAAACTCAGTTATTCCTTTCAGGAACATTTATGAGTTTGCATACAACTACATAAAACAAAATCCTGACATTAAATTAGCCGTTGTAACGGCCAACCCTTTTATTCTTTTTCGTTTTGGCTATCTATTGAACAAAAATTTAAAAATAAAATGGATTGCTGACTATCGTGATGATTGGAATACAAGTGAAATCAACAAACAAAGCAACAATTCGATTGAGCAGATTTTGAAATCACTTGAAAGGAAGAGTGAAAAGAAGTGGGTCAATTCATCTTCAATAACCACAACAGTCTCGGACTACTACGCAAGTAAAATCTCACTTTTCACAAATAAAAAAACAGAAGTATTACTCAATGGTTACTTTGAAGATGATTTTATTATCAACGAAGGGGCTGAATTGAGTAAGCATTTTACAATTGTTTACAATGGCACATTGTATCCAACTCAAAAAATCGAGTTATTCCTTTCAGCATTGAAAAGACTTATTGATTTACATGACAATGCGAATGATTCTATTAGAATGATATTTCCGGGGCTGGAGTACGATAAAACCCAACTCTTGCGTGTTTCAAACTACATGAAGGGTTATGAGAATAAAATCATTACAAGTCCAAGAGTTTCAAGAGCAGAAGTTATAAAACTCCAGACAGAAGCACATGCTCTGCTGATGATAGCTCACGACAACACCAAAGGCATACCTTCAAGCAAATTGTATGAATACATTGCCCTTGGGAAACCAATAATAGTCTGTCCTACGGACAACGACATTATTGAAAACACATTAGCCGGATATAACCTAGGGTATAGTTGCGAAACAGAAGAAAAAGCATTTGCTGCGCTTAAAAATCTCTATGAAATTTTTAAGCACAATCAATACAAAGAGCTAAAGCCTGACGAAGATTTCAAAAATCAGTTTTCAAGAAAAAAACAGACCGAAAAGTTAGCGGCTATTTTAAACAGCCTTTAGAATTTCTTTCTCGGTCTTGAGCCTTTAGCAAATTTATCGCGTCTGGAACCGGCACCACCTTCACGGCTTTCACCACCACCACTAAAGCCACCTCTGTCGCTTCCTCCGCTGCTTTTGCGGTCGCCTCCGCCACCGTAGCTGCCTCTTCCACCGCCATCACGCTTGCCTCCGTAGCCACCTCTGTCGCCACCAAACTTGCGAAATTCACGTTTCTCACCACCACCTCTGCTGTCTCTGTCGCCATAGCGCTCTCTTTTTTCATCAGCAGGTTTTTCGGATTCTTCTATCTTGATTTTTCTGCCTTTGTAATCGTGCTGCTCAAAGGCTGACTTTAATTTCTCTAAGTCTTTAATATCAACTTCAAAGAATGAATAACTGTTCATCAAATCAATTTTGCCGATGCTGGTGCTGGCAAGGTCTGCTCCCGTGCAAAGGATGTTTAGTAATTGTCCTTTATCAACGCCATCTAATCTTCCAAGGCTTATAAACATGCGTTTGAAGCCTGCTGTATGACTTGAAGAATGTGAGCGGTCGCCTGCCAAATCGTTTGAGTTTTTGTAATACTCAAGGAAGCGATTAAACTCAGTTGAGATCAATCGTTTGATAATGTCTTCTTTACTTAAATGTTCTAACTGACCAAAGATCTTTGGCAGGTAAGGTTCAATTTCCTTTTCGTTGATTGGTGTATTGATACTCTTATCAATCAATGAAAACAACTGCTTCTCGCAGATTTCTTTTCCTGACGGGATTTTTGCTTCTGTAAATTTCTTGTTGATGATGCGCTCTATGAAACGGACTTTACCAATCTCTTTCATGTTGATGATAGCGATGGAAACACCTGATTTACCGGCACGTGCTGTTCTTCCGCTACGGTGAGTGTAATTCTCAGCTTCATCTGGCAAGCTATAGTTGATTACGTGGGTAACATCATCCACATCAATACCGCGGGCTGCCACATCCGTTGCTACCAGCATCTGAATGGTTTTGCTACGGTATTTTTTCATTACGCTGTCGCGCTGCGCCTGTGAAAGATCACCGTGAATACAATCTGCACTATAACCGTCTTTTATAAGATGGTCGGCAACGGTTTGTGTTTCGGCACGGGTACGGCAAAAGATAATGCCATAGATATCCGGGTTGAAATCGGCAATGCGTTTTAGTGCAAGGTATTTATCGCGGGCATGAACCACATAGTAGATATGGCTTATGTTTTCCGCACCCTGATTCTTTTTACCTACGCTTATTTCTTTGGCATTGCTCATGTAATTGCGGGCAATGTCTGCCACGCCCTGAGCCATGGTTGCCGAGAATAACCAGGTATGTTTTTCAGCAGAAGTTTTAGAGAGGATTATATCCAGATCTTCTTTGAAACCCATGTTGAGCATTTCATCGGCTTCGTCAAGGACAGCCCATTGTATTTCTGAAAGGTCAACCTTTTTGCGGTTGATGATATCCACCATTCTTCCGGGAGTAGCCACAATAATTTGTGCTCCGCGTTTTATCTGATTTATTTGTCCTTCAATGCTTGCACCGCCATAAACGGCTACAATGTTGGCTCCTCTGATGTTTTTGGTAAAGTTGGTGATGTCACCTGTGATCTGCATACACAATTCACGTGTAGGACAAAGCACAATTGCCTGTGCTTTCGGGCTTTCAAAGTCTATCAGTTGCGCCAATGGAAGACCAAAGGCTGCTGTTTTTCCTGTTCCTGTTTGTGCAAGGCAGATGTAATCGCTATCGTTTTTAAGTAGTTCGGGTATGGCTTTTTCCTGTATGGGCATTGGGTTTTCAAATCCCATGTCCTTGATAGCGCTCAGGATTTTTCCGTCAATGCCCAATGTTTCAAATGTGTTCAATTGTATATGTATTTAATTTTTAAGAGGGCGCAAATGTAGGCTAATTAAGGGCTTGAATTACATTTGGGTGTACGATTTATGATTGTTACACAGAGAAACAGCCTGAGAAGACACAGAGGTTCACAGAGTTTTTAGTTTTGTTTGCTCTTCATTTCTCTGTGCGCCTCTGTGTAAACTCCTGACTTTCTCTGTGTAACTGTAAAAGGCGAAGAGCCACCTGTTTTCACAAGCAGCTCTTCATAAAATAACAAACCTATAAGCCGGGTTCTGTCTAGCCCTATCATTTATCTATGCAACCTACCCTTCCCGATAGCTCTTTGCAGAACATTGAAGCGGGCAGCTTCATAATCGGGGTTTATTTGGTCTTACAACCCATAAGGTTTTCCCATGCCCCGCATTACTGCGGGACATTGTGAGCTCTTACCTCACATTTTCACCCTTTCCTGCCTCACCCCTAACCCCTCTCCAAAGGAGAGGGGAACGAGCAGCCGGTGGTTATTTTCTGCGGCACTTTCTGTTGTCATGCTTTTCAGCGTGACACCTCCGCTTTCGAAGAGTATGGTGCCCTGTGTTGCCCGGACTTTCCTTCCCTCTATACATTATATATAAAAGAACGATAGAACAGTTTGTCGGGGGCAAAGGTAGGTAAATTAGTCAAGTAGCCACAAGCCAAGTAGGCAAGTAGGGATTGCTAACTCCTATTTCTCTACTTGGCTATTTCCTACTAAAAAAACACGTTTCGGCTACGGTAGATTACAGTCCGGCTATGGTAGCCGGTCTCCATTCTATGACTGCCGCTCAACAAATTACCGTAGCCGGACTTCATTTTGTGGCAGCCGGAGTACAAACTGCGACAGCCGGACATCATTCTATGGTAGCCGCTCAACAAATTATCACAAACGGACTCCATTCTATGGTAGCCGGAACTCCGGCTACCTCAGCCGGAGTATAATTTACCTCAGAAAACAGGCTAAAAAGCACCTTTTCAATACAACTAAGCTCAATATTTCCCTTTTTTAACACCAAATCAACACCCCTGTTGGGCGACATCTTCGCTAAAAAGAATAGAAGGCAATCACCCAACCTTAACCCCGCTCCTGAGTTTCTTCATCATCTTCTCAATACCCTCAATGGTTGCGGGAAACATACGGTTATGAAAAACCTCCTGAATGATAACGGTGCTCTGGAAAAAATTCCATGATGTTTCGGCATTGGGATTAAGCCATGCTATTTGCGGAAAATGGTCTTTTACGCGGTTAAGCCATGCAAAACCCGATTCGGCATTGCTGTATTCTACCGAGCCGCTGTCGCTCATGATCTCGTAAGGCGACATGGCAGCATCGCCTACAATAATTACTTTGTAATCGCGGTTGTATTTATGCAGTAAATCATAAGTAGAGGTGCGGTCGTTCCAGCGCATCTCGTTGTCTTTCCACACATAATCGTAAATGCAGTTGTGGAAATAAAAATATTCAAGGTGTTTAAACTCGTGCTTGGCTGCCGAGAACAGGCGCGAGCATAAGTCTACATGGTCGTCCATACTTCCGCCAATGTCGAGAAACATCAGCACTTTTACTCTGTTCTCTTTGCTGGGCTGCATAGCAATATCCAGGTAACCCGCATTGCGCGAAGTTTTGCTGATGGTGGTATCCATGTCCAGTTCTTCCTCGGCACCTTCGCGGGTAAAATGGCGCAGGCGTTTGAGGGCGAGTTTTAAATTGCGGGTATCTAATTCGCGCTTGTCGTCAAGGTTTGCAAAATCGCGGTTGTCCCATACTTTCAGTCCGCTGCGGTTTCCGCTGGACTCACCTCCTACTCTATAGCCCTGTAGATTAAAACCATTGTTTCCAAAAGGACTGGTGCCGCCTGTGCCAATCCATTTGTTGCCGCCTTCATGACGCTCTTTCTGTTCTTTCAATAACTCTTCAAAACGTTTGCGCAATTCTTCGGGTCCGCCAAAGGCTTGTATCAAGGCTTTTTCTTCTTCGGTAAGTTGTCGCTTGCGGTTTTTCTCCAGCCAGTCTTCGGGTATCTTCATCAGTTGTTCGGTACTGATGGCTTCCATTCCCTGAAAATATTCGCCAAACACGCGGTCAAATAAATCAAGATGTTCTTCGCGCTTTACAAGAATAGTTTTGCAGAGGGCATAGAAATCATCAACGTTGTAGGCAATCACTTCTTTTTTCATAGCACCCAACAGCGCAAGCAATTCGTGCAGACTTACGGGAAGTCCTTTTTGCTTTAAAAGAAAAAAGAAGTTGAGAAACATTCTTTATGGCTTCGGCATCACCAGTGCAAGTATCAGGTACAGCAGCAAACCGCTGCCGAACGTAACCAGTGCCACCAGAAAAACAATGCGGATAATGGTGGCATCAATATCAAAATACTCGCCAAGGCCTCCGCAAACACCGAATATTTTACTGTCAACCGAACGTTGTAATTTTTTTTGCATAATCTTATTTTTTCTCAAAAGTAGTAAATCCGTCAAAATATCATTCTATATTTATACGCCCTAAACCAACTCTGCAATATGAAGAAACTGCTTACTCTTTTCAGTACAGTTATAGTTTTGATTACAACTGCTCGTGCACAAAACATTCAGTTGTATGCCGAAAACTTCAACAACAACGATGCGTTATTTACCCTTAACTCAGGCGGACCAGGCAGCAGCTCAGGCCTTAACCAATGGATTATTAATAGTGAGTATGACGGGCAACCGACTTATCCCAACACCATTAACGAAGATAGCACCGTAAGCGGAACCATTACCTCATCTCCATTCAGCGAATACCTGCACATTCATGATTTTGCAGAAGCGCAAAGCAACGGAATAGCAAATGCCAACTACAACCCTGCATCGGCATCAGACCGCTTTACCTTTATGGCTGATGGCTTTTGCACACTGGGATTAACAGATGTTATCCTCTCTTTCTTTTACATCTGCGAAGGCTCGCCAACAGCCTACGGTGAGTTGTATTACAGCATTGACGGTGGCGCATGGACACAATATGGACAAAGCATGTATAACGACCAGCGCAGATGGAAGTTGTTACGTTTACAGACCCTGCATGGGCAAACGTTGCCAATCTGCGTTTCGGATGGCGTTGGCAAAATGATAACGGCACTAATGCAACACCGGCTTCATTTGGTATCGATGATATTATTGCCGTTGCCACTTATGATGATGTAAACAATCCTGTAACCATCACGATGGGTCAGATTTTCCCAAATCCTATTTGTCAGGAAAACGATCTGATCATGTTCTTTGATTTTTCAACACCATTGTGTTATGGTTCGTACCAGTTTGAAATTTCAGATGCAACCGGAAGCTTTGCCAACCCTGTTAATTTTGGCTACAGCATAAACGTTGCGAACCAAACGAATAGTGCTGTGTCATTACCATTGCCTGAAAATCTTGCACCCGGAAGTTGCTACAAAGTGCGCGTTATCCGCACCGACCCAGCACCTGTTATCATCAGCGATGTAAGCCTTTGTATTGACATTCAGTTTTGCCCCAACAGCATAAACACACAACAACCGGCAGTAACGTTAGACACCAATGCAGTCTGCATCGGCAGCGTAATTGATGTTCCTTTTTCATCGTTCGGGGTGTTTAATCAGTTCAATAGTTATGTAGCGCAATTGTCTGACAGTAACGGAATTTTTCAAACACCGCCTGCATTTGTAGGTCAGTTCAACAGCGGTGAAACCTTTGATGCTTTTCCTCCGGGAAGTGTTGCGGGTTTAATACCAAACGTGCCTCCGAGCTGCGGATATTTTATTCGTGTTATCTCTAATTCGCCTGCTGCAACAGGAACTGCGTGGGGACCTTTCTGTATTCAGGAATGTGATATTAACACAAACCATCAAACGGATGTGCTTGCCTGTATCTCGCAATCTGTAGGCTTCGACACCGTTCTTACCATTGACATCAATGAATTTAATCAGGGCGTTACTTACGGACCGGGTAATGAATTTCAGGTGGAGTTGCTCGATGGTATGACGTTCCAGCAAGTGAATATCAGCGGACTTGGTTTTGTGGTTTCACAAACAGGAACAACGGTAACGATTACAGTACCCAACTCGCTGTTGCTGGGTACACTTGGCTTGCAGCCCGGCATGTATTACATGCGCATAGTTGCCACCGAATCATCTGACCCTGAAAATTCACTCGGAACATTGGTGCGTTTAACCATTGGAGCACCTGATGAATTCCTCGGAGTACAAATGATTCCTTCCGACCCTGTTGCCTGCGAAGATGAATCAGTAACCTATTATCCTACACCCATTAACTTTAACTCAACCTATACTTGGACAGGAAATTTTAACGGAAGTCCGTACGAAGCAGTTGGTATCAACATCAGTTTTGGCAATGCAGTAAATGATTGGGTAATGCACCTGCAGGAAAACAATTTCGGTTGCTTCGGCCCCGTTGTAACATCCGACACATTGGATATTCTTCCGTCCAATCCATCAGCTGTTATTGTCGGCCCTACTAATGTCTGCATTGGCGATACGGTTGATTTCAACGCAATTTTCAACGACAATACTTTTTATAGTTGGACAACCGATGGCGGTTTATTAATCGACACATCCAACAATGTTCTTTCTATGATTTGGGACAGCATCGGAACATTTGGCATTGATCTGCACGTCCTGAATATGTGCGGCTCCAGTGACGGACATAAAAACATAAACGTAAAACCTTATCCGCTTGTTGAAGCCGGAAATGATACTACGATTTGTAAATCAGAATCGGTTACCCTGAACACCATTAACGGAACTTACAGCTACGACTGGAAAGATAACTTCAACAACAGTAT
>JAGVLY010000045.1 GCA_020054035.1 Bacteroidia bacterium | reverse complement strand
TGAATATCCTCATTTCCCAATTTTGCAAGCACCACTTGCAAAATTAAAAAAACACGATGTTATAAAACAAGGAAGCCCAATTTTGCAAGCACCACTTGCAAAATTGAGTTGGTATCATCATATCACATTATTAGACAGGGTTAAAGACCGCGAAGCACGCTTGTTTTACATCAACAAAACTGTTGAAAACGGGTGGAGCAGAAATGTAATGGTTCATCAAATAGAAAGTGGACTGCACAAAAGACAAGGAAAACTTATTACTAATTTCAAAAATACAATTGCTTCCGAACAATCAGAACTTGTTCAGCAATTATTTAAAGATCCTTATAAATTTGATTTTATTTCGCTGTCGGAAGAGGCAAAAGAAAGGGATATTGAAAATGCGCTGATTGACAAGATTACAAAGCTACTGCTTGAACTCGGACAGTGGTTTGCCTTTATGGGTAGGCAATACAAGATAATACTCGGTAAAAGAGAAGTTTTTATTGACCTATTATTTTATCACACCCGTCTGAAACGATACATTATTATCGATTTAAAAATTGATGAATTTAAGCCTGAATACGCAGGCAAAATGGACTTCTATCTGAATGTTGCGGATGATTTTCTCAGACACCAAGGAGACAACGAAAGCATAGGATTAATTTTGTGTAAAACCAAAGACGGATTGATGGCTGAATATGCGTTAAAGCGTTCAGGGAAACCGATAGGAATAGCGGAATACAGAATCCCCGATAAACTTCCGGCAAGCATAAAACGTGAGTTGCCAAGCATAGAAGAAATAGAATCGCGGCTGGGTGAAAAAATACAAGAATTTGAAAAGCCGCTGAAAACTCTAAAACAACTAAAAAATAGGGTAACGAAAAGAACGTTAGCAATCAAAAAGAAAAAAAGGAACACTAAAAAGAAATGAAAAAAAACTCTGTTGTAGTCGGTGTGGTTTGCGGAATAATTGTTCCTGCAATAGTTTTCTTTTTGCTGCATACCTTTACGTATAACCGCGTAACACCCGAGTATCTTTTTAACTCTCCGGGCATATTGGCAAAACTCTTAAGTCTTAGTTTACTTGGAAACCTTGCAGCATTTTTTCTTTTCCTGAAATATGATTTTGAACTATCAGCAAAAGGAGTTTTGTTTTCAACCTTTGTATGGGGCGCAGGAATTGCAGTTTTAAAAATATTAGAATGGAACGGAATGTAAACTAACATGAACACCCGAACACATTAATACCTGAACACATTGTGAAATACTACCTCATAGCCGGTGAAGCCTCAGGTGATCTGCACGCCAGCAACCTGATGAAAGAGTTGAAAAAACTCGACAGCAAAGCTGAATTCCGTTGCTGGGGCGGTGATAAAATGCAGGCAGCAGGAGGAACAATTATCAAGCATTACCGCGAGCTTGCGTTCATGGGTTTCACGGAAGTGCTGATGAACATCCGCACCATTTTTACAAATATTGACCTCTGCAAAAAAGACATTGTTGAATGGAAACCCGATACTGTAATTTTTGTGGATTATCCCGGTTTCAATCTGCGCATTGCACCATTTGTAAAAGAGATGGGAATTAAAACCATCTGGTATATTTCTCCTCAGGTGTGGGCCTGGAAAGCATCACGCGTAAAAAAGATAAAAGCCTGCGTTGACAAAATGATTGTCATACTTCCGTTTGAAAAAGAGTTTTATAAAAAATGGAATTATGAGGTGGAGTATGTTGGGCATCCGTTACTTGACTGCCTCACCCTTAAACCCTCTCCGGAGGAGAGGAGAACAGAGAAGCTCATTGCATTACTACCCGGCAGCCGCAAACAGGAAATCTCCGTCATGCTTCCCGAAATGTTGAACGTAGTTGAGAAGTTTCCTTCATACAAATTTGTAATTGCAGGAGCACCTTCTGTTGATGAAAGTTTTTACAAGCAATTTACTGTCGGAAAAAACGTACAGATAGTGTTCGGGCAAACCTATTCACTACTTGAAGAAGCAAGTGCAGCATTGGTTGCATCCGGAACGGCAACATTGGAAACGGCTCTTTACGGAGTTCCGGAAGTAGTATGTTATAAAGGCAGCGGAATATCGTATCAGATTGCAAAGTGGCTGATAAAAGTAAAATACATTTCGCTTGTAAACCTTATCATGGATAAAGAAGTGGTAAAGGAATTAATACAGGAAGAGATGAATGCTGCCAACATTGAAAAAGAGTTGAAAGACCTATTGAAGAATAAACAACGCATTGCAGAAATGAAAAAAGAGTATGCACTGCTGAGAGAAAAACTGGGAAATAGTGGTGCATCAGAAAGGGCAGCAAAATCGATTTATGAATTCACAACGTGATAGAACGCAGATTTTTATGATCTTTATGATTCACGCTGATTCAAAATCTTAAATAATCTTAACAATCATAAAAATCTGCGTTCCATCTTTTTTAAATATAATTGCAAAAACCAATCTTATGAAAAACACACTTTTATTTACTTCCATTCTCTCCCTCCTACTCTTCGCATCAAGCTGCAACAACTGCTATGAATGCACAAAAAAATGTGGCACCTGCGAAAAAAACGGAATAATCGTTGGCGGATGCGAAGGTGATTCAATCCTCAACGGATATTCTATTGAATCATGGAAAGCTGTTCTTGAAAGTCAGGGCTACAGCTGTGCTTACAACAATGATGTTATGGACGACATCTGCGGCAGTGAAAACAAGCAAACTATGGAAGCTAATCATTACGATTGCTTGAAAAAATAGGCAATGAAAATTGTTTCTTACAATGTAAACGGCATACGCTCTGCCCTTAGTAAAGGGCTTGCCGATTGGATAATAGCTACAGACCCGGATGTTATTTGTTTTCAGGAAATAAAAGCCGACCCTACACAATTTGATGCCGGCATATTTGAACATTTAGGTTATAAACATTACTGGCATCCCGCTGAAAAAAAAGGCTACAGCGGTGTTGCCATTCTTACAAAGCGCGAACCCGATAAAATTCATTTCGGTTGCGCAATGGATATTTATGATCGCGAAGGACGAGTTATCCGTGCTGATTACGGTGATGTTTCGGTGATGAGTGTTTATCATCCTTCAGGTTCCAGCGGTGAAGAGCGGCAAGCATTTAAAATGCAGTGGCTGGGAGATTTCCAGAACTACATTGATGAGTTGAAAAAGCAACGCCCTAACCTGATTATTTCAGGCGATTATAATATCTGTCATAAACCGATTGACATTCATAATCCAAGAGGTAATGCCAATACATCAGGGTTTCTTCCCGAAGAACGTGAATGGATCGGGAAATTTATTGATAGTGGTTTTATTGATTCATTCCGTCATTTTAATAACGAACCACACAACTATACTTGGTGGAGTTTCCGGGCTAACTCACGAGCCAAGAACCTTGGCTGGCGTATAGATTACCACATGGTGAGCAAACCATTGGAAAGCAAACTGAAACGTGCTGCTATTTTTCCGATGGCAAACCATTCAGACCATTGTCCGCTGCTAGTGGAAGTTGATTTCTAACGTCATTGCGAGCGATAGCGAAGCAATCTCATAATGTGAAGGATTTCAATTAGGAGATTGCTTCGTCCGCCTCAGGCGGACGAAGCAATGACGATTAATATTTTTAAGTTTACTCAACAAAAAGAAAATCTGTTGGTTCATTACAGTATGAAATTGCTTAAACATATTTACTTCCGTGTTCTCATCTTTGGTGTTGCATCCATGGTGCTGGCAGGTTGCTTTGCCTACACTGCACAGAAAAAATATACTAAAGCACTATACGAAGCACCTTATGATGCTATTATTGTTCCCGGTGTTCCGCTTGAAAACGGAATGTGGAGTTCTACTATGAAAGCACGTGTTTACTGGTCGGTTTACCTCTTCAAAAAAGGCATTGCAAAGAATATTATTTTCTCCGGCTCTGCTGTTTATACACCTTATGTTGAAGCAAAAGTGATGGCCTTGTATGCTGAACAATTAGGAGTTCCGAATGAAAATATTTTCACCGAACCAAAGGCAGAACACAGTACCGAGAATTTATTTTACTCTTATAAACTGTCTCAGAATTTAGGCTTCAATAATGTAGCACTCACCAGTGATCCGTTTCAATCTAAAGTGCTTGAAAAATATGCTTACAAGTATGATTTACCGGTTGATTTTCTTCCCGTTGTTTTTTCTATCCTTGATTCAATTCCAAAGATTGACCCCGACATTGATGAAGCAAAAGCCTTTGTAGAAAACTTTGTTTCCATTGAAGAACGTGAGAGTTCATGGAAAAGGTTTGCAGGTACGCGCGGAAAAAATATACGTTTTGATCTTTACAACGCTGACACTATCCCGGCTAAGCAATAGTTGAAACATAAGCCGCCAAAGCCCTTTTGGCAATAGGCAGTAACGTAGCATCCACAGGAATCACCATCTCCGACTCCACTGCAAACGTTGCAGGATTGGGAAGTTTTTTATTACTGCGTATTAAGTCCCGTTTTATGTTTTCGTTCGTATTGATGATGCTACGCTTGTAGGATGTTATGTAATTGGTGTGTATGGCCCTGAACTTTTCCGTTGCCTGTTCAAAAACGGTCATCTGGTATTCATAAACCAAGGTCTGCAAATCTTCACCGTTGCTCAACAACATATAACCCTCACCTGAATAAAGTGGTAGCAAACCAACCTGAGTGATGTGCAGCTTTTTCTCTACAAAATCATAGATCTTTTTTCCTTCATTCAGGTAAACTTCAAACTGTGGAATAGAATAATTGATAATCTCATTTAACTCCTGAATCAAATCATCATTTTCATAAAGTTTCTCGTAGATCAATCTGTTTTTCTGCATGTCAACAGACTTAATTTTTTGAGGAAAAGAAGAAGACAGTTTTTCAGCATCGTGCTGAAACGTTTTAAGGTTCATGTAATGCTGAATCAAATCGGCAAGAAAAGGATATAACATGTTGCGGTCAAAATTATTGCTCACCTCCTGCAAATACGCCAGCAACACATAACGCTTGTATTCAACATCAATGTGATTTTCAATTAACCAGTCTTTGCTTAAAGTTTTCATAGCTATTTCCGATTTGGTGAATTAGTGATTTTGTGATTGCATTACCAACATTTCAAACTTCACTAATATTAACGTTAACTTTAAAAAAATGTTGTGTTAATATTAACATACGAATGTGGATTAACAGCCCCGTCAAAACGATTTGCGCCTTTTCCATGCGTCTATCTTTGATGCAAAATCAATAACCATGCTCAAGCACCGTATTAAACAAATTGCTCTTTCACTCACTGCTGCAACTATCTTCTTCTCCTGCGTTCCTTCGCGCCAGTTTGAGGAACTGAAAAGCAAACAGGCTAAATGCGAAGAAGACAAAGCCAGCCTGATGGATGAGAATACATCGCTGAAATCAAAAGTTACGGAGCAGGAAGAACAACTTGCAGATATTGCCAAACGCATAAAAGCATTGGAGAACGATACTACCATCATGGGTAACTCGTTACGCAAACTAACAGTGAACTATGATAAATTGGACGAAACGTATGAGCGTCTTTTGAATCAACTTGCCAAAATTGAAGAAGGCAGCAAAGAAGATAACAAGAAATTGATGGCTGAATTGCAAAGCACCAAAGAAGATTTGCAGAAAAAAGAAGATGAGCTGAGAAAGCTGGAACTTGCATTGAACAGCAAGGAAAACAACCTCAACAATGCAAATTCAGACCTAGCAAAAGCACAAAAAGATTTAGAAAAATCACAACGGGATTTAGAAGAGCGCGAAAAAAGGTTGAAAGAACTGGAAGGTGTTTTAAGTCGTAAAGACTCAACTGTTAAAGCATTGAAAGATAAAATTACCGAAGCCCTGCTTGGTTTTAAAGAAAGCGGACTGACCGTTGAAATGAAAAACGGGAAAGTATATGTTTCCGTGGAAGAACGTTTGTTATTTGCTTCGGGAAGTTGGGCGGTGGATATAAAAGGGCAAGATGCTTTGAAAAAATTAGCAAAGGTTTTAGAAACCCAACCCGATGTAAACATCATGATTGAAGGCCACACCGATGATGTGCCTTACAACGGAAGCGGCAACGTAAAAGACAACTGGGACTTAAGTGTTATGCGTGCTACAGCCATTGTAAAAATACTGACAGCAAGCAGCAAGATAAGTCCGAAACAACTGACTGCCGCAGGGCGCAGCGAGTATCTGCCATTAGATGCTGCTAAAACAGTTGACGCAAGAAAGAAAAACCGCAGAACAGAAATAATTATCACTCCAAAACTGGATGAATTATTCCAAATATTGGAAAGCAATTAACAGGCTGAAAAAGTTTTCAACCTGACTGTAAAGTTTTCATTAGTAATTCGTTCAACTATTTCCTATATTTGCAGGGATGTCCGATACCCGAAATGGTTTAAGATTTTCTGACCACGAATTATCTATCTGTTAAAATACGTTTAGTGCCTGATTTTTATTTTTTTAGGTTCATCCCCTTTCTTACTGCTATAGCATTTCAATTATTTCCGGGCTTAGTATCCGCACAAATTACCGCCCCGCAAGCAAGCAATGTTATAGCTACAACCTATACCAATTATAACCCCAACGACCAGATCTATATTTTTTGCTCACCCGATGCTGCTGATAATCCTGTAACTGGGTCTTTAACAGCAACGCCTTCAGGGGGAACACCGGGTTGGAATTTTGCATGGGGACAATACAACCCTGTAACACAATCGTATGATCCATTTCAAACTGATAATGGTGTTCCTTCATCCACTATTTCAGGTCTGGCTTCAGGCGGATATAAAGTAACTATTACTGATGCCAACGGCAATAGCAGTTGTTACCAAACATGGGTTTGGGTAATACAGGAAGATGTAACCGTTGCTCCAATTCCATCCGGTTGCGATTCTGTTCCGCTAGCGGGTATAGTAAACGGAAATTCCAGTTTTACCTATTATGACCCACCTCCTTCAGCTTTTGTAATTGGCCCTGCAACGGATGTAACAGTTTGTTTTAGCGCAACCCATACCTATGTATCAGATTTAGGATTTTACCTTGTTGGGCCGGCAAGTTGCGGATCACCAGTACTGCAATTAGAACAGGCAATTGCTGTGCAGGTTGGCTCTAACTGCAACAGCGGTGATAATATCAATAATCTTTGCTTTACAACCACAAGTGCAAATCCGTTCAATGGGTGTGCGCAGCCTGTTCCGCTTTCGGGAACTTTTCAATTAAATGAAGGCAATGGTGCCGGTGGAATTTATGGCTGCAATGCAAGTGCTGGTGGTTGGCAGGTGCAGATATGGGATTGCATTGGGGCAGATGTGGGTGCCCTTACCAACTCCACCATAACTTTCAGCGGGAATAGCTCCTGCGGTCCTTCAACGATTACGTATGCTTCGGGGCCTATTAATCAAGTCATAAATGATAACTCCTGCAGCTATGCATCTGCAGCAACCTATACCGTACCCTTTCCTCCTGCTGCTGTCCATAACTTAAATAGCACATTCACCTATCAATGGACGGCAAATCCACCTGTAGTAATTCCTAATGCCACCACCAGTTTAAATACGCTTGTTGACCCTGCACCGAATCAAGATACTTGGTTCTATCTTACCATTACAGATACCTATGGTTGCCAACACACCGACTCTGCATTCTTTGATTACACACCCTCCGGAGACCCTACTATTACTCCTTCAGGACCATTTTGTATATCAGACAATCCTGTAAACCTTAGCGCAGTTGACCCGGGCGGAATATGGAGCGGAAATGGAATTAGCCCTGCCGGATTATTTAACCCGGCTGCTGCCGGAGCCGGAACACATACCATTACCTATACCCTGCCGGGCACCTGCGGCTCATTCGACACCGAAGATTTTATAATTGATTCTCTATCGTTTACCTCTTTAACTACTACTGCTAACTGCGGAAACGCAGATGGATCAATAACACTAACAGGAACAGCAGGAGATGGAGGACCTTATCAATACAGCATTGATAATGGAACAACATTTCAGGCAAGTGGAACATTCAACGGACTTCTCCCAGGAACATATAGTATAATTGTTACTGACAACACCGGGTGCGCTGTATCAGGAACAGTAGCAGTTCCAAACACTGCAGGCTTTATCGTAAATGTAACTGCTTCCACCAATGCTACCTGCAACGCAACTTGTGACGGAACGGCAGATATGGTTGCTAATCCCGGATTTATCGGAACATTAAATTATGACTGGATTGACTTAGCAACAAACAGTTCATCAGGACAACTTACTCCAAACGCTACAGGATTATGCGCTGCTACATACATTGCCACAGCGGTTGATGGTGTTGGTTGTATAGCCAGAGATACTGTAATTATAACACAACCAACAGCAATTACAATTTTAACCTCAGCAAATGCTACCATTTGCATTGGTTCAAGCACTAACCTATTGGCAACGCCACAAGGCGGAACACCCGGTTACACCTACTCATGGACTGCTGCACCTGCCGACCCTACCCTACTCACCCCTGCTATTGCAACCCCAACAATTGCACCAATTGTTACCACCGTTTACACCATAAACGTTGATGATAACAGCAATTGCCCTGCTCCTGCCGAAACAATTACTATTACTGTAAATCCTCCGCTTGCGCTGAACATGTTGCCTCCCGGACCAATTGATATTTGCCCGGGCGAAACGACTGTTATGGATATGAATGCAACAGGTGGTGATGGCAATTACACCTTTACATGGGATGGAGGAAGCAATCCGTTAAATCCTCCTGCTTCAGTTACTCCTTCTGTAAATACTACGTACAATTTTACGGTAAATGATGGTTGTGGGACACCACCTGCAAGTCAATCGGTTGACATTAATATTTTCCTGCTCCCTGTTATTGATTTCAGTGCGAACATTTATGAAGGCTGCGAACCACTAAGAGTAACATTTACAGACAATACACAACCTCAGCCCGCCAATACCTACTGGAATTTTGGCGACCCTGCTTCTGGAAATAACAACACCTCATCAGGAACCACACCTACCCATGCTTATAATGATCCCGGCATTTTTGATGTAACCTTGACTATTACTACCCCTGATGGCTGCAAAGACTCGCTTACTATGCAGAATATGATTACTGTTTACCCACTACCTGTTGCTGACTTCTCGCCATATCCTACATCAACAGATATTCTTAATCCTGAAATTCACTTCAATAATAGTTCAACGGGAGCTTCTGAGTGGGCTTGGAATTTTGGAGATGACAGCACATCGGTGCTTGAAAACCCCACACATTGGTATGGCGACACCGGAATTTATACTGTTTGGCTTTGGGTAGAAACAACAGAAGGTTGCAAAGACAGCATTTCTGGTTTTGTAGAAATAACACCAATATTTACATTTTATGTTCCAAGTGCATTTACTCCAAATTCTGATGGAACAAATGATTTCTTCTTCCCAAAAGGAGAAATTATTGACCCCGAAAACTATGTATTTCGCATTTTCAACCGTTGGGGACAGGAAATTTACGCCAGCCATACTCTTGGTGAAAAATGGGATGGTACACTTGTCACGGGTTTAAAAGCTCAGGAAGATGTATATGTTTGGGTAGCCGAAATGTTTGACCTGAATGGTGAAAAGCATCAATTTTATGGCCGTGTTACACTTTACAGGTAAAATAATTTTGGAGTTATTATATTTTACCTATTTTAGCAGCCCCAAAATCAAAATTTATTCAAACAAAATATGAAAAAATTATTACTGTTCGCATCTTTACTACTGGTTTCATCGGTATTTTCAGATGTAGCTTTTTCACAAAATAACGTTGGTATCGGAACAACGACACCTGACAACAGCGCTATCCTTGATATTTCATCACTCAACAGAGGGGTGCTTATTCCAAGAATGGCAACAGCAGCGATGCTAGGCGTCCCTTCTCCTTCAAACGGATTAATTATTTACAATACTGATTCATTGTGTTACTGCTATTGGAACACCTCTGCATGGGTTTCTCTTTGCAACGGTGTAGGAGGTTCAGGTTCACAAGGAGCTACCGGAGCAACTGGAGTGAATGGTGCTACAGGAGCTGACGGAGCAACTGGTGCTACAGGTGCTGACGGAGCAACTGGTGCAACTGGTGCTGATGGTGCTACAGGAGTTGACGGAGCAACTGGTGCTACAGGAGATGTTGGACCTACTGGTCCTGCAGGTGGGCCAGTGGGACCTACAGGAGCTGATGGCGCTACGGGAGCAACAGGTGCAGATGGTGCTACGGGTGCAGTTGGTGCAACAGGACCTTCTGGTGCTGATGGTGCTACAGGAGCAGTTGGTGCAACAGGACCTTCTGGCGCTGATGGCGCAACAGGATCCGCGGGTGCTACTGGCGCTACAGGTGCAACAGGACCTTCTGGCGCTGCAAATGTTCAATCTGTAGCTCTATTATCTCAAAGCCAGCTTACAGTTGGAGACCCGGGAGGAACGAGTATTGTATATACACAAATCCCAGATTTAACTTATACGTTCACTGTTCCTGCCGGTGAAACATGGAATGTATTTGCACACGCATTTGGAACGACTCTTAATTTGGGTCCAAATTTCACAGATTGTAGTTCACAATGGGCAATTTTTGTTAATGGAACAGCAACATCAAATTTGCAACGTATAACATTGATGGATGGCAGCAGCCAATTAGTTGCTAATTATGAGGGTTGGGGAGTCAGCTATACTGGTCAATTTACAGCAGGCACCTACACTATAGATGCAAGAGGTGCTTGGGCGGGTGATGGAGATGGTACTTGTCAGGTTTATCTGGGAGGAGCTTCAGGTAGCTTCCAATCTGCTTTAAATCTATTAATAACACAATAAATTCGATTCTAATGATAAGAATAATTATAGTTGGCGTTTTTATGTTTGGGAGTTTTATTACAAGCCAAGCACAAAACACTGATAAAGTTGAAAGAGATATTTCTACATCTATCTTTACAACAGTATCTTCTAAAAAGAATGTAAATTCCGATAAACAAATGCCTGCTGATCGCTCAACGATTACAACAGTCACAAGACCAAGTTCCGGAAAACAGAATGATGCTATTGTTCCAAGAAAGCAGACCGTTAAAGTTTCTCCTAAGAACATTGAAAACACAACTAAGTAGTTATTAAATACAGTTTAAATAAGAAGCCCCGCGATAATTATCACGGGGCTTTTTTATTTAAAGAAGTACACTATTTCTAT
Organism: Bacteroidia bacterium; assembly: GCA_020054035.1. Lineage (GTDB taxonomy): Bacteria > Bacteroidota > Bacteroidia > SXHM01 > SXHM01 > SXHM01. The sequence continues at coordinate 147 of JAGVLY010000045.1, read as the reverse complement.
TGCTTCACTAATTTTTTAGTAAACAAAATTCCGTTACCGCGAACTGAAAGAAAATAATTTCCTGCCGGGATTTCTTTTCCGGTATTGATGTAAAAAATGTTGCGGCTTATAGTTCCTTCCTGCAAAAGTTTTCCTGTTACATCCAGC
>JAGVLY010000116.1 GCA_020054035.1 Bacteroidia bacterium | reverse complement strand
CGATCTTACATTGTCGGGTTTCAATTCTTTTAAGGCGTTGAGTGATGAACCTTGCAGGCCTTATGATGCAGCAAGAAAAGGAATTACGCTTGGCGAAGGTTGCGGAACTTTATTGCTGACTTCTGATGAAAACTTGTTGAATAAAAACGATAAGAAAATAATAGTAGCTGGAGGTTCAGTAAGCAACGATGCGAACCATATTTCAGGACCATCGCGCACAGGTGAAGAACTGGCTCTTGCGGTTACAAATGCTATTAAAGAGGCAAAGTGCGGAACCGCAATTGACTTTATCTCGGCTCATGGAACCGCAACAGTATTTAATGACGAAATGGAGTCAAAAGCCTTTTCTGTTGCAGGTTTGCAAAACGTTCCGCTCAACAGCATGAAAGGTTTTTTTGGTCATACATTGGGTGCTGCAGGTGTTATTGAGGCGGTGGTAACATTAGAAACGATGAAACGAAATGTGTTGCTTCCTTCCCCGGGCTTCCAAAATTCAGGTGTTTCAGAGCAGCTGAATATTATCACACAAACAGAAATGAGGGAAGTTAATACAAGTTTGAAAACAGCATCAGGTTTTGGAGGTTGCAATGCTGCGGTAATTTTTAAAAGCATATGAGCATTCGCATTTCAACATATTGTTCATTCCGAAATAATCAGATTAAACTGAATGGAGAAGCCTTGCTTGCAAAAGGTGTAGAGGTTACTTTTAATGAATTTATAAAATCAGCATATGATTTAAATGCTTCGCCTTATCTTAAATTTTTTAAGATGGACGACTTGTGTAAACTGGCTTTTATTGCTTCTGAGTTTTTATTGAAAAATAGAAAGCCGTCAGAACAATATGGTGCTGAAAATGTTTCTCTTCTGTTTGCCAATACTTCATCTTCATTAGATACTGATATCAACTACTATAACACGGTGAAAGACTTCGCAAGCCCGTCATTGTTTGTTTACACGCTTCCCAATATTATGTTGGGTGAAATCAGTATCCGTAACAAATTTAAAGGCGAGAATGCTTTTTTTGTTTTTGAGCATTTTCAAGCAGATTTTTTGTGTAATTATGCGACTCAATTAATACAGGAACAAAAAGCAAAAACTGTTGTTATTGGTTGGGTTGAATTGTTGAAAGAAAATTATGAAGCTTTTCTTTGCCTGGCAGAAGAAACAGCAGACGGAACAGAACTGACGAAAGAGAATTTAAATACATATTATAACGGAAAATAAATAAGCAATGGACGCATTAATAGCAAAACTAAAAACACAGATTATTGAACAACTAAATCTTGAAGGAGTTTCTCCTGAAGATATCAGCCCCGATGATTCGCTGTTTGGCGAAGGTTTGGGTTTAGATTCTATTGATGCGCTTGAACTCATTGTTCTGCTTGAGAAAAACTACGGGCTTAAAATTGAAAACCCTGCTGAAGGGAAGAAAATTTTCGCCACTATCCGCAGTATTGCAGAATATATTACTGCTCACGGAAAAGCCTGAGACAAAATGTCTGAAAGGATTGCAATCACAGGGTTGGGGATTATTTCTGCCATTGGCGACAATGTGCAGCAGAATCTCGCATCTCTGCGTGCAAAACATTCGGGTATCGGACAGATTAAATACCTGGAAACAATTCATAAAGGAAATCTTCCCATTGCTGAAGTTAAGCACACGGATGAAGAGTTGTTACAACTTGCAGGAATAACTGAAGATACTGGTTATACGCGAACAGCTCTACTGGGTATGATTGCAGCAAAAGAAGCATTTGATAATTCAGGAGGGTGGAAAGGAGACGGAATACGAACAGCTTTGATTTCGGCAACTACTGTTGGCGGAATGGGCAGCACTGAAAAGTTTTACCTCGATTACATCAATCCTGATAAAACAGGTGACTTTGTAAAGTATATTGATTCGCACGATTGTGGCGACAGCGCTGAAAAAATTGCAGATAATCTTGGCATAAAAGATTTCATCACTTCTATTAACACCGCCTGTTCATCATCGGCAAATGCACTGATGCTGGGAGCAAGATTAATAAAGCATGGTATTGTGGATAGGGTAGTGGCAGGAGGTGTTGACGGGCTTACAAAATTTACCATCAACGGATTTAATACGCTGATGATTTTAGATAAAGAGTATTGCAAACCTTTTGATAAAAATCGAACAGGACTTACACTTGGTGAAGGCTCCGGTTTTGTGGTCTTAGAATCGTTGGAAGCAGCACAGAAATCAGGAAAACAAATTTATTGTGAACTCACAGGATACGCCAATACCTGTGATGCGTACCACCAGACCGCATCATCACCGGAAGGAACGGGAGCATTTCTTTCCATGAGCAGCGCACTTGCACTCAGCGGACTGAAAATTGAAGACATTGATTATGTAAATGTTCACGGAACAGCAACACAAATCAATGATTTGTCGGAAGGAAATGCAATGATGAAATTCTTCGGAAACAAGGTTCCTAAATTCAGTTCTACAAAAGGATATACGGGACACACGCTTGGAGCTGCAGGTGGAATTGAAGCCGTTTTTTCTGCGCTGTCAATTCATAACAACACCATTTTTCCTAATCTTAATTTCAAGGATAGAATGGATGAATTTGATTTGGTTCCGGTTACTGATTTAATAGAAAATGCAGGAGTGCGAAATGTGCTTTCCAATTCATTTGGTTTTGGCGGTAACAACACCTCGTTAATTTTTTCAAAAGTATGAAAGCGTACATCCGGGGCATAGGACAGATTTCGCCACAGCAAACATTTGCCGGTGATTTTCTTGATAACGTTGTCGAATACAATACCAATATGCTTTTCTGCATTGATCCGGTTTACAAGGAGTTCATTAACCCTTTGCAGTTGCGCAGGATGAGCCGCACCTTGCGCATGGGTGTTACCGCAGCAAAAATTTGTCTGCTTGATTCGGGAATTGAAATGCCGGATGCAGTTATTACAGGAACGGGTTTTGGTTGCATAGAAGACACCGAAAAGTTTTTGTTGGCTATGATTAATAACAACGAACAGCAGCTTACGCCAACTGCTTTTATGCAAAGTACGCACAATACCATAAGCGGACAAGTTGCCATAATGTTAAAATGTAAAGAATACAACAGCACTTATGTAAACCGCGGCTTTTCATTTGAAACTGCTTTGCTCGATAGCATGATGTTGATTGAAGAGGGCAATGCACATAAAGTTTTGTTAGGTGGTTTTGATGAAAATTCAATTAATCTTCATGTTACCACGGAAAGATTAGGCCATTGGAAAAAAGAGAAAATCAACAGTCTGCAACTTTTGGAAAACAAAACAGCGGGAACTATTTCGGGTGAAGGCGCAACATTTTTCATGCTGACTGATAAAGAAGATGAAAATAATTATGCTTTGCTCAAAGGATTATCAACGCTTTATAAACCGGAAAGCGAAGTACAAGTTGAGCAACATGTTGCCGATTTTTTAAAACGAAATAATTTATCGGCAAGCGATATAGATCTTGTGGTTTATGGTTTAAATGGTGATGTAAGAACAGACGGTGTTTACTATCATTTACGTGATAAATTGTTTGCAGAAACAGCAGGTGCATATTTTAAACATCTCTGTGGTGATTATTATACATCTTCAGCTTTTGCGCTCTGGCTTTCGGCAAATGTGATAAAAAAACAAGATGTTCCCGAAGTGGTAAGACTTGGTAAAGCACCATTAGGTGCAGTGAAAAATATTCTTATCGTTAATCACTACCGCGATATTAATTATTCGTTCATGCTGGTCTCGCAATGTTGAATTACCGAAGCGTTAACTTAATTTTTCCTCTCTTATTTATTCTGTTGCTTACCCTTGATTTCAGGATAGGTATCAGCAATTGGTTTTATCCTGCGCTCGTTTTAGTAAAGCTCGGAATTATGTTCTGGGGTTCATATTTTATCAACTCCAACTATCACATAAAAACACAATGTGAAGTTAAGACGGATAAAAAAGAAATAGCCATTACCTTTGATGATGGGCCGGACAAAAACGTAACTCCTGCTCTGCTGGAAGTGCTGAATAAGCATCAAGCAAAAGCAGCATTTTTCTGTATTGGCAGGAAAATTGAAGGTAACGAGGCCGTGCTAAAGAAAATAGATTCGGAAGGACATATAATAGGAAATCACAGTTTCTCTCATTCTAATTTCTTTGACTTTTTTACTGCAGGAAAAATGAAGCGTGAGTTTGAACAATCAGACAAACTTGTTTTTGAGGCAACAGGTAAGCAAATGAATTTTTATCGCCCACCTTACGGAATTACCACTCCTGCAATGAAAAAAGCAGTAAAGGAAAAACAATATGAAACCATCGGTTGGAGTGTTCGCTCGATGGATTCAATGCAGAAGAACGAACAGAAACTGATGAATAAACTGACAAAACAATTAAAGCCCGGTGCAGTATTTTTGTTTCACGATACATGGGCAGGTGTAGTTCCTTTGATTGATAATTTTTTAACAGAGGCAAAAACGCAAGGATATAAAGTTGTTCGTCCGGATGAATTGTTTAATGTAAAGGCATATAAATAATATGAAAATAGCGGGTTTGAAAATTGGTTTTCTTGTTTCTTGCATCTTATTTCTTGCTTCTCATGTTTACGCACAATATCCCGGCTACAAAACAGTTGCAGATGCAACCGCGTTCAGGAAAAAAGCTCAGGAATACACGAAGAAAACCAACTCTCTGGAAAGTGATTTCAAACAAGTGAAACATCTTTCGATGCTTACTGAAAACAGCGTGAGCAAAGGCAAATTCTGGTTTAAGAAAGATAACCTGCTGCGTTGGGAATACAAAGAACCGGTTCAGTATTTAATCGTGCTGAACAGCGGCAAGGCCTACATTAAAGACAACGGAAAGGTTAAGAAGTTTGACATGAACAGCAACCGTATTTTTAAACAGGTAAATGAATTAATGCTGGCTGCGATAAAGGGTGATATTATGGAAAGTGCGGATTACAAAATCACTTATTTTGAAGGCAGTGATTCATTTCTTGCAGAACTTTCACCCTTGCAGAAAAACATGAAAGAGTATGTGAAGAATATCCTGATTTATTTTGACAAAAAAGATTTTTCGGTTTCGAAATTCAGGATGACAGAATTGTCGGGCGACTATACGGAGGTTGAGTTCAGTAATAAAAAGACTAATCTTCCATTTGAGAACAGTATATTTTCAGGCAATTGAAAACAATATTCTCTCTTTTACTTGTTTTTATTCTTTCGCTCCTGTTTGTCGGTTTCGTTGTAAAGGATAATAATCCGTCTGATTTGCTTGGCGCGAAAGCACCGGCATTAAACACAATTAATCTAAATAGAATTGAACTTGACGCTAATTATTACCAAGGAAAAGTAACGCTTCTCAATTTTATGTATTTTGCCTGTAAGCCTTGTCTTGTAGAAATCCAAACACTTAATAAAATACACACAGATATTAACTCAAATGATTTTCAGATGTTAAGTGTTGCCGCACATACAACAGAACAAGTCAGTGCTTTTCTTTCCGACAGCAGTTCAATATACAGTGATGTGAGAAAACGTTATAAAATTGATGAAATTAAATTTAATATTGTAGCTGAATGTGCAAGCAATAATGCAAACACAAATCAGAAAGAAATAGAATTGATGTGTAATACCATTTCAGAAACATTTTATGTGCGTGGCTATCCGACAACTTTTTTGATTGACAAAAATGGTGTTGTAAGAAAAGTTTTTGAAGGATTTTCTTTAACTGGTAAAGACAGTCTTATTGAACAAAATATGAAAACAGAGATTTCGAAATTATTTGGAGAAAAATAGGCAAGATGTTAGTTGAGATTGATTTTTACTCTTTGAATAATTTCAGCATTCCTGAAACAGGAAAAGTTCAGGCTGAAGTTGAACTGAATGCTACACACGCTATTTTCAAAGGACACTTTCCTGATAATCCTGTTGTTCCGGGAGTTTGTCTGATACAGATTTCAAAAGAGGTACTTGAGAAATTACTGGACGCTACAACACAGTTAGTACAGTCTTCACAGGTTAAATTTCTTGCAGTTGTTGACCCTACAGTTGTTTCTGTTTTGCAAGTAGTATTAGAAACTAAGGAGCAAGACGGATTGATTTCTGCAAACGCGGCAATCTCAGCCGGAGAAAAAGTGTTTTTCAAATTTAAGGGAGTTTTCAAAAGAGATAATGGCTAAGAATTTTTCTTTGCGCTCTCTGTTCCTCTGCGCCCTCTTCGTTAAATTGACTGTTGCAGTTGCAGACGAAGGCATGTGGGTTCCCATGTTTCTAAGCAAGTATAACGAAGCCGATATGCAAAGCAAAGGATTGAAACTTTCGGCAGAAGATATTTATAGTGTAAATCATGCAAGTCTTAAAGATGCGGTAGTGCAGTTTGGAGGCGGCTGTTCGGGCGAAATCATTTCTGCCGAAGGCCTTTTGCTTACCAATTATCATTGCGGACGCAGCAGAGTTCAGTCGCACAGCACGCTGGAGATGAATTACATTGAAAATGGGTATTGGTCAATGAGCAGGAGCGAAGAACTTTCCAATCCCGGCCTCACAGCTACATTTCTGGTGCGCATGGAAGATGTTACTTCTGAGGTTTTGAAAAATGTTCTGCCCGAAATGACAGAAGTGGAGCGTTACACTGCAATTGACAAAGCCTCAAAAGCATTGGAGCGAAAAATGGTGGAAGGCACACACTATGAAGCAAAGGTGAAAGAGTTCTTTGGTGGTAATGAATACTATATTTTCATTACCGAAACATTCAAAGATGTGCGTCTGGTTGGTGCTCCTCCTAATTCTATCGGCAACTTTGGAGCTGATACTGACAACTGGATGTGGCCGCGCCACACTGGTGATTTTTCACTGTTCCGTATTTATGCAGACAGCCTGAACAGACCGGCAGAATATTCGCCTGACAATGTTCCGTACAAGCCGAAGAAGCATTTTGAGATTTCAATGAAAGAATTGAAGGAAGGCGACTTTACAATGGTATTCGGTTTTCCGGGAAGAACGCAGGAATACCTAACTTCTTTTGCAGTAAAGCAATTGATAGAACAAGAAGACCCGTTGAAAATTTCTATACGTGAGAAACGACTTGCTGTGATGGAGAAAGCAATGGATGCCGACCCACAGACAAAATTGAACTTACATTCAAAATATGCAAGCATTAAAAACTACTACAAGAAGTTTATAGGTGAAAGTTTCGGTCTGAAGAATGTTGATGCAGTGCAGCGAAAACAAGAACTGGAAAAACGATTTACAGAATGGGTGAATGCAGATGAGAACAGGAAATTGAAATACGCAAACCTGTTGCCGGAAATGGAAAAAACATATAATGAATTTGCACCTTATAATAAAGGTGTGGTATTATATAATGAGGCTTTTACTGTGTTGGATTTAGTGAGCTATACTAATCAATTTAAGAAGTTTCATGATATGTGGAAAACAGGAATTAGGATAGATAGCTTAAAGATTGAAACAGAAAAATTTAAGAAAATTGTAGAGCCTTATTTTTTAGATGGTAAAATAAAAATAGACAAAGAGATAGCTGAACAGCTTATACCTATTATAATTCAAGAAGCTGATGAAAAATATAAACCCGAGTTTTTTTATGATATTGAAAAGAAGTACAAGACTAAATTATCAAAATATGTAAATGATATTTTTTCAAGCAAATCAGTTTTGCCAAATAGTATTGAGGAAATGTCTAATACTCCTTATAGAATGTTAGGGGAGGGTACTGCGATTGACAGAGAAGCATATAGGAATGGATATTTTAAATTGCCAAAAGTTGAAAACAACAATCAAATTTATTTTGGAGATTTAGCATTTGAATTTGTAACAACCGTAACCGAAAATTTCAAAGATTACATCTATCCCAACTATGTTAAACTTGATTTAAAACTCGACAGCCTTAACCGCATTTATACCCAAGCCCAGCGTGAGATGCAAACTGATAAACTGTTTTATCCCGATGCCAACTCAACATTGAGATTAAGTTATGGAAAGATTGAAGGCTATGCCCCCAACGATAGTCTTGTTTACACAGCCTTTACCACTGTTGACGAAGTGATTGCAAAAGAAAAACCGGGTGATAAAGAGTTTTCTGTTCCGGCAAAACTGAAAGAACTGTATGAGAAGAAAGATTACGGTGAATATGCCGTAAACGGAACCGTTCCGGTTTGCTTTATTGCTTCTAATCATTCAACGGGTGGTAATTCGGGCGCTCCGGTGCTGAATGCATCGGGACAACTAATAGGAACCAACTTCGACCGCAACTGGGAAGGCACTGCAGCCGATGTGATGTATGACCCCGCTATGGCAAGAAATATTTCGGTTGATATACGCTACACACTGTTTATCATTGATAAATTTGCGGGCGCAAAATATCTTTTGGATGAAATGACGATAATAAAATAGCCTCACCCTAACCCTCTCCAAAGGAGAGGGGATTTTGAAAGCCGTGAAAAAAATATCAGCACTTATAATTTTACTTGCAGTTGTATTGTACTCTGCTCCCTTCTCCTTCGGAGAAGGGCAGGGGATGAGGCTTCGCGGCCCACTCGACAAAGCATTCGAGGCCTTAAAGCGTTTCGACTACTTCACCGCAAAAGAGTTGTTTGAAAAATCAACCAAGAAAGAGCCTGCCGGGGCATATTACGGACTGAGTTTGATTTTTGCGAATGACAAAAATCCGTTTCATAATCTTGATTCTGCTTTGGCTGTAATAGTAAAGTCTGACCAGTCTTTTGCTTTGTTGGAAGAGAAGGATAAGAAGAAGCTCGCAGAAATTGATGTTACAGCTAATAGTATTGCCGCGCAGAAACAGGAAATTTTCGGGTTGGCTTTTGAGGATGTAAATAAGGTAAATACCGTTGAGCGTTGTGAATGGTTTCTTGCAGGTTTTAAAGAAGCGCCTCAGTTAAATGAGGTTGTTAAACTACGCAATCATCTTGCGTATCTCAATGTAGAGAAAGAGGGAACCTATCAGGCTTTCAAAAGTTATGTGGATAAATATCCTGCCGCAGAAGATTTATTAATTGCAACGGAAAAGTATGAGACTACTTTATATGAAACACTTACGAGTTCAAAGACTATCCAGTCATACATTGATTTTCTGAAACAATATCCCAAGACCACTTACCGCAAAGAAGCGGAGAATAAAATTTATGAGATCTCGGTTATCAAAGGAAAAATAAAGGAGTATCATGAATTTATAAAGAAGTATCCCGACAATCATAATGTGCCGGAGGCATGGCGCAAAATTTATTCTATTTATACAGCTGATTCGAATCCGGAATCATTTGCAGATTTCAGATTGGAATATCCCGACTATCCCTATAAAGATGAAGTATTGAAAGATCTTGAAATTGCGAAAAGCAGATACTACCCCGCAGTGAAAGATAAAAAGTGGGGTTTTGTAAACGGAAACGGGAAAGTGGTAATTCCATTTGAATACGATTGGTGCGAATCATTTTCGGAGGGAATTGCAGAAGTAGGAAAAGCAGATAAGGCAGGCTTTATTAATAAGAAAGGTGAAGCTATTACTCCTGTTCAGTATGCGGAAGTGGAGCCTTTTAACAATGGTTTTGCAATAGTTGGTAATGAAGAGTTTTATGGAATGATTGACTACACAGGCAAAGTAGTAGTGCCTTTGAAATACGAAGAAGTATTTGATTTTTCTGAAGGGTTGGCTCGTGTACTGCTTAACGACAAATATGGTTTTGTAAATAAATCAGGCGCGCTTGTTATCCCTTTCTTGTTTGATGATGCCGCTGATTTTTCAGAGAACAGGGCAGTGGTTGAATTCAACGGAAAGAAAGGATATATAGATAAAGCAGGAAACATTGTAATACCGTATGATTTTGATGATGCTAATCCGTTTAAAGACGGTCTGGCTCGTGTAGGGAAAGATGAGCTTTACGGGATTATTAGTAAAACGGGCGAACCTATTGTTCATTGCGAATACGATGAAATTGGTGAATTCAGCGAAGGGCTTGCCGTAGTTGTAAAAGGCGAAAAATACGGTTATGTGGACAAAAACGGCCAGCTTCTTATTCCTCTTATTTATGAGTTTGGTTCTGGGAAACCTTTGATTGAATTGGCATTTAAAAATGGCAAAGCACCGATAACGGTGAAAGGAAAAAAAGGTCTGATTGATAAAGCCGGCAAAGAATTTATTGCTCCGCAGTTCGAAGACATAGGTGTTTATACTGAAGGTTTGTTGGCTGTAAAGAAGAAAGGTAAATGGGGATATATTGATTCAACACAAAAGACAATCGTAAAATTTGAGTTTGAGTTTGCGGGAAATTTTTCAGAAGGCTTAGCAAGAGTTAAACGAACCGATAAATTTGGCTACATCGATAACAAAGGATTAACTCAAACGCCAAGTGTTTTTGATGAAGCAGGGGATTTCAAAAATGGCATTGCAAAAGTTTCAGAGAAAGGGAAGCTGGGTTTTATTAATAAAAACAATGCTTACGTTCTGCCGTGCGAAATTGATGAAGCAGGGAAAATGCTGGAAGGTGATGTGGTGCTATTGAAGAAAAACCGCAAGATGGCATATTTCAACTTGAAGAGCGGAAATTATATCTGGCGCGAGGCAGGGTATAGTGCAGATTAGTGTACCCTCTCCTGATTGAAAGAAGATATTTTTACTGTCTTCCAATTAGCTCTTCGAGCAATTCCTGTAGTTCAGGAATTTTATTGGTGATGATGTCCCACACAATATCGTAATCAATGCCAAAATAGTGATGTATCATTACATCACGGGTTCCGGCTATTTTCTTCCATTCAATTTCGGGATGCTGCGAACGGAAATCATCATCTAACTTTTTAACCGCCTCGCCAATTATTTCAATGCTGCGAACAATAGCTCTGCGCAGGATTTCGTCATCAATAAGTTCTTCTTTTGATTTGTGTTTGCAAGTGCGCAGAATAAAGGCACACTCGTTTTCAATATGCCTCAAAAAATCAAGCTGCGAGGGCAACATATTCTACTTCGTTTACAATGTATTTGCCGGTGAACTCGTTCAGTGATTGCGGTGTAACTAATTCCACCTTGCGCCCGGTCAGTTGTTCAAGGTAAAAGGCAAGATCCATGAAGTTGTCGAACGTTTTCTTTTCGGGTATAAACTCCACAAAAAAATCAACATCGCTTTCCGGACTTGCTTCATTCCGGGCAAACGAACCGAAAATACCCAGCCGAGCAACACCAAATGATGATATAGCAGCGCTGTTTGAATTTATCTTTTCAACCAGCTCTTTTTTATTTTTCACTTGCCCGTTCATACTGCAAAAGTAAACTATTAAATCTTTTATTCCTTCACCACTTTCTCCACCTTAACCAACGCACCCTTATTATCAAACACCTGCAATAGGTATAAGCCGGGAGTAAGAAAGGAAATATCGAATGTTGAATAATGAATATCGAATGTTGAATGGAAAACCACCTGCCCCATGGTGTTCATTATTCTACATTCGATGTTCGATGTTCGATATTGGCTGTTCATTTCTATCGTTATGTGCGTGGTGGTGGGGTTGGGGTAGATGGTAAAATTGTTTTCGGGTTCGTTGATGCCAATGCCGCATTCTGTGTCTTCACTTGCTAATTCAATTATTAACGATGTCCCTATGCAACCGTATTCGTCAATAACTACTACATAATAGTTTCCAAATTCCTGTGCGCAATAAGTTTGGTTGGTTGCATTCACTATAGGTTCTCCGTTTAAATACCATTGATAGCTGACAAAAACAGATATGCTTGTTAATAAAGCACCGTTTTGGCTTACTGGCACTTCAACTATATTCATCACAAGCGGTAAAGTATCTGAATAATGCCAGCACGTATCTACCCTAACTTCTACCCAATAATCATCTGTTGTATCTACTGAAATAGTTTGTGTGCTTTCGCCAGTTGACCACAGGTATTCATCATATCCGCTGCCTGCATCAAGAAGTATAGTAGCGCCATCGCAGAAGGTTAAAGAACCGGAGGCGGTAATGATTGGATTGTAAAAAGAGCTTGAACAATAAACTTCTGATTGCAGCTTAGCTAAATACAAATCTTCTGATACTGATGTCAAGGTAGTATTTCCGAAGGTTAAAGCAGGAGCATTAAAATACCCTGTCAAATAAATACTATTAAAAGCATCTGCGGAAATACCATATCCGTTTGTATAGCCCGATGAAGCTCCGATTCTTTTAGCCCACTGTTCCGTTCCGTCAGACCCGTACTTAACAACAAAGCTGTTGTTAAAACCGGGATTAGTAAGTAGTATGTCACCGAACCAGATAATACTGTTTCCGAAAGACCCTGTTAAAAACACATCACCGTTTAAATTACAAGTTACGTCTTCTGCAACCGCATCTGCACTGCTTACAGATTGTCTTGACCAAAGATAGGTGCCGTTGCTGTCATATTTAATTAAAAAGCTTGCCCTTCCACCTGTTGTGGAAAGCGTATCATCTTCAAAAACCATTCTTCCTGCAAACAGACCGGATACAATAACATTTCCCATAGTGTCGGCAGTAATACCCTTAGACAATTGCAAGCCTGTCTGGTCTGAATTAGTTGCCCATAAAGGATTACCGTCAGGGTCAAACTTTGCAACAAAAAACTTCCAGTTAGAGGTGGTATTTTCAAGAACAGTAGTTCCGATTGTAAAAACAGGACTGATGTAACTACCTGTTATTAATACATTACCGTCACTGTCGGTTGCAATGTCAGAGCCACCCTGATAAGTGCTTCCGTTTTCATTTCTTGCCCATAACACATTGCCCGAAGGATCATATTTTACAATAAAAACTCCGCTGCAGCAATCAAGAACCAATGATGTATCTCCGAATACCATCGTATCACTTCTGAATTCACCCGTCACTAAAATATTTCCGAAAGTATCAATAGCGATTCCTTCTGCCCGATCCATTCCAATTTCTCCGGAACTTCTTAACCACATCAGGTTTCCGTCAGTATCGTACTTTACTACAAAGATATCTGAACTTTGAACCAGTGTATCGTTAAGTAATAAAGTGTCGTTCTCCCATAGTATTGTATCACTTAAAAAATTGCCGGCAACTGCTACGCTTCCATCGGGAGCGGTTGCAATTTCCATCCCCCATTCTCTGTCCGGTCCGCCTGCGTTTTTTGCCCACAGTGCATTACCCGAAGAATCAAATTTTGCCACAAAAAAATCATAATCCGAAACACCTGTTAATATTGTATTGCCTATAATTAATGTATCACCTGCAAATGCTCCGGTAATAAAAACGTTACCATAACTATCATTGGCAACATCATAACTTTCTACAATTGCCGAAGTGCCGGGATTACTGTTTCTTGCCCATATCCAATCGGGTGATTGCGCTTTCGCGCTGCCAACCAGCATAAAAGCTAAACATAAAGAGTAAATTGTTTTTCTCATGGCTTCCAAATTTTATCCGAAAGGTATTAAAAAAACTTTGTGCTCATTTTTTTGTCTGAAATATCTAAATAAAAAGCCCCTCGCATTTTGCGAGGGGCTTTTTATTTCTTAGTGTTCTTAGTGGTAAATTAATTACCTTTTCACCACCACTTTTTTTGTACTCACGTTCCCATTCAAATGCACTTGTACAAAATACACACCGCTTGCAAACCCCGAAACATCAATAGTTGATTGCTGAGCATTGATAGCCTCGGTATAAACTAACTGCCCGGTAATATCAAACATATTAATTGCTGATTGCTGATTGTTAGTTGCTGAAGAGATAAAAATATTCAGCGCATTTGTTGCCGGATTTGGAAATACGATAAAATCGTTTTCCATTTCTTCAATACCCGTAACAAGGTTAGGGCATTCAATAGGGAAGATGCCTAAATCAAGGTCGCCATCTAAAGCGTTTGTCCAGGCGGAGAGCATACTGTGCCAAGTGTTATCACTCCACATTTCCCAGGCAAGCTGTGTGTTGTTGGCATCGCCATCGGTAGATGAAACAATACCCACCTGATCGTTAGTTCCAAGTCCGGTAAAGGTTACGCCCACTGCATAATCAGCGCTTACTAAAACAGGAGAGGTGAATGAGATTTTATTGAAGAAGCCCGATGTGTCAATGCGGGTAATCAAAATATCTTTACTTGCAAGAATAGTTCCCGGTGCGGTGTTCACCGTTCCTGTAGTTGCAGTTCCTATTCCGTTTGTCTGGCGAAGGTTTACGGTTACTTTGCTGTTGGCATTGCCCGAAACATACTCTTTTGCAGCAAACCATACAATTACATCTTGAACATAAACCGGAGTAGTTACATCAAATACCTGGGCTTTTTCTTTGTCGCCATAATTGTTGGAACCGCTTACATAGCCCGAAGTAGCTCCATAAATAATAGGCGTTCCGTTGGCAAAATTAGTTTGCACGACAGTGTCGCAGGTGCCAGCTCCGTAAAGACAAAAGGCTGTGCTCTCGCTTGCAGTAAAAGTACCGCCTGTGATTAGGTCAATGCCTTCGGAATCGCCTAATGAATAAGAACCTGTGCCATTGTTGCAGCAAATACCATTGTTTCCTGAATCGTAAATGGTGAAGGTGTAGCAGCCTGTATTCAGACATATTTCACTTACATATTGCTGGTTGTTGCCATAAGAGCCGCCACTTGCAACTACAGTGTTGTTTCCATCGCGTATTTGCCATGTTGTTTGGCTGCCGCTGTTGTCGGTGTTTAAAATAAGGTAGGCGGTATTGTTGGCTACTGTTACTGTGAAGGAAGAGGAGGAAGCATTGTTGGCACTGTTGCCATCAGCCCCGCCATTAGGGCTTGCAATGCTTGAATTGAATGTATGTGCACCTGATGAAACAGTCATTGAGGGAAGTGTAACATTTGCAGTTGCATTGGTTGCCAGCGAGCCTGTCCATGAGTAATTACTATTTGCTCCGCCATCAACATTGTAGGTAATGGTTACAGATGTCAATGTTGTTGCGCCAAAATTTTTCAGCGTTACAACGGGTGTAATGCTGGTAGCGCACGAACTGCCCGAAGGAGCAACAATGGCTGAAATACCCGCATCCACTGCAACGGTTGGAGTGCATGGTGCATACGTTCCGGCAAGTGTTGTTGCTCCTGTATTTCCAGGGTCTAACCAGGTTTTCAAGTCATCACCATTTGCATTACTGGTCCAGTGGTAAGAAACTTTTCCGTAATAATCGGGGTCGGTAGCTGCATTACAGAATGATGAACCACCTGTCAGTGTTCCCACAATGAGCCCGCTGCTGTTAAAGATAGGTGAGCCCGATGAGCCACCCTCTGTAACACCATGTCCGTTGGTTGTGGCTGCCCATACTACACGCCAATGTGTATTGGCTGTGTTTCCACCATAACTTGCTGAAGTAAGTGTTGCTGTGTAGGTTGAAATTTTCTTAGGGTCTCCTGCAGGATGGTGAATACTTACACCCGATGTGCTTGCTGTGTTATTTGCATTCCAGCCATTCCAATAAGGATTATAGTTGGTTGGTATGGTGCTGTTTATCTGCACCAACAAAAAGTCCGATCCGGTAGAACCACCACCATCATTACTTTCTGCTCTCTTAGTGCAGCCTGTTATGGAGCTTGATGTGCTGAAACTGCCGTTGGCATTGCATCCCGAACGCTCCATATTGAAGTAAAAAATGTATTGGTTAAAGTTACTTGTAGTTGAGTTATCACCGCAGTGCAAAGCCGTTAATACATAAGGCACACAGTTAAGACTGGTATTGTTTACCAATGATCCGGTGCAATAACCCGCACCTGAATTATCAACCACCTGTATGCGTACTACACCTCTCTTTTCATCCTGCCAGTTAGTACCTTCGGGCGAGCAATTGATGTCCACTTCACAGCTTTCACCACCGCGTAATTCAGGGTCATAAACGTAGCGGTAGCAGTAGCCAACATGCGAAATGTTTATTCTTCCTTCACCGGCATGAGATGCAGGCTCAACATATTCAAGGTAGCAGGTTGTTCCGTAAACTACCTCTGTTGCAAACGTGCGGCTTTCGTGATTATTTGCTTCGGTAAAACCTCCGATTACTTGTTTTCTGCCTTCATTCCAGATGTAGAATTCTGCTCCGGCAGGAATAAAGAAATCATCATAATACAAGGTGGTTGCCAATGCCTCATTTGCAATTATTTTCAAACGCCAAACTTTATCACCATTGGGTAAGGTTGTCCAAACTCCTGAATTGTTTAGGTTGAAATTGGCAGGAACTAATTTTGCAAAGCGCGGAATTTTTCCTTTCGTCTCGTTCTCTCCGTCTTCCTCGCGGAGGCGGTCGCGGTCAAGGCTGGCTATTGTTTCTTCGGGAATATCACTTTCCGGAAGATTAAATTGAGCATTGAAACTTAGTGGCTGTCCTCCTGTACTAATCTGTGCAAAAGAAGAAAAAAAGCCTGTGCAGATAACTGCAAGGGCTGTAATGGAAATTCGGATATTCATAGTGTGTTAAATATTATTTTTCTGCGATAATAAATTTCAGTGTTTTAGTTTTTGAGGCTGTTGTAAGTTTCGCAAAATAAATTCCGGCTGCCAGTTGCGATACATCAACTGCTGTTTGCTTGTTGGTTAAAGTTGTTTCTGAAATTAACTGCCCTGAAATATCAATGATAGATAGCAGAGAGGTGTTGCTTAAATCAGAACCCGAAACCACATTCAATACATTACTTGTCGGGTTAGGGAAAATATAAAACTCATTGGCTTCCACTTGTGTTGCAATGCCAACAGGCAATTGGTCGCACTCAATAGGAACAAGAACCAAATCAACATCCAGTGGCCATGATGCCAGCATGGTAACCCACGACCCATCTGATAATTGTTCCCATGCTAACTCCGTATTCCCTGCATCACCATCTGAGGTAGAAACAACAGCTACCGAATCGCCTGCGGATAATAAACTGAAGTCAACGCCTACGGCATAAGGTCCTGTTACGGTAACGGTGCTTGGCATACCAATTAGCATTGGTTGACTTGTAGTCAGTTGTGTAACGGCAATACTGCCTGCGCCTAATATAGTTCCGGGGGCGGTGGTAACTGTTCCTCCGGTTGTAGTTCCTGTTCCATCCATATCGTAAATAACAAAAGCAACACTGGAGTTGGGGTTGCCTGAGGTTGTAGTTATATCACCAAACATGACAATAATATCAGAAATATAAGAGGTAGAATTAACAGGTGTGTAGGCTTGCGCTTTTGCAAGGTCACCGTAACCATTAGTGCCGCTTACATAACCGCCTCCTACAGAAGGTATAAGATTCCATTCATTTGCAGGGTCAGCAAAAGAAGGGTTCCAAATGGTATCGCAAGCACCTGTTCCGCCACCGCCTGTGTTGATGTTAATATAGTTGGTGCGTGTGCGTGTATCACTCCCGCTGCCATTGGTAGCTGTTAGGCTAACGGTGTATAACCCAACACTGTTATAGGTGTGTGATGGATTTTGAGATGTAGAAGTGTTTAAGCCTCCGCTTCCGGGGTCACCAAAATTCCATGCCCATGAAGTTGGACTATTGGTAGTTTGGTCGGTAAAGTTTACGGTTGTTCCCGGTGTTCCTGATGTTGGAACGCCTATAAAATCTGCTACAGGATTGCTTCCTGTTTGTGAACTGCAACCGGTTGATAATAATAAGTCCGCACGTTCGTTACTCAATATTGAATTAATTTCTGCACACTGTTGTATGGTGAACATATTAGGGCAGGTTGCATAATCCATAAAATTTTCGGTTTGATCAACAAGGTCAGGGTTTCCGCTTGTGCAAGAGTTTACTGTAGGGTCAAAACAAGCAGTAAAACTTGGATAGTTTGCATCATTAGATTGTGGTGTGTCAGTAAAGCCATCATCGTTGCTGCAACCGGCATTGTCATCACAACTCCATGTATGGCACAGGTTAAAATAATGACCTATTTCGTGGGTTGCTGTTCTGCTTCCTGAACCCATTCCAAGGCTATAGTCTATAACTAATCCATCATTGTTAGAACCTACCATACCGGGTGTTGGGAGGTAGGCATATCCTGCAGTACCTGAGTTGGTTCCGCCACAAATATCTACAATCCAAATGTTCAGAAAATGGTCAGGGTCAACTGCGTTAGAGCCGCCTTGATTAGTATACTTCATGTCGTTGGTTTGGGTGCTGGTGCTGTAGCAAGCATGTGAGGTTGCTACACGAATTGTCTGGTCTAAGCAAAATTCAATATCAGGGCTTGCAGCAACTGACTGAAAGATGGAGCGGGTAGCTGAGGCATCGGAATTTGTTCTGCTGAAATCTGCATTCAGGGTGCTGATCAAAGTAGCAATGGCATTGTCTGATACGTTTTGTGCCGGAACACCGCTGTTGTAAACAACGTGTACTACTACTGATACCTTGCGTATGGCTTGTACATCACGTGTGCTTAGGTTATTCTCTATACGTTGCTCTCGCCCTGCAATCATCTCTTCGCGTTCGCGGGCATAGGTGGCATCAACTGCTTCAAGTGCTTTGCTTACGTTAACCGTGGCGCAGGGTGACTGCTGTGCTGTTGCAGTGAGAAGGTTAGAAAGTGAGAGGGTAAGAATGAGTAGTGTGGTGTAAAGTTTCTTCATTGTGGTTTTTAAATATTACGTGCAAACGTAAATGTTAAAAAAGACATTTACAACAAATGTTTTTCACCGATTATTTAACACCATTTACAGGGTGTTATTGGTTGAGGGGTTTAAGGAGGTAGTTAAGAATATGCAGTAAAAAATTATCTGTAATTAGTTAGTGTTTTATTACATTTCTACTTTTATCAAAAATTTCATTCTGAAAATGTCAACTAAAAAACAAATTCCGCTTGCAAAAGGCCACTGGCTTTTTGGCTCTGTAAAAGAGATGAATAAAGATATACTGGGCTATATTGGCAAGCAGCGAAAACTGTTAGGCGATATATTTTATGTAGATGTTTTTGCGTTTAAAATCATTGTCATTACCAAGCCTGATTACATACGCCATGTGTTGCAAGAAAATAATAAGAACTATGTAAAAAGTTTCAGTTACGAAGTGCTGAAACTCTTTCTTGGTAATGGCTTGCTCACCAGCGAAGGAGATTTTTGGCGCAAGCAACGCAGACTGGCGCAGCCGGCTTTTCATAAAGAGAAACTGATTGAAATTACCAAACAAATGTCGCGCTCGGCAGAAGCTCTTGCTGCTAAATTGGAAGAAGTAAAACAGCAAAATAAAGTAATTGACATTACCGAATATATGAACGAGGTTACGTTGGATATTGTAGCGGCAGCCTTGTTCAGTTCTAATGTAAGCGATAAGATGGAAACAATCCGCGATTCGCTTACCGTAGCCAATGAATTTGCCATCAGCCGAATTCAAAATCCGGTTCGCTGGCCCTTGTGGATGCCGGTTAAAGCTAACCGTGATTTCAGAAGAGCAGGGAAGGATTTGGATAGTGTTATTTATAGTTTTATTGAAAGCCGCAGAAAAGAAAAGGATAAGCCCAACGATTTGCTTTCGATGCTGATGGATGCAGTGGATGAAGAAACGGGAGAACGAATGAGCGACCTCCAACTGCGTGATGAGTGTATGACTATTTTTCTTGCAGGACATGAAACTACTTCCTTGTCGCTCTCATGGTTTTGGATGTTGATGGATCAACACCCGGAAGAAGAACAGAAGCTGCGCGATGAATTAAAAACAGTGCTTGACGGAAGAACACCCGGCTTTGCAGATATTCCAAAGTTGAAATACACCAAACAGTTGATTGAAGAATCCATGCGGCTTTATCCTCCGGCATGGACAATCGGAAGGAAGTCTTTAGCAGCAGATGAAATTGACGGCTACAAAATTGCGCCCGCACAAAACATGATGTTGATGACCTATCAAGTTCATCGCCATCCCGATTATTGGGAGCAGCCAGATAAATTTATGCCAGAACGTTTCAGTGATGAGAATGCCAAGAATATAAAGAAGTTTGCTTATTTTCCTTTTGGTGGCGGACCAAGGTTGTGCATAGGCAATAGCTTTGCCATGATGGAAATGCAGATTGTTATTGCAACTCTTGCACAACGCTTTAAATTTCGCAGAACAGAAACGCACGAAATTGAAAAAGATGCACTGATTACGATGCGTCCGAAAGACGGAATTAAAATGAAGGTGATTGGACTTTAAGTCTTCTGCTTTTTCTTTTTCGCAGCTGGAAAAAGAATGTTGTTAAGAATTAGCCTGTAGCCCGGTGAGTTTGGGTGCAATGCCAAGTCTGTTGGAGGATCACCAACAAAGTGTTGATAATCTTCGGGGTCGTGGCCACCATAGAAAGTCCAGGTGCCGTTACCATAGGTTCCATGAATATAACGTGCTTCGTCCAGTGCTTTGTTTTCGCCCATTATCAGAACTTCTGACTTTATGTATTTTTTAGTGAAGGCTGTACTTTGCCCCATAAATCCTTTGATGATCTGTTGGTGGTTCTGGCAAAGCATTGTTGGGATTGGATCCCATTTTGCTGAGAAATCAAACAAGGTGAAAAAGTCAGTTGTCTTATTCACTTTCATTGCCCGTGTTTGGGTAGCATCAATGTTTGAGAACTCATATTCCAGCGGATTTGTTTTCAGAGTGAAATCTTTGAAAGCAAATGTTTGTGAGAAGTCTAATTTGTTGTTGTAGTCAGCAGTTGTTCCATCACCGTCAAACATGCTTTCGCAGATGTCTAAGTTTTGTGCTGCCATAGCAATATCATACGAATCAGTTGCAGAACACATGGTGAAAAGAAAGCCGCCACCGGCAGTAAATTCTTTTATTCGTTGCGCAACGGCCAGTTTCATTTTCGAGACTTTATCAAAGCCACGCGACTTTGCGCTTGATTCGGAATAACGTACCTGTTCCTGATACCACGGAGCATTTTGATACGAAGCATAAAAGCGTCCGTATTGTCCTGTAAAATCTTCGTGGTGCAGGTGCAGCCAATCGTAGAGCGGTAGTTTGCCGTCCAAAATTTCATCGTCATAAATTACTTCATAAGGAACTTCTGCATAAGCAAGAACCAGCGTTACGGCATCGTCCCAGGGTTGTTTGTTCTTGGGTGAATACACAGCAACCTTTGGCGCTTTCTCCAATTTAGCCACATCCATATTTACTTCGGGGTCGGCTATTTCCTGTAAGATTGAAGTAGCCTGAACATCAGCAATTATCTCGTAAGAGACACCGCGAATGACACATTCGTTTTCTATGGTTTTACTTTGCTTAATCATAAAACTGCCGCCACGGTAGTTGAGCAGCCAGTCCACTTCCACATCTTTTGTTAAAACCCAGTAAGCAATTCCGTATGCTTTCAAATGGTCTTTCTGCGATTCATCCATAGGAATAAGGATGTAGGCAGCGCGCAGGCTTCCGGCTAACAATACAAAAGCAACAATAAATAATATGCGTTTCATTTTCATAAAATACTAACGCAAATTTCGGAAAGAAATTGGATTAAATCGAAAAGCCGCTAATTGATTTTTAAAATGTTGCCACAGATTGCACAAATTTTCACAGATTAAATTTGTGTAAATCTGTGTAATCTGTGGCTAAAACTAAAACGGAGAAAGGTTATCGTCTTCCTCAATGTTATTCATGCGCGAAGATTTTGTAGTAGTTGGGTTATTTACAAAATCAGTAGAATTTGAAATGCCAGCCTGCGGGTCAAAATTGCCTTCGTAATCGTTGTTCGTAAATTTAGCAAGACGGTCAATAAATTTCAAACGCACATCTTCCAGCGAACCGTTACGGTGCTTGGCAATAATTACTTCGGCTTGTCCTTTTGAAGGGTCGCCATTTTCAAACTCTTCGAGTTTGTAATACTCGGGACGGTAAAGGAATAACACAATGTCCGCATCCTGCTCAATCGCACCTGATTCACGTAAGTCGGAAAGTTGCGGGCGTTTGCTTCCTGTTCTGGTCTCCACCTGACGACTTAACTGCGAAAGTGCAATAACGGGGATTTCCAATTCTTTGGCAATACTCTTCAGTGAGCGTGAAATCATGCTAATCTCCTGCTCACGGTTTCCGTTTTTGCTGTCGGTTCCTGATTGCATTAACTGCAAATAGTCAATGATGATCATAGACACATCGTGCTGCGTTTTCAGCCTGCGGCATTTTGCACGAAGCTCAAAAATAGATAGGGCAGGAGTGTCGTCAATAAAAAGGGGCGCATCGGCAAGCGGGGTTATTTTCGATTGCAGTTGTTGCCATTCGTGACTTTCCAGTTGTCCGCGTCTTAGTTTGTCGGCAGGTAATTCAGTTTCGCTGGAAATAAGCCTGTTCACCAATTGAATGGACGACATCTCTAATGAAAACAGTGCAATCGGCTTTTTGAAATCAACAGCAATGTTGCGTGCCATTGATAATACAAAAGCCGTTTTACCCATACCGGGTCGAGCAGCAATAATAACAAGGTCGGATTTTTGCCAGCCTGCCGTAACGCGGTCAAGCGCAGTAAAGCCGGAAGGAACACCGGTCAAGTGCCCGGAATTGTTTTTTGCTTTTTCAATTTCTTTAATGGCTTCGTATAACAACGAACTCATTTTATCGTAGTTCTTACGGATGTTACCCTCGGCAATTCCAAACAGATTACTTTCTGCCTTATCCAATAAGTCAAATACATCCGAAGTATCTTCAAATGCTTCGTTATAAATTTCACCCGAAACGCGAATTAATTCACGTTGAATGAATTTTTGAGAAATAATCCTGGCGTGAAATTCAGCGTTGGCTGAAGAGGCAACACGATTAGTAAGTTTGGTTATATAATATGGTCCGCCAACT
>JAGVLY010000090.1 GCA_020054035.1 Bacteroidia bacterium | reverse complement strand
TTATATTCAGTATTACCAATACGAATCGCAGGATTATATTTCCATGGTTTATTTTCTTGTTGCGGTGCAATTGCCATCATTATGGTTAGTGATTAAAACAGCAAAAGCAAAAGAGAAAAATGATTTTCATTTTGCAAGTACACTTTCAAAAATGGTGATGGTAGGAGGGGTTTTATCCATGTTGGTTTTTAAATACACGCTTTAATTAATGGCACACGGATGACACGGATTCAACTGATTGTCACTGATTTTTTAGATCCCTTTTTATCCGCTTAATCCGTGTCATCCGTGTGCCATCCCCTCTAACATGAAAAAGAAAATCATCCTTGCATCGGCTTCACCACGCAGACAACAATTGCTGAAAGAACTGGGTATTGATTTTACTGTGGAGGTAAAACCAATAGATGAAACTGCTCCCAAAGAACTGAAAGCCCAACAAATTCCGCTTTACCTCTCGCAAAAGAAAGCTGCAGAGTTTAACAATACAATTGATGAAAATACCATTGTAATCACTGCCGATACCATCGTTTGGATTAACGAAAAAGAAATAGGAAAACCCAAAGATTATGCAGATGCAGTGAACATGCTGAAAACACTTTCGGGAAATATGCACGAAGTTTTTACAGGTGTTACGCTTACTTCAAAAGATAAATCGCACTCGTTTTTTGTTACTACCAAAGTGTTTTTTAAACCGCTTACTGAACAGGAAATCATCCATTACTTGGACAACTACAA
Organism: Bacteroidia bacterium; assembly: GCA_020054035.1. Lineage (GTDB taxonomy): Bacteria > Bacteroidota > Bacteroidia > SXHM01 > SXHM01 > SXHM01. The sequence goes on along the minus strand of JAGVLY010000090.1, from coordinate 13,390 downwards.
ACCTTTTGATAAAGCCGGTTCTTACGGCATTCAGGAATGGCTTGGCTACATTGGTATTGAAAAGATTGAAGGCTCTTATTTCAATGTGATGGGACTTCCGCTGAAAGAATTGTATGAGGAGTTGGGGAGATTCCCGTCATGCTGAACTTGTTTCAGCATCTCAGAAAAAGACCCTGAAACAAGTTCAGGGTGACGGCTTCATTACTTCGCACGCATTCTGTTGTTCTTAGGATTATGCTCCAGTTCTGCTAATCCCAATACTTCCATCAAAGGCGGGACATACATTCCAAACCTTCCCCGCAAACCTTTCTTTAAACCATACCAACCGCCAACAGGATTTTTTGGTGAACGTCCCCAGGCTTCTACTGTTCCGTCTTTCGCAGGTTTTTGTTCGTCAGCACTACCCAGTTCCATCCAGTCGCCATGCTTTTTAAGCATAGCATGTAAATCATTTAAGCAGCGGGCATCGTAATGTAAAACTGTTTTGCCAACGGTGCAGACTATTATTTCTTTCCCGTCTTTCACATCTTTATACATTTCGTAATCTGATGTTCCCGGAGGTGTTTTCAGTTTCCAGGGAGATTCTTTTGTGCCTTGTGTCTTTGCCATTTTGTTTAGTATTTAGGATCAATAAAATATAACTCCGTGAAACGCTGATTACTTTTGTAAAACAAACGATGCCATTATCTCTTCACCTGTTTTTTTAAAACGCTCAAAATTTTCTTGAGTGCAGGTAAAAGTAAGTATGTACGCCTTCTTGTTTTTAACCCAATAATACTGTTCAAAGGTTAAAAGCATATCACTTTGCTCGCCCGAATAAATCATTTTATGGAACTCATTTCCTTTACTTTTTACACGCTTGCTTTCAATTACGTTTGCATCTTTAACCATTGTTGTTATTTGTTTTTCAGACAAGGCTGCAAAGCCATTCAGGTCAAGATTGTAAGCAGATAAATCTTGTTCCAGCAGATTAATATTTTCTCTGAATGCATCGCTTTCAGAATCTGCCGGAGAAAACAAAAAGAAGGTAGCACCCATTTGTCCGGTTTTATCAGCAGTCCAATCGGCAGGATATTTTATAGAATACTCTTTTGCTTTTAATGTTTGCCAACCGGGTTGGGCAAAAGTATTTAAAGAAAGTAAGAGTAAAATCAAAAGTGAATTTTTCATTGGATTTGTATTAGGTATAAAAGGTTTGACAAACTTATAAAGCTTGTCAAAATCAAAATCGAATATCCTTCACATTTAACTGAATGCTGCTCTTCCCGTTCCAGTTATTTTCTTCAACGGAATAGCAAATAGTAAAAGGCATTTTGCTGCTGATGCTTTCAAAATGGTTTACCATGTTAAAGGCAACTGCTTCTATTGTACGGGTTGGGTTCTCGGGGTCATACAGATCTAACTTCAAGTGCTTGTCTTTCATCACGCGTGGAAATCCTTTGCACGAAAGACTTTTGGTCATGAATACGGGGTTCATATTTCCCGGACCAAAAGGCGCAAACTGTTTCAGTATGCGCAAAAACTTTTCGTTGATGTTGTCGAGTTTCAGATCATCATCAATTTCAATGCAGGGCGTCAGCATTTCTTCAGTAATGGTTTCGGAAACTACACGTTCAAATTTTTCTGCAAAAGCAATTACATTTTCAACTTTCATTTTCAAGCCTGCGGCATATTTATGTCCGCCAAATTGTTCCAGTAAATCACTGCATGCTTCTATGGCTTCATACACATTGTAGTCGCGCACCGAGCGTGCCGAGCCTGTTGCATAGCCATCTTCCACAGCAAGAATAATAGTAGGCTTGTAATACGTTTCAATCAGGCGCGAGGCAACAATACCCACCACACCTTTGTGCCAGTTCTCGTGAAATAAAACAGTTGATTTCCGTTTTTGCAACACCTTACTTTCGGCAATCATACCCAGTGCATGTTCGGTAATGTCTTTATCTAAAACCTGTCGCTCGCTGTTGGTTTGGTTAATGCCCAATGCCATTGCCCCATGATTATCTTTTGTAGAAGAAATCAATAACTCAACAGCTTGTTTTCCGCTGGCAATACGTCCTGCGGCATTAATGCGTGGAGCAATAATAAATACAATATCACTGATGTTCAGTTCACGTTTCAGGTTATTGAGTTCAATAATAGATTTCAATCCGTTGCTCGGATTTTCGTTCAGTTTTTTCAAACCGTAAAAAGTAAGCACACGGTTTTCGTCTGTAATAGGAACAATGTCGGCTGCAATACTAACCGCTACTAAATCAATATATTTTTCAAGTTCCGTGAATGCAATGTTATTTTTCTGTGCATACGCCTGTGCCAGTTTAAAACCAATGCCGCAACCACTTAATTCTTTAAAGGGATAATTGCAATCGGCTTGCTTGGGATCAAGCACAGCAATAGATTTAGGAATTTTTTCTCCGGGTAAATGGTGGTCGCAGATAATGAAGTCAATTCCTTTTGCGTGTGCATAATCTACTTTGTCATTAGATCGTATTCCGCAATCCAACGCAACAATCAGCGAGAAATTATTGGCTTCTGCAAAATCAATTCCTGCAAACGAAATTCCGTAGCCTTCTTTGTAGCGGTCGGGAATGTAGTAATCCGTTTTAGGATAAAAAGTTGAAAGAAAAGTGTAGAAAAAGGCAACGGCTGTTGTGCCATCCACATCGTAATCGCCATACACTAAAATATTTTCTCCCGCAGCAATGGCCTGTTCCAAACGCGCCACAGCCTTGTCCATGCCCTTCATCAGGAAAGGATTATGCAAATCGCTAAACTCAGGACGAAAGAAATGTCTGGCTTCGTCAAACGTTGTTACACCTCGCTGCGCAAGCAGTGAGGCAAGTTTGTTATCAATATTTAAAGATGCTGCAAGTGATTCTGCAATTTTAGAATCAGGTTTTGATTTTGACAGCCAGCGCTTTTGCATGTTGTGATAGAACGCAGATTTTTATGATTGTTAAGATTATTTAAGATTTTTGAATTCATTGGTAAAAACCTTGCGTTTATGCCCTGGGTCTTTACCAAAATTCAGTAGCAACCCAACTTCAACTTCAGTTGCTCTTAAGTAATTTACTAGTTGTGCTTCGTGTTCTTCTATCAGTGCTTCAGCTGCTTTTAATTCAATAATGACACAGTCATTTACAACAATATCAGCGAAATATAATCCAACATTTTGACCATCATAAAAAACATCAATTGGAACTTGCTTTTGGCAAGCCAAGCCAAGTTTTCTTAATTCAATTAAAAAAGCATTTTCATAAACCTTTTCAAGGAATCCGTAGCCAAGTTTATTATAAACAGTAAAAAATGCTTTAAGAATTAAACTTGTAGTATCAGAATGAAGATAATTGGTCGTATTCATTTAGATCAGTGAAAATCATCAGAATCATAACAATCAGCGTTCCATCACACTACACCGTCATTATCTCCTTCTCCTTGCTCTCCAAATGCGCATCCGTTTTAGCAGTATAGGCGTTGGTAAGGTTCTGCACTTTTTCTTCAGCACCTTTACCCATATCTTCGGGCAAGCCTTGTTTTACCAGGCCTTTGATATATTCATTCGCATCTTTACGTGCGCTGCGTATGCTTACTTTGCAATGTTCCATTTCGGTTCTTGCCTGTTTCACCAAACCTCTTCTGCGCTCTTCGGTAAGTGGCGGAATATTGATACGGATAACAGCACCATCATTAGAAGGTGTGAAACCAAGATTAGCATCCAGAATAGCTTTCTCAATGTCTTTCAGCAACGATTTTTCAAACGGCTGAATAACCAATGTTTTTGGGTCAGGTGTGTTGATGCCTGATACATTTTTCAATGGCGACATGGTTCCGTAATACGGTACTTGTATTCCATCCAGCATAAACGGATTTGCTTTACCCGCTCTGATCTTTGTTAATTCAGATTCAAAGTGGTTAATCGCTTTTTGCATTTCTTCTTCGGCTGTGGCAATTGCCAATTCTATTTCTTCGTCCATAATGTTTTTGGTTTAAGAGGCACGAAGGTAAAAAGAAAACTCAATCTTTTTAACGGTCAATTTATAGATTTGAATTCATAGGATTTACGCTACCTTCGCGCGCTAAATCAAACTTAAGAATGAATAAAGTCTTTTCACTTATTACCCTGATTGCAGTCCTTTTTTTCAGTGCCTGCAAACCCAAAGAAAAACTTTCGGATGCTGATGGCTTAACAGATACTACAGCTTTTGATATGGAAGAATGGCTGAAAAGCTATGATGAAGCGATGGATAAAAATCCTTACCGTGCTTCTAACAAACGCATTAATGATTTGTTGCATACCAAACTGGAGGTAAATTTTAATTGGGAAAAACAGCAGCTCAACGGAAAAGCAACGCTGTCTTTCAAGCCCTATTTCTACCCAACTGATTCGCTTACACTTGATGCAAAAGGTTTCGACATCCGCGAGATTTCATTACTGACTGCAAGCGGTAAAACTCCTTTGAAGCTTGAATACGACAGTTTGAAACTTCGCATCAGATTAGATAAAACCTACACGCGCACCGAAGAATACAAACTCTTTATTGACTACACTGCCAAACCCGAAGAACTGGAAGCAGGAGGTAGCAAAGCCATCACTTCCGACAAAGGTTTGTATTTCATCAATCCCTTAGGTAAAGACAAAAACAAACCTAAACAAGTGTGGACTCAGGGCGAAACCGAAGCAAGTTCCTGCTGGTTTCCAACCATTGACTCGCCTAACGAACGCATGACACAGGAAATTTATATGACTGTTGACACTGCTTTTGTAACACTGTCTAACGGTTTATTACTTTCATCAAAAAACAACGGCAACGGCACACGCACCGATTACTGGAAACAATCACTCGGGCATGCGCCTTATCTTGCTATGATGGCGGTAAGCAACTTCGCCATTGTAAAAGACAAGTGGAAGGGCATAGATGTAAACTACTATGTTGATAAGGAATACGAGAAATATGCAAAAACAATTTTTGGACATACCCCCGAAATGCTTGAATATTTTTCTTCTAAATTCGGAAACTATCCTTGGGAGAAATATTCGCAGGTGGTGGTACACGATTATGTTTCGGGAGCAATGGAAAATACCAGTGCAACGCTGCACGGTGAGTTCCTTCATCAGACTGCCCGCGAAATGCTGGACGGTGATAACGAAGACATTATTTCGCACGAATTGTTTCATCAATGGTTTGGCGATTTGGTTACCTGCGAGTCATGGTCAAACCTTCCGCTTAATGAATCATTTGCCACCTATGGTGAATACCTGTGGCGCGAATACAAATACGGACGCGATGCTGCCGACCATCATTTAGATGGCGACTTAAGTAATTATTTGCGCGAAGCTGCTTACGATAAAAAAGACCTGATTCGTTTTGAATACAACGATAAAGAAGATATGTTCGACAGCCACAGTTATGCAAAAGGTGGCAGGGTGTTACACATGCTGCGCAAGGCAGTGGGTGACGATGCTTTCTTTGCTTCACTGAAATTATATCTGGAGAAAAATAAATTCACTTCGGTTGAAATTCATCAGTTGCGTCTGGCTTTTGAAGAAGTAACAGGCGAAGACATGAACTGGTTTTTCAATCAATGGTTTCTGGCCAAAGGGCACCCTGAGTTAGGAATTGGTTGGTATTATTACAATGAAACAGAATATCCTGAAGAAACAAACCGTTTAACCATAACCATTGAACAAAAACAGGACCTGGAAACAACACCGCTTTACAGATTGCCGATGTATGTAGATGTATATCACGGTAAAGAAATAGTGCGCCATCAGATTGTGTTGGAAGAACAGTTGCAGACTTTTGCTCTTCCCTGCAAAGGCAAACCTGACTTAGTAAATATTGATGCCGAAAAAATGCTGCTTTGTATCAGAGAAGAAGAACGGCAAGCATCGGAATACATTCATCAGTATCACTACGCACCGCTTTATTTAGACCGCCAGGAAGCACTGGTTAAATTATCAAACGCAGATGATTCCATTGCTCAGATGGTTGTTCTGGAAGGGCTGAACGATAAGTATTGGAAACTACGTTCCAATACCATCAGCTATTTATCAGGACTTGAATATGCCAACAAAGAACAACTGAAAACAAAAATTTCGGCAATGGCACAAAGCGATGAAAAAGCAGCAGTGCGTGCAGCCGCTCTTAAATATTTAATCAAAAATCATCCGGGTACTGAATTGCTTTCGGTATATGAAAAAGCCATGAACGATTCATCGTACAATGTTTCTGGTATGGCGTTGGCTGCCATTGCAAAAGCAGATAAAGAAAAAGGACTGGCCAATGCTGAAGAACTGGAAAAGCGTGGCGACCTGAAAACCTTTACCGATGTAGCAACTGTTTACATGCAGTATGGAGGAAGAGAAAAAGAATCTTTCTTTGCTGATAACTACAAACGCCTTACAAACGCCAATGATAAATACAGTTTTATTTTGCTCTACAGCCGTTTTCTGCAACGCACCGATGATGCCGAAATGACTAAACGAACACTGCCGTTTTTTAAAATTATTGCAGAAACTGACAACGCATGGTTTCTGCGTTTGGGTGGTATTCAGGCTTTGGCCGAGTTGCGCGATGCGTTGGCTAAAAAAGCAGAAAACCTGGAACCTTCTTCCGATGAAGTAGATAAAGCGCTGCTGGCCGAAACCAATACCCTGCGTGATTCGATCGACACGATGGTAGGCGAACTCATTGATAAAGAAACAGACGCGAAAGTTCTGAGGTATCTTGGAATTGAGGTGGATGAGGAGTAGGATATTTTTTCTACTTTCGTTCATTACTGACTAACCAAAACCGTTTCTGCCGATAAGATATGTGGGAAAATTCAGCAAGAATCATTCTTCGCCAAAGGATAGCTATCCTTATTATCATTGGCTTGCTGACAGCTTTGATGGGCTACTACGCCCGCTTTGCTGAAATCCGTTACGACTTTGCCAAAATGCTGCCTTCTGACGACAGCACCTTTATTGAATACGAAAATTTTAAAAAACTTTTTGGCGAAGACGGTAATGTTCTTTTTGTAGGCATCACCGACAACGAACTTTACAAGCTCGATCACTTCAATGCGTGGTATGATTTGGGCGAAAAAATGAAACAGCTCGAAGGAGTTGAAGAAGTTGTTTCCGTTGCACGTTTATACAACCTTACACGCAACGACAGCCTTAAAAAGTTTGAGTTTCTTCCCATACTCAACAGTAAGCCGCAAACACAGCAGGAACTCGACAGCCTTAAAAACATTATCACGGGTTTACCTTTTTACAGCAATGTAATTTACAATCCGGAAACCCACACTAGCATTATGTTCATCACCATGAGCAAAAAAGTGCTGGACAATAAGAAGCGTAACAAGTTGGTATTAGAGATTGAAGAAACGGCTGTAGCATTTCAGGAAACACAAAAAACAGAAGTTCATTTTTCGGGCTTGCCATATATAAGAAGCAAAGTTGCTATGCAGGTTGCTGAAGAGTTAACCATGTTCCTCTTTCTTGCCGCTTTTGTTACTTCATTGGTTCTGTATCTGTTCTTCCGCTCGTTCAAAATTGTGTTTGTCTCCATGTTGGTTTTGGCAATCGGTGTGGTGTGGTGCATGGGCTTGCAGGGAATGATGGGTTACAAAATCAGCATCCTTACCGGATTAATTCCTCCGCTGTTGATTGTCATCGGCATTCCGAATAATATTTACCTCATTAATAAATACCACCGCGAATACAAAACGCACGGTAATCAGGCGCGTGCCTTGCTACGCACAATTACAAAAGTTGGTAACGCAACGTTTTTAACCAATGCAAATACTGCCGTTGGTTTTGCCACGTTCTTGTTGGTTGAAAGTCAGATTATGAAAGAGTTTGGTATCGTGGCAACCATCAGCGTAATGATTATTTTCTTTCTTTCATTGGCGCTTATTCCCATCTTTTTCAGTTTTCTTGCTCCTCCTTCGGTAAAGCATACCAAGCATTTAGACAATCGTTTTTTCAGCGGCTTTGTAGAGAACCTGATTACACTTGTTACCGAACACCGCAAACTGGTTTACATTTTTTCGTTGTTGTTTACAGCCATTTCCATTTACGGTGTTACAAAAATGAAAACTACGGGAAACATTGTTGACGACCTTCCGCGTTACGACCCCGTGTATGTTGACTTAAAATATTTTGAAAAGAATTTCAATGGAGTAATGCCTTTTGAAATTGAGATAGACACCAAAAAGAAAGGCAAGGTGATGAGCCCTGCCATGTTCAAAAAGATTGATGAATTGCAACAGGTGATTGCTACTTATCCCGAGTTCTCAAAGCCGCTTTCGGTGTTGGAAGTTTTCAAATTTTCCAAGCAGGCGTTTTATCGTGGTGATGCAGAAAAATACAGCGTTCCCAATTCTCAGGAGCAGGGTTTTATTCTGGATTATGTTCCTGAGCAAACACAAAACCGCAACCTGCTACATTCGTTTATTGATAGCAGTAAGCAGATAACCAGAGTTACCGCACACATCGAAGATATCGGCACACCTCAACTGAAAGCATTGAAAGAAAGTATTCAACCAAAAATAGATTCAATCTTTCCGCCTGATAAATACAATGTAACACTTACCGGAACCAGTGTGGTGTTTCTCAAAGGCAACGAATACATGATAAGCAATTTGCTCTGGAGTTTGCTGCTTGCTATTTTCCTTATTTCGCTGATGATGGCAGGAATGTTTTCGTCATGGCGCATGGTGATGATTTCGCTCGTACCCAATCTAATTCCGCAATTGGTTACCGCAGGTATGATGGGCTTTTTTGGTATCCCGATTAAAATTTCCACCATTCTTGTCTTCAGTATTGCTTATGGAATTTCAGTAGATAATACTATTCACTTCCTTGCCAAATACCGTCAGGAATTAAAACTCCACAACTGGAACATCCGCAAATCTGCCATCCTAACTTTACGCGAAACCGGTATCAGCATAATTTATACTTCCATTATTTTGTTTTTTGGTTTCGGAATTTTTTGTGCATCCACTTTTGGAGGAACACAGGCACTGGGATTACTCACAGCCATAACACTCATGGTTTCCATGTTCACTAACCTCATTATTCTTCCTGCATTAATTTTGTCGTTGGATAAATCCATAACCACCAAAGCATTTACCGAACCCTTACTCGAAATTTATGACGAGGAAGAAGATATTGACCTTGAAAGTTTAAAAATCAGAAAAACAGAACAAGAAGAATGAAAGGAATAATTTTAGCCGGAGGCAGCGGAACACGCCTGCATCCTTTAACACTTGCAGTAAGCAAACAACTGATGCCCGTTTACGACAAGCCGATGATTTATTATCCGCTGTCGGTTCTTATGATGGCAGGCATCCGCGAGATTTTAATCATCTCTACGCCACATGATTTGCCGAACTTTAAAAAGCTCTTAGGTGATGGTGAATCATTAGGTTGCAAGTTTTCTTACGAAGAACAAAAAGTACCCAACGGACTGGCACAAGCATTTGTGATTGGCGAAAAATTTATCGGTAATGATAAAGTGGCGCTTATTCTTGGCGACAATATTTTTTACGGTTCGGGCTTAGTTGAGTTGGTGCAGCATCATAACAATCCCGATGGGGGAGTAGTGTTTGCCTACCACGTTTCGGACCCTGAGCGTTACGGTGTGGTTGATTTTGATGCCAACCAAACTGCTTTGTCTATTGAAGAAAAGCCTAAGCAACCTAAATCAAACTATGCTGTTCCCGGTCTTTATTTCTATGACAACAGTGTAGTGGAAGTTGCCAAAAACTTAAAACCCAGCGCACGTGGCGAATATGAGATTACCGATGTAAACAAACATTACCTCGCTGCCGGAAAACTGAAAGTTGCTTTGCTTGACCGCGGCACTGCCTGGTTAGATACAGGCACTTTTGCCTCCTTGATGCAGGCCGGACAATTTGTGCAGGTAATAGAAGAGCGTCAGGGACTAAAAATCGGTTGCATTGAAGAACTTGCATGGCGCATGAAATTCATCAATGATGAACAACTGCGAAAACTTGCTGAACCCCTTTTAAAAAGCGGTTACGGTGATTATCTGATTAAGCTTTTGCCGAAAGGTTAATTTGTGTCACCCAAAGCATAATCCTGTCACTTCGAGCGTAGTCGAGAAGTCTTATAAAGATTGCTTAACCCCTAGGAAACGTGCTTTAAGTGACGCCACTTTAGCCATAATCTCTTTCTTGAAAAAGAGAAACGCCAGAAAGGTAAGTACTACATACGGCACAGCCATCAGGTAAAGAATAGCATTGTTAAGATTTGCCCCAAAGTGTTGCTCGCCTTTTGCATTCTGATTTGATTCAGCAACTGCTTTACACATGGCGCACTGCGCATCTGCCGCCTCAGGCAAAGCCATAATTATAAATGCTGCTATAATTATGGTGAAAAGTAGTTTGTAGGAGAATTTCATTTCGGGTGCAAATATAGAAGCAAATTCAACACAGTTTCTCCCACTGTCTCATAAATTGTACTTCTTATTGCTTTTTGCCTCTATAGCTGCATCCGTTTGGAATGCGACCTGATGAGGTGCTGAATGAAATACTATCCTGTGAAAAGAATTTCCCCTTGTAACGGTTGATTTGTGCATCTACATTCATAATTGCGTTGTTCACTTTTACTTCATACGCCCTTCCTTGTATGGTAATATTGAGAATGGAATCACGGGTGTTTTTAGTGATACTGATAGTAACGGTATCGTTACGATAATTGATTTCAGTATAATCTGAAGTAAGCGACTGGCATTTGCTTCTGCAAAAATAGGTGCCTACATAAGCATCGCGATAGTCTTCTGTTGGCAGGATAAATGCTGTGCAAATAAAAAATCCGATAGCAAGAAAGAATAAGTGTGTTTTCATTTTTTATTGAATAACCAATTTACCTGTTGCAATAACTTCATTGGGTGATGTAATTTTATAGAAGTAAACACCCCCTGCCAAATTTTCTTTTTCAAGCATTACACTTTTTCCGCTGAATTTTGTGTTTCTTACTTCTTTGCCTTGTATGGTGTAAACCGATATTAGTGCGTGTTTTATTTCTTTGGTTAAGGTTAGGGTAGTGGCAGCAGAAAATGGATTAGGAAAAACAGCCACTTCCACTTTGTTACCATTTTCATTAATACCTATACCTTCGGGTGTCCAACGCGCAATGCGGCTGGCTGGGACGCCATCCGCATTAGAAAATAAACCACCAACATATAGTTGATTATTATAAGCGCAAAGAGCAGATACTGTAGAATCAACCCCGCCTCCTAAAGCCGACCAGTTTATTCCATCCCATTTTGCAGCTCGGTTTGCAGAGTTACCTCCTGCCATTGTAAAATCACCAGCGGCATATAGTTCACCATTAAATGAACATAATGCATTTACCGTAGAATTTGTCCCTAATCCTAAAGGCGACCAGTTTAAGCCATCCCATTTTGCAATATTATTTGCAGGATTTCCACCAGCTTCTGTAAAAATACCACCTGCATATAAATCACCATTATGGACTGTTAATGATAATACAGCCAAATTAACCCCTGCCCCTACCGCTGACCACGCTGCACCATCCCATTTCGATATGTGATTAACAGAATCACCACCTGCTGTTGTAAAAACACCCCCAGCGTACAATTCATTATTGTATACAGCAAATGCACGAGTTGAATAGTCCATACCAGAGTTATTAGATGACCAAACACATTCACTTGCTTGATGAATGTATGTAGTGGACAAATTGCTCTGTAAACCTGCATAAACAGAATTATTATAAACACCCAATGCAGAAACTGCTCTTGGAAGTGAGCCGCAATCAAGCCAGCTTGTTCCATCCCACTTAGCAATATATAACAAACCAGTGGTCATAAAACCACCGCCAACAATAAGCTCATTATCAAAAACTGCTAAAGCTCCTACACCTGTAGCTGCAGGCCAATTTAATGATACCCAGTTTGCACCATCCCATTTAACAACACCATTTGCAGAAAGTCCGCCAGCATAATTAAATCCACCTCCAATAATAAGTTCATTATTATAAACAGCAAATGAACTAACTCTGGGGTAAGCAGATGGTCCTCCATTGTTAATACCAGTGCCAACAGAATCCCATGTTTGGGCATTTATCGTAAATGCTTGAATAAAAAAAAGTATAGCTATTAAATTTGCTTTCATTTGGTTTAATTTTTAATTAGGGCAATCCATGACCTGAATAGCGAAATAACCTGTGCTGCTTGGATTTATGGTAACAGAATTACTTCCTGTAGGAGCATTTATAGTTACAGCATCTGTTGCCCTTAAGGTATAACTTGCACTCGGTGAACTTGGGTTAAAATTCAAAGTAGAGGAAGCACTGGTAGTAATTGTTTTTTTTACTTTTCGATCATAAGAAGTGGAGCTAAGAGTTAAATCAGTGGAACAATCAAGATTTAATTTATAATATCGCAGATATGCAATTTCGTAATACTGTGGCCAGTTAGTAGGTTCTTGAGGAGTATTGCTAACAGCAGTCCAATTTGATGGCAGATAAGCTAAATCTTTAGCCAACCCCATCCCGAGTATTAGTGTCATTCTATACGTAGCCACTGTTGCCCCTGTTGGGTCGTAAAGAAAGCGAACAGGAGCATCATCTACATACCAAATAATTCTATCGGGTCCCCATTCACAGGCATACTTATGAAAGCCGGAAGAAACTAAGAACCCGGTACTGTTTTCTTCTCCTCCAATATTAAAATCTCTGTTGCAGCTGCCTGGGTTAGAAAACCATGCATTAGTACCTACCTTATACCCATCTGCAGTTACTGATGGCCAGTTTTCGGCAATATCAATTTCATCGTAATAGTCATTTATGTATATCATATCATCACAATCTCCTTGCCCATAAAGCCAAAAAGCTGGCCAGAGCGGCCATACCCCTGATGGATATTTTGCTAAAATTTCAATATAGCCGAATTTATATATGTCAGTATCATTTACTTGTTTTCGCCAGAGTACACCACCTGTATAAGCGTAATCAACTCCATTTGCTGGTATTAAATTATTTCCGGAAGGGGTAACACGAACCCAAGTTATTGATGGTTGTATAGTATCTGCTTTTATTGTTACGGTTGTATCACCCGTATTCCAGATAACATTTGCAGGGTAATTTAATTCTGCTCCGTCAAAAATGCTGTAAGTTCCACAATTCCACGGATAACATTTATACCACATACTATTATCTATTGCAGTATTAAATTCATCTGTTCCGTGAGCGGCATCCTGTCTTATCCATGCCGGGTCATTAAATGGTATCTGTGCTTTTATCAATGTTGAACTAAGCAGTAGCATTAGAACAAGAATTATATGTTTTTCAAATTTACTCATTTTATTTGTTTTAAGTTTAGCAACCAGAGCAAATGATTTACTTGTTTTT
>JAGVLY010000048.1 GCA_020054035.1 Bacteroidia bacterium | reverse complement strand
GCACCCGGAGCCATTGCTGCATCTGCCCAATCGTTGATGGTATCGTTCCAGAGAGTGATGTACACATCTTCATAAAATCCCTGGTCGTTAATATCAACACCTGCAACTTTTCCTTCGCCTCTGCGCGAAGTAAATACCATCACCTTTTGGTCGGCAGTAAGTGAAGGGTGATAATCGTTATACTTGGAATTGATAGGCGTTCCGGGATTGCTGATTACCACATTTACCGGACGTGCCAATAATTCCTGTGCGGTTTTCACCTGCGCGACAAGGGTGTTTATTTCTTCCATCTGAGGCTTTTTTAGATCCTGTGCGCGGTATTTTTCGTACTGCTCCAAAGCCTTGTCTAAGTTGGCAAGCGCCTGATTGGTTTTTCCCAGAAAGAGGTATAAATCACCATCAACAACGCTGTTTGTTTTTTCGGCAGCATTGAATTTTTCAAGTGCAAGTTCATATTCTTTCAGTGCAAAATGTGCTTCACCCATGCGGTAATTCAGCATGGCATCATCGGGAGCTTTTACAAATTCTTCGCGGTAAATGCGTAATGCACCATTGTAATCCTGCTCGTTATATTTCAGGCGGGCAGCGGTCATTTTCAGTTTATCGGCTGCAGCAGTTTGGGAGTAGGCGGTGGGCAGCAGCCAGCAGGTAGTAAGCAGCAGTGCGAAGAAATATCTCATCATGTGTTGTGTTTTAAAATCCGTAGCTAAGGTAAAGAAGATATTAAGTCCCGATAACTATCGGGAGAAATTTTTTGCAAGCTCATTGAAAAGTTCCAGCGCCTTTTTCTTTTCCGAATCAAAAGTATAGCTGATGTCTTGGGTCAGGTATTTCTTTGCTTCTGCATTGCTTACAACCGTTGGCGGAAATCCTTCCAGCGTTTTGTCAATGTTATTCAAGCCGTTTTTCAGTGCGTTGTTAAATTCTGAAATAAATTCGGCAGGTAACTCTTTATTGGCTACCCAGCAGGCAAACACAAAAGGAAGACCTGTAAATTTTCTCCATTCTTCGGCAAGGTCGTATGCCAATAGCCCTCTGCTCCCCTCTCCTTCGGGAGAGGGGTCGGGGGTGAGGCTAAACGCCCTGTCACCAATAATAACCGCAGCAGTTACCCCCTTAATACTCTGCTCAAATCCCACTTCCGCATTCACAAAATCAGGATTTATTTTCCAGAATTCGCGGGCAAGAATTTTTACCAGCATCACCGAAGTGCGGCTCTGGTAGTCGAGCAAAATGGTTTTTATTTCATTAAGAGGAACTTCGCTGAAGAGACAAACCGTTTTCACTTTTCCTTTGGCGCCAATGCAATAATCACTGATGATGTGTGCATTTGCAACTTGCGGAATTGCAGCAACAGGAATTAAACCTACATCCACTTTTCCGCTAATCAGTTTTTCGGCACACACCGAAGGAATGTCTAATGAAATGGCGCACTCATCTTTCAGAGTAGAATGATTTAAGCCATAAACAAAAGGCAAAGAGTTAAGATAAGAAACAGCAGAGATGCGGATTTTTTCCATCGGGGGCAAAAGTAGTATTTAAGAGTAATCTCATTTCTCGCAAAGGCGCTAAGGCGCAAAGATTGTATGTTGGATTTTTTCTCTGCGTCTTAGCGCCTTTGCGAGCTATTATTATTCAACCTGTTCCACCTCCATCAGTGCGCTCACTAAATAAGTTAATCGGCTTCCCACTTCCTGGCATTTAAAGCGTGTACGTTGTTTTTCGCCTTTGATAAAAACTTTTCCGTTTGCAATTTTAAACGTTGTTCCGTGTGGAAGCTGCTCAAGGTGAACGGAAGTAGTATGTACATCGTAACGTTTCAACACCCGCATCAGGTGCAGGTCAGAGCAACTTGAAGCGGCAGGGTTGCGCATGTATTTATCAATGGCGTGATTTACATCCGGTGGAAAAATGTTTTGCTTTAATAAAGGTAACATCAATTGCTGAAAATCTTTTTTCCATTCTACACCGTGAGGTTTTACACGATTTTTATTCTTGTCCCAGTTAGTAAGATGAGCAACTTCATGCACCAGTGTAATAAGAAAAGCAAATTTATTCAGGTCGTGGTTGATGGTTATAAAATGTCCGCGCCCATCAAAAGGCGGACGGTAATCGCCCAGCTTGGTATTGCGCTTGCGCTTGATGCGCATACGAAATTTGTATTGCTCAATCCATTGCAAAACCAAGTCAATCGTTTGCTCGGGAATGTATTTGGCGATGATCTCGCGGTCGGTTTTTTTTGGTGGGTGCATTAGAGGCACAAAATTACTTTAAACTTAAAGTTTATAAAACAACTTTTATATTTTGTGAAGCAGCCTAATGATTGTATGAAATATGTCAGATTGAAGGCTAAAGCAGAGTATGTATTCCTCCAGATATTTTCCGCATTTTAGCACCCCGAACATGGCTGCCAATTTCTTAGAAACTCCGATAGAATATCTTAAAGGTGTTGGACCTGAGCGTGGTAAATTACTCAGAACCGAGTTGGGTATTGAATGTTTTGCCGATTTGCTCTCGTATTTTCCGTTCCGTTATGTTGATCGCACCAAGTTTCACAAAACCACTGAGTTGGATGCCGATATGCCTTATGTGCAACTACGGGGCAAAATTATTTCAATGGAAGTGGTTGGTAAAAACCGTGCGCAACGGATGGTTGCCAACTTTAAAGATGATTCGGGAATAATTGAACTGGTTTGGTTTCAGGGAATAAAATGGCTTAAAAACTCTCTCAAGGCGGGAACAGAATATGTGGTTTTTGGCAAGCCAACGGTTTTTAACGGGAAGTTCAACATTGCGCATCCTGAAGTGGATG
>JAGVLY010000109.1 GCA_020054035.1 Bacteroidia bacterium | reverse complement strand
GGAAGTAACGGTTGCAGTGCCACCTGATTTTTCTACATCTAAAATTTCAAAGGTGCTTACACCACTGATGCTTTGTGTTCCCGAACCATCCACTTTTACCGTACTGTTAATAGCAGCTGTCCCACTGTTGGTGAAATCGCCTTTCAAATGCAAAGTTCCGCTGTTGCTGATGGTTCCACCTGCCTGATTTATTGCTGCGCCATCAAAGTAGAGGTTGGCTCCGCTTTGCACCGTTATGGTGGTGGCGTTGCGGATTTGGGCGATGCCTGAAACAGAAAACAAGAATAGACAAAACGGAATGATAATTGAACGTAAGTGTAATTTCATTAAATGATGTTTTGTGTTATAGAACAACAAACATAGTCAATAAACTATATTAAACAAGCGATTAATTGCTATATATTAAAGATAAATTCTAATTGTTTTATGTTTCAAGTTAATCAGAAAGCAAAAACTATTCTTATGTTTGCTCGTCAACCGTATTTTTTAATAATGATAAAAAAGGTATTTCTTATTTTCTCTGTTTTCTTTTTTTCAATTATTGTTTCAGCACAGGAAACCTCAGAAGACTATTATGTACAAGGCTTTTTAGCTTATAATAAAGGCAATAATGAACTTGCTTTAAAGCATTATAATCATGCCATTGAACTTAAAGCAGATTATTTTGAAGCTTATTTCGCCCGTGCCAATGTGAAAAGTGAATTGGGTTTTCATCAGCAGGCAGTTTATGATTACGATAAAGCCATTGATATAAAACCTGACTTTGTTAAGGCCTATAACTACCGAGGATATGAATACTACATTTTAAAAGAATACAAATTTGCCATTCAGGACTACAACAAAGTTGTTTTTCTGAAAGCTGATTATCCGAATGCTTATGTCAGCCGTGGTGATTGCAAATTTATGCTGAATGACCTGACTGGTGCAGAAGCTGACTACAACAAAGGCTTGGAACTAAAACCAGATTTTGCAGAAGCCTTTTTCGGTAAAGGAAATATTTACATGAAGCAGAAAACTTTTGACAAAGCAGCTGCGGAATACACAAGTGCGTTAGGTGTTAATCCTAAATATCATGATGCACAGAATGCACGCGGGAAAGCCTATTTTGCTCAAAAACTTTACAAAGAAGCAGAGAAAGATTTTAGCGAAGCAATTAAGTTGAAACCGGATTTTGCTGAAGCATGGTATAACCGTGCTAATACCAAATCAGCTGCCGACAATAAACCTGAAAAAGGTTGCAAAGACTGGACAAAAGCAGCAGAATTAAAATTTAAAGCAGCTTCGGATTCTATGGCTATTCATTGCGTAGAGAAGAAAAAAGAAGAAAAAACAGAAGAGAAAAAAGAACCTGCCAAAGAGGAAAAGAAAGAGGAGAAGAAGGAAGATAAGAAAGAGAAAAAAGAAGACAAAGCGACTAAACCTGAATAGTCGAAAAAATAATTTCCCAATGCAGCATTTGCCTTTAGCCGAAAATATGCGCCCTACCGGGCTTGATGATTACATTGGGCAGAAGCATCTGGTTGGTGAAAATTCAACGTTGCGAAAAATGATTTCAACGGGATTAATCCCGTCTATGATTTTCTGGGGGCCGCCCGGCACAGGCAAAACAACGCTTGCCAACATTATTGCAAAATCACAAAATCGTCCTTTTTACACATTGAGCGCAATTAGTTCAGGTGTAAAAGATGTGCGCGAGGTGATTGAAAAAGCAAAAGAGAATAATCTTTTCAGTAAAGGGAATCCGATTTTGTTTATTGATGAGATACACCGTTTCAGCAAAGCGCAACAGGATTCACTTTTGGGTGCGGTTGAAAAAGGAACGGTAACGTTAATTGGCGCCACTACAGAAAATCCTTCGTTTGAAGTTATCCCCGCTTTACTATCTCGTTGCCAAGTTTATATTCTCAAACATCTGGAGAAAAATGATTTGATTGAACTGATTGAACGAGCGGTGCAATACATCCGGAAGGAAAGGGGTATTACTATGAATGTTCAGGAAAATGAAGCTGTCATGCGCCTTTCAGGTGGTGATGCGCGGAAGTTGCTTAATATCATGGATATTCTTTGCGGCTCGGGGCAAAAGGAAATTACGGTTACCAATGATTTGGTAACAGAAACCATTCAACAAAATATTGCGCTGTATGACAAAGCAGGTGAAATGCACTATGATGTTATTTCTGCTTTCATAAAAAGTATTCGTGGCAGTGACCCTAATGCAGCAGTTTATTGGTTGGCGCGTATGATTAATGGTGGTGAAGATCCATCCTTTATTGCAAGAAGATTATTGATTCTCGCATCGGAAGATATCGGTAATGCAAATCCTACTGCATTGGTAATTGCTAATAATTGTTTTCAGGCTGTGAATGTAATCGGTTATCCCGAGTGCAGAATTATTCTTTCGCAGGCTACGGTTTATCTGGCTACTTCGCCCAAAAGCAATTCTACTTACATGGCTATTAATAATGCGCAGGCTGAAGTGGAAGCAACCGGACATTTGCCCGTTCCCCTGCATTTGCGCAATGCGCCTACCAAGCTGATGAAAGATATCGGCTATGGTGCAGAGTATAAATACTCGCACGAGTACGAAAATAATTTCTCGGGTCAGGAACATTTACCTGAACAAATTGCAGGGAAAGTATTTTATGAACCAGGTAACAATCAGCGTGAACAGCAAACCCGCGAGTGGTTAAAAAAGTTGTGGAAGGAGCAGTATAATTACTGAATTAAAGGAGCAGCTTCTTTCTGCTTCTTTTTCCGGATAAACAGATTTCTGAAAAATTCATCCAGCGTATTAAATTCCTGACGGTATGAAATACCTGCGCCCTGTGTGTAAGGTGAATTGGCAGTAACAACGTTTATTCCATTGGTTTTATTGAAAGCGCGCACACGGAATTTCCCGTCATCTGTAATTTTATATTCCAAACTAAAGTCGCCTAGAATATTGCTGGCTGACGAAGCACTTTGTTTGTTAGTAACACCTACGTTGCCATCAAAAACAACACGGTTGTTAAATAATTGTGTTGAGAAATAGGCTTGAATTTCATCACCCGGTGTTGTTGTTGTTGAAGTGCGGTAATTGACACCCAAATCAAAATCATCGCTGATGCGCGAAAGCCAATTGCTAAGCTGATTGGAAAGTAATTCGCTGGAGTTGGAAGTAAGTGCACTTCCACCAACCCCGGAGCCACCTGCATTGTCAAGTGCAATAAAACGGTTCAAAACCAAGAGACTAAAAATCTCTTTATTCATGTCTTGTTCTGTTCTGATTTTACTTCGCAAGTCGGTTTTTGTATCTTGGTCTGAGTTGGGGAGATCTATATCAAATGCGATGTTGGGGTTCATCAGTTTTTCCGTCATCTTCATCTGACATTCAACCAGAATTCTTTTTGAATATTTTTCTTTTGTAACTGCTGTTGATGCATCATCCACCATTATGTCTGCAAGGGATGTGCGCACTTTGTAAGCAGCATTCAGATTAATATCGGCATCATAAGGATCGCCACTCCACTTAATAGTGCCACCCTGTTTTACTATAAATTTTTTGTTAATTACATTCTGCAAAGTGAAAAGGTAATCTCCCTCATCAATTACATAATCGCCATACATATTAAACTGCCCGAGTGTATTGATGTTCATTTGAATATTACCGTTTCCCCGCCCTTTAATAATATCTCCGATTTGCGGGTCAAAAATTATTTGCACCAATGCATCTGGCGTTACTTCCAAATCAAAATTGAGTTGAACATTTGCAGAAGCAGTTTTTATTTCTCTTGCCACTTTAATGAGGCTATCTTTCTTACTAACAAAACTTATAAAGTCGGCACCGCTTACGTTACTTGTTCCGAAAAGCGGAATGTTAAACTTGGTTCCTTTGTCGGTGGTGGCAGCAATGTCCATCACAATTTTTTTGAAAGTGCCTTTAAATTTCATTACTCCGGAAGCATAAGCCGTTCCGTAATACAGGGAGTTCATTCCCGCAGTTGTGTTGAGGAAAAGCATATTGTTTGCCTGCAAGGTTGCTTCAAAGCGGAAGTTTTTAAACTTGTCGTGCATCAGTTTTCCGTTCACAATTCCTATCCCGTCATTGATATCGCGCAAGCGTAATACTGACAAGTCAGAAACATAATCGTGTAATTGAAGGTTGTTGATGATAAACGCAGTTTTGGTTACATCTACATCGCCTGTAAAACTGTAATGTGTGTTGAGGTAAGCAATGTCAAAATTCACTTTTTGCAAGTTTAGTTTTCCATTAATGTCAGGATCTTTTGGCGTGCCCTTCAATTTTACTTTTCCGCTGACATAGCCTTTCAGGTTGCCCATTACAGCGCTAATGTATTTACTGAAAATACTGAGCGGGGTTTTGTCAAGTGAAAGGTCAAAATCAAAACTGTCTTCCTTTTTTGTAGTGTAATATTTTCCACTGAAGTCAATGGCGGGAACTGCATCACGCATTAGTTTTCCTCTTGCCTCAACCACTTTTGTAACATTGTCGTAAGTGCTGGACATAGCACCGGTTCCAATCAGTTCATTGTTTACGGTAAGCTCAGTAAAGTTAAGGTCGGCAGTAAAAATTAAATTCTGACGAATATTGTTGAGTGAAGCCTTTCCGTCAATATAACCATCGAATACAAACCCGTTTTTTTCGGTGAAGGAATTAAAGTTTGAAATATCAAACTGGTTGAATTTCACATCCAACGGCTCGTTCATTCTTTTAGAAACTTTTCCGTCAACAGTTATACTTTGTTCACGGCTGAAAAAAGTAAGGTTCTGGAATGTTACATCCACACTATCAATACTTATTTTGTTGTCGGGGTTTACAACCCATTGTTGGCCCTGTATATAAATTTCTGTGGGTAGAATCCGTATATCAACCGAGCGCGGTGCAAACTTTGCTGTGCCGCTGATATCGGCCTTATTTGCTACCGTGCCTTCATTATCCCATTTAACAGTATAGCCTAAATTATCATCAGCTATTTGAGATGTAACGGCAATATTTTTTAAAGTAAACCCATCCGAAAGAATCAGCTTTTTTGAAGTGATGTTTGCGTGAAATTCTTTTCCAACTGATTTTGCTGAAATTTTAATGGTATCAAGTTTCAGGCTGTCTATGTATAATTCAGGAATAGTGCCGTTAAGCACAAAACTGTTGATGTTTGAATTGAAATCTCCGTTCAGTTTAATGGCTGATTTATGATGCAACTGTTTCACAAAAAGAAAACTGAGAAGTTCTGTATTTTTTAGTGTTATGTTGTATTGAAAAACCTGAGGTTCTTTTTCAACTGCTTCGGTTTTAAAATTGCCTGCATAAGTGGGAAGATAGTTTTGCATCAGTTTATTAAACGCTTCGGGCAACTGGCGGAACTTGAATTTTCCTGTGAATTCGGCATCTGCAATATCCGAGGTTAATGTAAGTGTGCGATTGTTCAGTTCTTCATGGATGTCCAATTCAAATTCTTTAAACGAAAAAACTTCTTCGCCTTCAATATAAACGGTGTTGCTTAGAATAATATTTCCTATGCCGTTGTCAATATCATCACCTGTGAAGTTGAGTTTAATATTAGATGAAACAATAACGCTGTCGCGATCTTTCAAAAGTTGCAAATTGCTCAGGTGTACATCTTTTAATTGTGCGTTGAAATCCAGAATCGGCATAGCACCTGCAAGATTTACGTTCCCCTTAAAATCAAGATGAATGTTATCTTCAGCAATATTCAGTTTGCCGTCAAAAATTTTGTTGGCAAACAAACCTTCTACGGTTATATTTTTATAGTTATAGCCATACAGGTCAATGTTGTTGATGGTTCCATTAAGTTTGGTGTTGATGTTTGCTTTTTCAAAGCCGCTGCCGTTGATGCTTGCGTTCAGCGATACCTTTCCAAGGTAATCTTCCGAGTCTAAAAACTTTCCGATGTTAAATTCGTTTGCCGCTAATTTCCCTGAGTAAGAATAGGTATTGCGTATGCTGTCTTTTTTTAGCGAAATATCTGATTTTATGCTGCCGATTGCGGTGTTGAAATTTCCGTATGCGGTAAAGCTGTTGAAGAACCCGGTGAAACTTCCTGTGAAATTTATTTTGCCCAGATAGGCAATGTTGTCAGGCACTTTCAGGTAGTTGCCTTTTTGAAATGGTGGTAGTGGAATGCGGTTGAGGTCGGCACGGGTAGTTGTTAGTTTTTTTATGTTCAGGTGCATGAAGGTTGCTTTAATGTCTGGCAAACCTTCCAGTTCCACATTGCCCATAAAGTGTGTGTTATCTCCAAAACGTATGTCTAATTTTTTACCTTTCAGGTTGCGTACAGGGCCTTCAATTTTTCCGGTAACATCAATGGTGGTAGTCATTCCGCGCAGGGCAGAGGCGAAGTAGGCAATGTCGAAAAAACTAATGCGACTGTCGGTAAGGTCAAGGTTCATATTTACCTTGTTTACATAGTCCAGAAAATCACCCCAGCGTGAGTAAGTGAACTCCAGTTGCGTTATAATTTTGCTTGATGGTGTGGTGAGGTGGAGGTCATCTATCTTCAAGAGAACCGGACTAACTTTGGCTTTACCTGAAAGCTCCTGTAATATAAAACCGCTTTGTTCGGCACAGGTAAGGCTTAGCATATTACCGGTTATGGTATCTCCGTCAATGGTAATATCATCAAGGTCAATATTAATATGTTTAACAGAAAGGTGGTTGTAATCGAGTCCCCATTGTTTGCGTTCTTTAAGTTGGTCGTCATATTGAAAGGCGGTTTGGCGCACCCGTAAGGCGTTTACACCAATAGTCCAAGGTGTTGAAACGGTATCGGTCGTATCTTTTTTACCCAATGCATCAATGATGAATTGAAGGTTTAATTTGCCTTCGTCTTCAGTATATTTGCGGATGTAAACCTTCGTTTCTTCCAGAGTAAGGCGGCTAACCTGCAGGTGATGCTTTTCTATCCCTACACCGGTTATGTTTGCTTTTATCTTTTCAGCATAGATAAGTGTATCATGATGCAAATCCTCTACATATAGGCCTTCCAAAATCAGGCTGCTGAAAAAACCAATGTCAACACCGCGCACCGAAACGGTAGCCCCTATTTCTTCAGAAATATATGAAGCGATATATTGTGTAATCTTTGTTTGCACTTGGCTGCTGCGGAAAGCAAAGTAAGCAACACCCAACAGCAAGATAATTACTGCTAATGTGATTGAAGATATTTTTAGTGTTTTTTTCAATACTTTTGAAACTCTTTTTCCGCCTGCAAATCTAATTAAATGAACGCGAAGCCTGTAATCATTCTTGGAATTGAATCATCATGTGACGAAACAGCTGCTGCTGTGCTTTCGGATACCAACATTCTTGCCAACATTATAGCAGGACAGGAGGTGCATAAAAACTTTGGCGGTGTGGTGCCTGAACTTGCCTCTAGGGCGCATCAGCAAAACATTATTCCTGTGGTGGATGAGGCGCTGAAAAAGTCAGGAATAAAAAGGGAAGACATAAGTGCAGTTGCCTTTACACAAGGACCCGGTTTGCTGGGTTCTTTACTGGTGGGCGGCTCGTTTGCAAAAGCTTTTGCGTTGGCTTTAAACATTCCGCTGATACCGGTTAACCATATGCAGGCACATATTCTTGCACACTTTATCGGTTCACGAGAAAAGCCCTCGTTTCCTTTTTTGTGCTTAACTGTTTCTGGCGGGCATACGCAAATTGTATTGGTAAAGGATTATTTAGAGATGGAGGTGATTGGCCAAACTACCGATGATGCAGCAGGTGAAGCCTTTGATAAAGCCGCAAAAATTATGGGGCTTCCTTATCCGGGCGGACCGTTAATTGATAAATATGCAAAGCTTGGCAATCCCTTGCGCTACAAATTTCCCGAGGCAAAAATTCCGGGATATGATTTCAGTTTCAGCGGACTGAAAACGGCCTTTATGTATTTTATCCGCGACAACGGATTGGATAATACCTGCACCACGCCCGAAGAATTCATCAGTAAAAACCTGAACGATATTTGCGCTTCTCTTCAACATACAATTGTGCAAACGTTGATGAACAAACTGAGGTTAGCCACAAAGGAGTTAGGGATTAGCCAAGTAGCAATCGCTGGTGGTGTTTCGGCTAACAGCGGATTGCGCAATGCCTTGCTTGCCGAGCAGGAAAAAGGTAACTGGAAAGTTTTTATTCCGCCTTT
>JAGVLY010000003.1 GCA_020054035.1 Bacteroidia bacterium | reverse complement strand
GCTTCAGGTTTGGCAGTATTGGCGAGTATTTCAATACGTTTTATAAAACAAATCTTCCGTTTGAACTGACTAATGCTCAGAAAAAAGTGTTGAAGGAAATTCGCACAGATGTTGGTTCGGGCAAACACATGAACCGCTTGCTGCAAGGTGATGTAGGAAGCGGGAAAACCATTGTTGCACTGATGACCATGCTGATGGCTTTGGACAACGGTTTTCAGGCTTGCCTGATGGCACCAACCGAAATTCTGGCAGCACAACATTTTGAAAGTATTACGGCTCTTTTAAAAGGAATGAATATAAATGTGGGCTTGCTGACAGGATCCACAAAAATTTCGGTTCGGAGAAAAATTCATGAACAATTGCTTTCGGGCGAGATGCACATTTTGCTCGGAACTCATGCCTTGATTGAACCCAAAGTGCAGTTCAAAAATCTGGGAATGGTAATAGTGGATGAGCAGCACCGTTTTGGTGTGGAACAACGCGCAAAACTTTGGAAGAAAAACACTAATCCTCCACACGTACTGATTATGACGGCAACACCTATTCCGCGCACACTGGCAATGACTTTGTATGGTGATTTAGATGTTTCCGTAATTGATGAATTGCCACCCGGACGCAAACCGATAAAAACTATTCATCTGTTTGATTCCAATCGTTTGAAAATTCATGGATTCATGAAAGAGCAAATAAAGTTAGGCAGGCAGATTTATGTGGTGTTTCCGCTTATTGAGGAATCGGAAACGATGGACTACAAAGATTTGATGGAAGGTTATGAAAGCATGTTGCGCACATTTCCGCGTCCGCAATATGAAGTAGGTGTAATTCACGGGCGTATGTCATCAAAAGACAAGGATATTGTGATGGAACAATTCCTGAAGAACAGGATTAATATTCTGGTGGCTACAACGGTGATTGAAGTTGGTGTAAATGTTCCCAACGCTTCGGTGATGGTAATTGAAAGCGCGGAACGGTTTGGTCTTTCGCAGTTGCATCAGCTGCGCGGTAGGGTGGGGCGGGGTGCCGACCAGAGTTATTGCATATTGGTTACTTCGTTTAAACTTTCAGCAGATGCAAAACTGCGTTTGGAAACGATGTGCAAAACCAACGATGGTTTTGAAATTGCCGATGTGGATTTACGTTTGCGCGGGCCAGGTGATTTGGCGGGAACACAGCAAAGCGGTTTGCCTGATTTTAAAATTTCTAACCTTGCAACGGATGGTGCCATTCTTACTGAAGCCCGAAATGCTGCACTAAAAATTCTGGAAGAAGACCCACAATTTTCGCAGCCCAAAAATCATGTGATTGCTTCGTATCTGAATTTTATCAATCGCAATAAGCAGGATTGGGCGAGGATTTCGTGAGATAGAGGTTTAACCACAGAGGCACGAAGCCACAGCGTTTATTTAATCTATTTTTTTCCGTGTCTCTGTGCCTTTGTGGTAAAAATTTTCTCGTTGCACAATATTTCAAAAATACCACCGTTACTATCTATATAAACCAATAGATAAAGCCATGCAAAAACTAGTTATCATCATTGCCATGGCGCTGGTAGGTTACCAGGCGCAGGCACAGAAAACATCAAAAATTTTTCCCGGAGGCGGAGATTTTGAATTAGGAATGCGAACTTCCGTAAGTTTTTTTAACGATGCCGGTTATATAGGGCAGGGTTACGGAGGGCAATTTCGCTTACGCCTCCTTAAACGCCTGAACACCGAATGGTATGCCGACATTCTGGCAACCGATGTGGGTGGAGTTGCAACACGCAAAGACATGCACGTTGGCTGGAGCGTAATGTTTTACATGTTCAACACCGAACGGGTAAAAGGCAAGTTTACACCTTATATAATAGCAGGGCATTGTTTTGATAGTGGGCGCTTGTTTGAAAACCGCAATCATTCAAACACCGGAACTGTAAACAGCTCGGCAGTGCAAATGGGCTTGGGAACTTCCTACAATATCAGTGATAACTTTGACCTTACGCTTACCTGCCAGTATATGAATCACCTGGGCGGACACATGCACGGTGAACTTTATAAAGATGAAGAAGGGTTTGACAGGCTATTAATTGAAAAATCATCAAAAACTGATTTTGACGGACATCTTTTAGTCAACCTGAGTTTGAATGTGAAATTATTTGATTTGTGGAATTAGCCTCACCCCGGCCCTCTCCAAAGGAGAGGGAGTAGAGAGAAATAATAACCTTAAAAAATAGAAATCATGAAAAGAATAATCATCTTATTTCTGGCAATAGCGGCAACCATGTTTGCCTTTGCACAGAACGATAATCCGAAAGTAAAGTATCATCACATGATCCGTAACGGGCTTAGTTTTGCTCCGGGATTTATGATAAACGGAATGACCAATGTTTACATCAGCGGGGTGTTGGAATACTACATTGCCGATCACGTATCCATTTCATCGACTGCTTACTATTTCCTGAATTCGCGCAAGGATGCAATGCCTGAATTGAAAATGAATCATCAGCTATACACAGGCGTTCAATACCATTTGCTGAAAGACAAAGCGTTTGACCCCTACATTGGTTTGGAGCCGGGATTTGCGCTTACACAAACCAATAATTTGTATCCGTTGGATATTGAAAATCCATTGGTAGTGGAGGAAAGAGAATCTAATATTTCCATGAACCCGATGATTTCACTGGATGCAGGTTTTAATATTTATGCGGTTAAGTTTTTTCACCTGTTTGTGAATGTGCGCTATGCTGCCGGCAAGCATCTGGGCGGACCAACAGCCTATAATCTGAGTGAGATTACTACCAGTTTCGGGTTGGGCTTGAATGCCAATTTCTGGAACAAGAGAAAGAAATAGAGCAGGGGTACTCGGGTTGCGGAAGGCGTGGGGATTTGGTTCTCTGCGCCTTCTGTTTTTAGGGTTTGCCTAAATTCTTAGCTTTGCGCCTCGTTTTAAAAAAGCAAAAAACAGTGTCAAAAAAATACCCCGAATACAAACAACTTGAGCTTTCCAACATCGGCAAAGAAATGTTGGAGGTGTGGAAGAAGGAAGATACCTTTAAACAAAGCGTGGAGAGCCGCAACGGGAAACCGGACTTTGTGTTTTATGAAGGCCCGCCCTCCGCTAATGGTTTGCCGGGAATTCACCACGTGATGGCGCGGGCTATCAAGGATATTTTTTGCCGCTACAAAACACTGAAAGGTTTTCGTGTAAAGCGCAAAGCGGGTTGGGATACGCATGGTTTGCCGATTGAGCTTTCAGTAGAGAAAACATTGGGCATTACTAAAGAAGACATTGGCAAAAAAATTTCTGTTGAGGATTACAACAAGGCCTGCCGCAAGGAGGTGATGAAATACACCCACGTTTGGAATGACCTTACGGAGAAGATGGGTTATTGGGTGGATATGGAGCATCCGTATATCACTTATGAGAACGATTATATAGAGAGTGTTTGGTATCTGCTGAGCAAGTTTTATGAGAAAGGGTTGTTGTATAAAGGGTATACCATTCAGCCGTATTCACCTGCAGCAGGAACGGGTTTGAGCACGCATGAACTTAACCAGCCGGGGGCATATAGGGATGTGAAGGATAGGACTGCGGTGGTGATGTTCCGCCTCACCCCCAACCCCTCTCCGAGGGAGAGGGGAGCAGAGGGCAAGTCGGCAGGGGCAAGTGGGTTGGCAAAAGTCCTCTCCTTTGGAGAGGATTTAGGTGAGGCTTATTTTCTGGCATGGACAACTACGCCTTGGACTTTGCCGAGTAATACTGCATTGGCGGTGGGGAAGAATATTGAGTATGTTTTAATAAGAACCTTTAATCCATTTTCATTTGAGGGTATTAATGTTGTTTTAGCAAAAGAGTTATTAGGAAAGTATTTTCAAAATGCGGTTTATCCAACAAGTAATCCGCTAGTTGATATAGTAAAGTCTTGGTTAGAAGTGGGAGAGAAATCTCCACTTATAACTCATTTGTTTGAGCCTAAGTCAGCCGTTGCAGAAGAATTTAAAGAACTGATAAAAAAGAATTCTATTCCTTATAAAATCATCGGGGAATTTAAAGGCAGTGAATTAGAAGGCATCCGTTATGAGCAACTTTTACCCTTTGCACAACCCACAGATGGTGATGCTTTTAAAGTTGTGTTGGGTGATTTTGTGACCACATCAGATGGAACGGGAATAGTGCATATTGCTCCAAGTTTTGGTGCAGATGACTTTCGTGTTGCTAAACAAAATGGCATTGGCTCGCTGACCTTGGTTGACAAGCGCGGAAAGTTTTTGCCTGAAGTAAAAGACGATGTTTTTCTTTATGGTGAGGAGTATGTGAAAGAAGCATATCTGAGCGATGAGGAAAAGAAAACGGAGTTTCAGAAACAGAAAAAAATTCTGGAAGCTGCCGGAAAAATAAAAGAGCTGAAAGCCTACCTGAGTGTGGACGAACGCATTGTTTTGAAATTGCAGGAGGAAGGAAAACTGTTTAAAAAAGAAACATACGAGCACAGCTATCCGCATTGCTGGCGCACCGATAAACCGGTGTTGTATTATCCGTTGGATTCATGGTTTATCAAAACCACTGCGATGAAGGATAAACTCATTGCTTTCAATAAAACCATCAACTGGAAACCCGAAGCCACAGGCAGCGGTCGTTTTGGAAACTGGCTGGAGAATTTGGTTGACTGGAATTTATCACGCTCGAGATTTTGGGGGATACCGATTCCCATTTGGAGAACAAACGCCCCACTCCCAGCCTCTCCCCAAAGGGGAGAGGAGCAGAGTGCTTCTGAAGAGAAAGTAATTGGTTCGGTTGAAGAGTTGAGGAAGGAAATTGACAAGTCGGTAGCAGCAGGATTTATGAAAGAAAATCCGCTGAACAAAAAAGATTTTGATTTGCATAAGCCTTATGCTGATGATATTATTTTGGTTTCATCACAAGGTGAAAAGATGTTCCGTGAACCTGATTTGATTGATGTGTGGTTCGACAGTGGTGCTATGCCTTATGCACAACATCACTTTCCGTTTGAAAATAGGGCATCGTTCCCCCTCCCCTTTGGGGAGGGAACGGGTGGGGCTGTATTTCCGGCTGATTTTATTGCCGAAGGTGTTGACCAGACTCGTGGTTGGTTCTTCACACTTCACGCAATTGCGGTGATGCTCTTTGATTCGGTTGCTTACAAAACGGTTGTGTCAAACGGTTTGGTGTTGGACAAGAACGGAAACAAAATGAGTAAGCGTTTGGGCAATGCGGTTGACCCGTTTGAAACGATTGATAAATACAGTGCCGATGCAACGCGTTGGTATATGATTACCAATGCGCAGCCTTGGGATAACCTGAAGTTTGACACCGAAGGAATTGCTGAGGTGCAGCGCAAATTTTTCGGAACACTGCATAATATTTATGCGTTTTTCGCGCTGTATGCCAACATTGATAAGTTCACGTATGCGGAAGAAGAAATTCCGGTGGATGAGCGTCCGGAATTGGACAGATGGATTCTTTCACTGTTGAATTCGTTGGTGAAAGATGTGGATGAAGCTCTGGCAGATTATGAGCCAACTAAGGCAGGGCGAGCTATTCAGGATTTTGTAACCGAGCATTTGAGCAACTGGTATGTGCGCCTGAGCCGCAGACGGTTTTGGAAAGGTGATTACACAAAGGATAAGATTTCGGGCTACCAGACTATTTACAAATGCCTTGAAACGATTGCGAAACTGAGTTCACCCGTTGCTCCGTTTTATGCGGATAAACTTTTCCGTGATTTGAATTTTGCGACAGGAAAAGAGAATTCGGTTTCGGTTCACCTTTCTGATTTTCCGGTGGCAGATGAAAAGATAATCAACAAACAATTAGAAGCGAGGATGGAGGTAGCACAACGGATTTCATCATTGGTACTTTCGCTGCGTAAGGGTAGTAAAATCAGGGTTCGTCAACCATTGAGCCGCATTATGGTTCCCGTTTTGAATGAGGAGTTTCAGAAAAATGTGGAAGCAATAAAAGACCTTATTCTGAGTGAGGTGAATGTGAAAGAGATTGAGTTTCTCAATGATTCATCAGGAATATTGGTGAAGAAGATTAAGCCGAATTTCAAATCGCTTGGACCGAAATTCGGGAAACACATGAAGGCGATTGCGGCAGAAGTGAATAAATTCGGGCAGGAGCAGATTGCGGAAATAGAACAAACAGGTGCGTATAATCTGGAAATTGAAGGAGATAAAATCCAGCTTTCGTTGGAAGATGTGGAAATAAGTTCGCAAGACATTCCGGGTTGGTTGGTGGCGAGTGAAGGTAAGCTGACGGTTGCGCTTGACATCACCATTTCAGAGAAATTGCGCGAAGAAGGAATTGCCCGTGAATTTGTGAACCGTATTCAGAACATACGGAAAGACAAGGATTTTGCGGTAACCGACCGCATTCGCTTGAAGATGAAATCACACGAAAGCATCAATTCGGCTATCCAAAGCAATTTAAATTATATTTGCACCGAAATTTTGGCGGAAAGCCTTGATATTGTGGATGAAATCAGCGCCACAGAAGGAGTTTCGGTGGATGTGGAGGATAATATCTCCACCTTAGTTTCGGTGAATAAGTTGAACTAAAAAAAAGAGGAATTATGGCAAAAAAACCTACTAAACCAGCAAAGAAAGCAGGAAAACCTGTAACTAAAAAAGCACCTGCTAAAAAGGTTGCGGCTAAAAAACCTGTAGCAAAAAAGCCAGCCCCTAAAAAGGTTGTTGCTAAAAAGCCTGTGAAAAAAATTGCAGCTAAAAAGCCGGCTCCAAAGAAACCGGCAGTAAAAAAGCCCGCACCTAAAAAACCGGTTGCTAAAAAACCGGCAGCTAAGAAGCCCGCACCTAAAAAGGTGGTTGCTAAAAAGCCTGTTAAAAAAGTTACAGCTAAGAAACCGGCACCTAAAAAAGCAGTTGCAAAAAAGTCTGCGAAAAAAGTTGCCCCTAAAAAGATAGTTGCAAAAAAACCTGCACCGAAACCTGCGAAAAAAGTAGCAGCAAAAAAGCCTGAGCCTAAAAAGCCGGTAGCAAAACCGGTTGCAAAACCTGTAGTTGCTAAAGCTAAACCGGCTGCACCTGCACCCAAAGCTGCTGTTGTAAAAGCAGAGCCTAAAAAATTATCAAAACCCGAAAAACGCTCGTATGAAGGTTCAATTGATCCGGACCCGATTCACGCGCCAATTATTATACCCCAAGCACAAATTAAAGTCCCAAAGGGAGCTATGCAAGACAACGAAAACAGAGTTAGATATTCAGACAAAGAATTAGCAGAATTCAAAGACATTATTCTTAAAAAATTAGACGAGGCACGCAAAGACTACGAATTGCTGAAAGCCACTATTTCTCATAAAGACGATCACGGAACAGACGACACCTCACCAACATTCAAATTGCTGGAAGATGGTTCGGATGTATTGTCAAAAGAAGAAAGCAATGCACTGGCGGTTCGTCAACAGAAATTTATTCAGAGCTTGGAAAACGCGCTTATCCGTATCCAAAACAAGACTTACGGAATTTGCCGTGTAACCGGAAAACTGATTGGAAAAGACCGTTTGCGTGTTGTTCCCCATGCTACATTGAGCATTGAGGCGAAAAACATGCAGGGATAATATCCGACTTTGAAAAAAGCGCTTTTAGTTATTTTCTCGGTTCTGTTCATTGACCAGGCTTTAAAGATTTGGGTTAAAACCCATATGTTTTTGGGTCAGGAATATGAGTTCCTTGGAGGACTTTTTATTCTGCATTTTACGGAGAACAACGGAATGGCTTTCGGAATGGAGCTTGCCGGTGAATACGGCAAACTTTTTCTCAGTGTTTTTCGCATCGCTGCTGTTGCAGGAATTGGCTGGTACCTTTATACGCTTATTAAAACCAACGCACCGGCACTTGCCATCATCAGCATTGCATTGGTGTTTTCAGGAGCAATCGGAAATATTATTGACAGTGCCTTTTACGGAATGATTTTCACAGAAAGCTATGGCGAGATTGCAAAAGTTTTTCCACCTGAAGGCGGCTATGCAACCTTTTTGCACGGCAGGGTAGTGGATATGCTTTACTTTCCGATTATTGAAGGACATTTTCCTTCCTGGTTTCCTCTTTGGGCAAACGAGCACTTCTTGTTTTTCCGCCCGGTGTTCAATATTTCTGATGCAGCTATTACTTGCGGTGTTGCGCTTATTCTGCTTTTTCAGCGGAAGTTTTTTATGAGCAATCCTGCAGAAACCGCAGTGCAAAAGGCAGAAGAAAATCAGCCGCAGGCTTAAGGAATCGTTTTCTCTACACGATACCCGATAGAAAAGATATTTTTAGGCGAAAAACTCGCGCAGGGGCACCCATCTTCGTGATAGCCGCCATCGGAGCGAACAACAAAGTCCATGTATTTCCCCGGAAACTCTTTCAGATTATGAAAGCGTAAGGCATTGCCCAACGGGTCGTCAAGACAGCCGCCTAAACCAACAGGGTTAAGATTTATCATGGTTTTATTCACTAATTTTTTTGTTGCAGGTGTGCAGGGCGAATAATTATCCATAAGGTGTCCGAAAATTTTATCAATCCCGTCTGCCTCCCAGCCGTGTGCCATTACACGAAATTTCTTATCCTGCGGAATATAGAGTGTAAAGGAATTGTTGAATTTCCAGATTTTCTTACGTGTTTTTCCTAATCCTTTATTCATCACATCGTTGCCTTTTGCAAAATCATTCAGAAAAAGGTAATTGCCACCAATATCGATGAACAGGCGTATCTCTGCCTTGCCCAATGCCTCATGAAAACGGGCGAACCGCAACTCGTTAAGAGTAACGGTCACCTCATCAATTTTATAATCTGAAGGGGCACCATTTCCTTCATCCCAGTAGAGGTAAACCGTTTTTGCAAGAATAGCAGTATCATTTACGGCAGCGCTTTTCCAAGGAATTTTTACGATAACCGTTCCTTCTTTTGAATTGATAATGTATTCCACGTTTGCACTGAAACTGTTTGCTTTCCGCTCCTTCACGATGTATTTCAAAACTGCGTTTGCTGAAGGCTTTTGCAGTATGTTTTTGACAGTAAAAACATAATCTTTTGAACTCATTTTTACCTTGCGTACAAAAGCCGGCTGGTTGGGGCGGTTGTTATCAAATGCGCCACCGTCACCGCTGGCAAAAATGTCTATGCGGGTCGCGAATTTATTGTCAATGGGAACAACATGTTGTGCCCCTACAGAAATTTGCTCAGGCAAATTTCTTCGCACGGCAATCAACCGCATCGGGTGAATTTCTGTTCCTGCCGGTGGGTGGCCTCTGTCCCACACCCTTAACCCTTCCACATGCACCCAGTCACCACTGGTGGGCCAGTTCCAGATGGTGTCGCCCCGCTCGTGTCCTGTGGTATAGAAACCGCAGCTTTTTCCCTGACGGTTAAATGTTTTGGCCATATTTCCTTTATTACTTTGTCCAAGGCCGCACTCCCATTCAATATGCAAATCGTTGTTGCGTATCGTGTCGCGTTTTCCGTCCGGTTGTATCTTTATGTCATACGACAGGATATTCCGGTATTTCTTGTCGGGAATAAGGTTAAAACACAAATCATGTGTGTAATGATACATTGGTAAATCGCCTGCACTCACTGATGGTCGTGCACTTTCAGGCTCAACCATCCCTTCCACAACCGAAACGGAATCATAGCCAACAACCGGTTTCCATGTCGGGAAAAGCAATCCAATGTCATGTACCTGTTTTACAAAAGGAACAGGATGAATAGTATCGTAGCAAGGCTGGCATTCATTCTCCGCCTCACTGGAGCAATGGTTCAGGCCTTCGCCTTCTTGCTCACCCTCATCTATTTCGGTGAAATTAAATTGCTGCGCTGAGGCAATACTTGAAATGAGAAGAAAAACGGTAAGCGTAATTAATCTCATTTCACAGGAAGCCCATTAGAAAAGATTTTCTTTCTGAAGATACTCTGCAATCTGAACCGCATTGGTGGCGGCACCTTTGCGCAAGTTGTCCGAAACAATCCACATGTTTAATGTGTTTGGCTGACTCTCGTCTCTGCGCAAACGACCTACAAAAACTTCGTCTCTGTTGTGAGAATCAATCGGCATAGGATATTGTAAATTCTTCACATCATCTTTTACAATTATCCCAAATGAATTTGCAAGAATTTCGCGCACATCATTTAAATCAAAATCATTTTCAAATTCTACATTCACTGCCTCAGAATGCCCGCCAATAACGGGGACACGAACAGTGGTTGCAGTAACACGGATTGAATCATCCCCCATTATTTTCTTGGTTTCGTTAACCATTTTCATTTCTTCTTTGGTGTATCCGTTGTCTAAAAAAACATCAATCTGCGGAATAATATTTAAGTCAATCGGATAAGCATAAGCCATTGGCCCCTGAATGCCATCGCGCTCGTTATAAAGTTGGTCAACCGCTTTTTTTCCGGTGCCAGTAACACTCTGGTAGGTGGAAACCACCACGCGTTTTATTTTATATTTTTTGTGAAGCGGATTTAGTGCAACCACCATCTGAATGGTAGAGCAGTTAGGGTTGGCGATAATTTTATCTGCTTTGGTCAATACATGGGCGTTCACTTCAGGAACCACTAATTTTTTTGTCGGATCCATTCTCCATGCAGATGAATTGTCAATCACGGTTGAACCAACTGCAGCAAATTTTGGAGCCCATTCTAATGAAGTGCTTCCGCCAGCTGAAAAGATGGCAATGTCTGGTTTCAGCGCAATGGCTTCTTCCATTCCAATCACTTTATAATTAGTTCCCTTGAAAGCAACATCTTTTCCTATTGACTTTTCTGAAGCCACAGGGAAAAACTCCGTTACAGGAAAATTTCTCTCCTCCAATACTTTCATCATTTGTGTCCCTACAAGTCCTGTGGAACCTACAACTGCAACTCTCATTAGCTAATATATAATATGTGTTAAAATAAATTTTGCTAAAAATACTAATAACCTTAGTTCGGGATAATAAGTGCATAAAAATATGTTTACAGCATTTGAACATTTTAAAACATTCGCGAACTAATTCTAAACTAATTCAAATCGTTAGGCAGAAACTTTATTAAACGCTTACTCCGCAGCTTAATTGGAAATAAATGTTGATGTTTGCGTAACACTAAACCATGAAAAAACTCTACTACTCCATTTTGCTGTTATGTTTGAGCCTATGCTCAACTGCACAAATAATTCCCGTGGACAATCTTGTTGACTGGTCAGGTGCAGGCTATCCCGGAAATTTTCCTGATCCTGCAACCGTTGTCAGTGTTATGGATTTTGGTGCCGTTGGCGATGGTATTACAG
>JAGVLY010000126.1 GCA_020054035.1 Bacteroidia bacterium | reverse complement strand
TGAAGATAAACTGAAAACCGCACCCAAAGGCTTTGACAAAGAACACCCGGATATTGAGTTGGTGAAATACAAAAGCTACATTGTAGTAAAGAACCTGAGCGATAAAGAGGTAATGGATAAAAACCTTTTAAAGAATGCGCTGGAGGCTTATAAAGCGTTGAAGCCGCTGAATGATTATTTAAACAAGAGCGCGGGGATTTAAAGCCAGGGATTAATATCCAGATATAATTCTGCTGCGGTAGTTTGCAGCAATTCTTTGCGGTAGTTTACTTTCAGTTCGCTTATTTTTTTGTCGCCACGGATAAACTCATCTATGGAGGCATTGCTGAGGATAAAACTTGCTATGCCTGCTCCGTAACTATCGGTGAGGCGTTGTTTGAGCGGAAGAAATATTTCAGCCTTTGCTTTTTCTTTTTCGGCATTTGAGGTTTTGCGTCTTTCCCATTCTTCGGGGTTTACAAATGGTTTGTGGCCTAACACTTTTGAGATGGAATTGGCATCTGCGGCTTTTATAATTTCAGCATGCTTCGCGCTAAAAAAATCAATGTAGTGCGGTTCTTTCAGCTTGCGATAAATTCCGGGAAGGACAAGCCAGTTGTTTAAATCGGCTTTACCGGAAATAATATCGCGGATTGTTTCGGGGCTGATGACCTGATAGGATGGTTTATTGAATTTCGCGGCCAGCGCATCACGGAGTTTGAGCCATTCGTTCATCAGAAACTGGTCATAAGGACTGAGTTCTTTTCTATCGGCAGCGGAAAGAAAGTTTTCTTTCACCGTTTCGGTAAATATTACCTGACTGAGGAAAGTGTTTTCTTCTTCAATCCAGTGGCTGCGGTTTTTTTCTGCGGCTTCGGCAAGCAATATGTTTTTGAGCTGCGCCAGATGTATCACATCGTTGGAGGCATAGATGATTTGCGCGGGAGTTAAGGGACGAATGAGCCAGTTGGTTTTTTGCTGCGACTTATCGAGGGTGATTTTCAGATGCTGCTCGAGCATGGAGGCGAGCGATGTTTTTTCGTAGCCGAGGAGCTTGGCGGCTATTTCGGTATCGAGCAGATTGGTGGGGTAGCAACCGAGCGAATGGAGCAGGCGCAGGTCTTCGCCATGCGAATGAAGTAAAACTTGTTGAGCAGGATTTTCGAGCAGGCGGTAGAGCGGAGTGCAATCAAGGGGCTGACGGGGGTCTATGATAAAACAGCGGTTGCCGGCACTGGCTTGTATGAGGCAAAGGTTGAAGCCATAGGCATTGCGGTCGCGGTCGAACTCAAGGTCTATGGCAAGCTGGGGTGTGGTGGCGATGTATTGAACGCAATCGCTTAGCAATTGTGGGGTGGAGATGAACTCAACGGTGTGGCCGTTGTTTTCGGTTTTGAAATTCATTGGTGCAAACTTAGGGGATATGAGGAGAGATTTGGGAAAAGGAGGAAATTATTTTGGAATTATAAAATTAGGGATGATTGGTTTTTGTTGCCACAGATTGCACTGATTTTCACAGATTTTATTCGCAGAGATTAACTAATCGGTGGCAAAACTCCGGATTGTTTCAGGGAGAAGATAACTTTTGTGAGGAAGGAGACAGAGGGGTTGGGGAAGGAGACAGGAAATTTTGGCAAGGAGACAGACACTTTTAGGAAGAATATAGGAAATTTTGGCAGGAATATATACCACCGTGAAGGATGAAGAGTTGAAGGGAGGGCTATTAATGATAGATTCTAAGAAAAATTTGAGAATTGACACAAAATGACTGAGATGGCTAAAAATTAGAGCACTTCTCTGTCACACTAACCCACTCAAATATGCTCAGGGCATTTGCGGTGCTCAGGATGACAGGCAGTGGTATGATATTATCACATAAATCCTATTTTTGCCGCCTGTCTGCCGACTGGCAGACGCACAAAACAGAAGATGGCAAAATTTCATACACTAAAAGTAGCAGAGGTAAGGCGCGAAACGGCTGATTGCGTTTCGATTGCATTTGATATTCCGGAGACAGCCAAAGCTGAGTATGCTTACATACAGGGGCAATACGTTACCCTTAAAATAAAGCTGAACGGTGAGGAAGTAAGGCGCTCGTACTCTATTTGCAGCAGCCCTTTGGTGAATGAGCCACTGCGCGTGGCGGTGAAACAGGTGAAAGACGGAAGAATGTCGGGCTACCTGAACACGCAACTGAAAGCGGGCGATATACTGGAAGTGATGACGCCTATGGGAAGTTTCCATAGCGCGATGAATGCGGGTAGCAAAAAGAATTATGTATTGTTTGCAGGCGGAAGCGGGGTAACGCCCATGCTTTCGATTATAAAAACGGTGCTGCTTGCCGAGCCGAAAAGCACTATTGTTTTGCTTTACGGAAACAGGGACGAGGCTTCGATTATTTTTAAAGCGGAACTGGAAAAGATTGTTGCAGACAATAAAGACAGAGTAAAAATGGTGCATGTGCTGGAACATTCTTCGGAAGTGGAAGGCAGTTTATTTCGCGGAATTATGGTTCCCGAAAAAGTAAAAGCATTGATTGAAAATTATGTGGGGCTTAATCTGGATAATGAGTTTTTTATCTGCGGTCCCGGGCCGATGATGCGCAATGTGGAGAGCACTTTGCTTGAATTGAAAATTGCAAAAGAGCGCATACACCTTGAATATTTTACAGTAGATGTAGATGCCGGCAAAGCGCAGCCTGTGCCTGAAATTGCAGAACTGGAAAGCAGCGTAACGGTGATTATGGACGGAGAAGAAACTACGTTTGAACTTTCGTCAAAAGGTAAATCTGTTTTGGATGCGGCTATGGATGCAGGAGTTGATGTGCCGTTTTCGTGCAAGGGAGCGGTATGCTGCACCTGCAAAGCAAAAGTGCTGGAAGGCAAAATTCAGATGGAGAAGAATTATGCTCTGACCGACAAGGAAGTTGCTGAAGGGTATGTGCTGACTTGCCAGAGTCATCCGCTGACGGAGAAGGTGGTGGTGGATTATGATGTGGTGTAGCTGTTTCACGCAGAGAGTGCTGAGGAGCAGAGGGCGCTGATTTTTATCATTGCACGCAAAGGCGCGAAGGCGCAAAGAATAAGACAACATGGATTATATCATTATTTGTATAGTTGCTTTTCTTGCCTCAGGACTAACTTTTTTTTCAGGCTTTGGATTGGGAACTATTCTGCTTCCTGCGTTTGCTATTTTCTTTCCGCTTGAAACGGCAATCAGTATTACGGCTGTTGTGCATTTTCTTAACAACCTGTTTAAACTTACGCTTACTGCGAAGAATGCCAATGCGGGCGTGGTGGTAAAATTCGGGCTGCCTTCGATGATTGCGGCTATTGGCGGGGCGTTACTGCTGACGTATATGATTCATGTTGCACCGCTTTACAGTTACGAACTTGGCGGTAAAACTTACGATGTGGTTTTGGTAAAACTTATCATCGCTATACTGATGATTTTGTTTGCGCTGCTGGATTTAATTCCTGCGCTTTCAAAAATTACGTTTGGTGAAAAGTTTATGATTACAGGAGGTTTGTTCAGTGGATTCTTTGGCGGTTTATCGGGACATCAGGGGGCTTTGCGTTCAATGTTTCTTATCCGCTCGGGATTGAGCAAAGAGAGTTTTATCGCCACAGGAATTGTGATTGCCTGCATGGTAGATGTTTCGCGACTGGCGATTTACGGAACCACTAATTTCGGCATTACACAAAACGAAATTCCGATTGTTGCAGCAGGAGCAGTTAGTGCATTTGCGGGTGCTTATATGGGTAACAAACTGGTGAAAAAGGTTACTCTGAAATCGATGCAATTGTTTGTTGCGGTGATGCTGATGGTGTTTGCAGCTGCACTGGGGGCAGGAATTATTTAACTATAGGTCTGATTTGAACGCTAAACTTTCTTTAGTATATTTGTTCTTACTAAATCAAAAGTTATGGTATTAGTTCTTAAAAACAAATCGGGCAAATCTTTACGCAAAGAGTTGGATGAACTGTTGCGTAAAAAAGTAACCAAGAAGACGAAACATTCGTGGAGCTGCTTTTTCGGTAAAGTTAAGTCCACTGAAAACCCGGTAGAATACCAACGCAGATTGAGAGATGAATAACATTCTGCTCGATACTAATATCCTTATTTATTTACTGCAAGGAGATAAGACTGTCCGCGAAATGCTGGAGGAGAAGACTTGGTATATTTAATTTGTAAATGAAATGGAATTACTAATGAAGCCTAATGTCGAAGCCTCGGAACTGAAAGCAATTGAAGCACTGTTGAAAGAGTGCATTATTATTGAGATGAATAGTGCTGTAAAGAAACAAGCTATATTAAATGGAAGACGTTTCAGGATGAAACTTGCTGATAGCATTGTGCTTGCTGCTGCACAAATAAACAATATTCCACTTCTTACTGCAGATGCAGAATTCAAAAAGGCTTCTAAGGATAACAACGATGTGTTGTTGTATATTCCTTAAGTGGCCTGTTCAACTAAAGGCAACATAGAACAAACGCAGTCCCAGCAAGACAAGGGCAACTCCTATTATTTTGTAGAGTGCAAAAAGGATTTCGGGTTTTAAAATGCTTTTGATTTTAGCAGCGAGAAAAACTTTTGTGATATCAGTACTGAAAATGGCGAGTAAGGTTCCTGCAAGATAGAGGGCAAGATCTTTATCAAAGCCGTGTTTGTCGCCTGCAACCTTTATAATGCCAATCCATACTGCAAACACAAAGGGATTAATAAAATTGACAAGAAAGCCTTTGCTGAAAAAACCGATGTAGTGTTTTGTATTTAGTTGAATTGCTTCTTCTTCAGCTTTTTTCTTCTTCAAAAAATAACGGACACCCAATGCTATCAAAACTACTCCTCCGACAAGTGCAAGATAAAATCTGCTTTCATCACTTTTAAGAAATGCCGAAGCACCGAAAACACAAAGCAGCACAGCGAGAATATCACTCAGAAAAATTCCTAAGGCAACCAAGCTGCCTGCAACAACACCGTGTTGCAAGGATGTTTTCAGCAGCGTAAAAAACACAGGCCCGATAAGAATTACCAGGGCAAGTCCAACTAAAAAACCATCTAAGAAAACAGGCATCTTCTATTTATTTGATGTAGCTTCTTTCTGTGCAATTTTCTCTAACAAATAATCTAAACCAAGTATTTCGGAACAGGTAACAAATGCACTTACTGTTACACCTAACACACCGTGAAAATGCAAATTCTGTCCGGTAAAAAAAAGATTTTTTACTTTGGTTCGCGCAGGGACAAGTGTTTTCAAGGGATCAAAACAATCCAGATCGGAAG
>JAGVLY010000050.1 GCA_020054035.1 Bacteroidia bacterium | reverse complement strand
TCAATAGAAGCACGGAATGTTTTTACCGTGTCTTCTACTTTTGCGTTATTGATATTCCCCTGTGCTTTTTCTAAAACCTGGCGGTTAATATCCGAAGCATAAATGCGCGTGCGGTCGTCATCACTTATTTTTTTAATCGCTGAATCCATGATGACCTGAAATAAGTCAGCATCAAAATCTTTCCACTTTTCAAAACCAAATTCGTTGCGGAAATAACCTGCGGGAATATTATTGGCAATCAAAGCCGCTTCAATGGCAATGGTACCTGAACCGCACATAGGATCAATGAAATTTAAAGGAGGTGTCCAGTCAGTAAGTGCTACCAAACCGGCTGCCAACACTTCGTTTATAGGAGCAACGCCTGTTTCATCGCGGTAGCCTCGTTTGTGCAATGATTCGCCTGAGCTGTCTAATGAAATGGTAAACTCATCTCCCCTTACGTGAACATTAATCCGGACATCCGGCTTCTCTAAATCAACGTTCGGGCGTTTACCAAACTTATCACGAAAGCGGTCGGCAATGGCATCCTTCGTTTTCTGCGAAAGAAATTTAGAGTGATTAAAGAGCTCTGAATTTACAGTGCTGTCAATGGCAAAGGTGTTTTCAAGACCGAAAATATTTTCCCACTCCATTTTAAATATCTGTCCGTAAAGCTGTACTTCATTCTCAGCTTTAAATGTATGAATAGGTTTTAAAATGCGAAGTGCTGTGCGCAGTTGTATATTGGCTTTATACATAAAGCCTTTGTCGCCCTCAAAGCTAACGGCACGATTATGTGCTTCCACTTTTTGTGCACCCAGTTTCATCAATTCCTTTGCAAGAATTGGCTCAAGACCTGCCATTGTTTTGGCAGTCATTTTAAATAATTGTTCTTCTGCTTTCATTTTCTATTACTCTGCTCCCCTCTCCCTCGGAGAGGGGCTGGGGGTGAGGCTTTTTAATCTAACGACAATAATAACTTCCACGCTTCCCCCACATTATCAGCATTCAGCAACTGCTGCGCATTCTGATGCAGAATTTTCTCCAATTCTTTCGGGTCTCTTTTGTGAACTTCCAATATCTTTTTTATTCCGGGTTGTTCTTTAAACGCCTCCACTTCTTCGGCAGAAGGCATTGCTTCCACATTACCAAGTTTACCTAAATCGTTTCCGGTAAGAATACTGCTTTCTCTTATGTGTTCGGGCAAGGCATCAATGCCAATGCCTTTGCCTGTAGGTTTTGCTACTTTAAAGATAGCACTTCCTGAAGCACGTGAATACCAATCGCCACCCATGCGTCCCACTAAATCAATTTTGTTGGGATCAATCACTCCGTTGGCATCTAAAATATCTTCGCTAACGTGCATCAGCAGTATTTCACAAATAATAAGATTGGCAGCACCACCCTCATCTCCCATTGAAATAACATCTACTACTTTGCATTCTATCTGCACAGGTGATTCCTTTACACGAAAGGGTTTTATTAATTCTGATTCAAGTTTTGTTAAACCTGCTTTCACAAATTCATCAACTCCTTTTGGATATTCAGTGCTAGATAAAGAGCTCTGCTGCACTAAATCATAATTTACCACATTAATTACCACTTCCTTTGTTTCAAGACAATTGTCTAAGGTGTCTTTGGTAGTGTTTCCCCTTACTCTGCGGGCAGGAGAAAAAACTATAGTAGCGGGATTAGACCCAAAAGCATTGAAAAAACTGAACGGACTTAAGTTGGGATTTCCGTCTTTATCCACTGTACTTGCAAAAGCAATGGGACGAGGAGCAATAGCTCCAAGCATATAGGAATGAAGCACTCCTGTTGGCACTTCTCCGGGTTTAATTCGTTTCATGGGCATAAAAATGAGGTTGCGAAGTTA
The DNA here is from genome assembly GCA_020054035.1 of Bacteroidia bacterium. Classification (GTDB taxonomy): domain Bacteria; phylum Bacteroidota; class Bacteroidia; order SXHM01; family SXHM01; genus SXHM01. The sequence goes on along the minus strand of JAGVLY010000050.1, from coordinate 17,490 downwards.
GTTTTTAAAATTTGGTGTGTGTAGAACAATAGCATATCTGATTTGTTTCAAAAAAACTGAAATGATATTTGTTTGAATAAAAATCTATCTTTGCGCCCTGTTCAAAAAAATCACATGCGGATGTGGCGTAATTGGCAGCCGCGCCAGACTTAGGATCTGGTGCCGAAAGGCGTGGGGGTTCGAGTCCCTTCATCCGCACAAAAAATGACACAATTGATGAATATTAAAGAAGAAAGAAATGATGCTCTGAACGGGAGCATCATCATTGACCTCAAAGCAGACGAGTATCTTCCCAAAGTAGATAAGGCCTTGAAAGAACACCAGAAGAAAGCTTCCATGCCGGGCTTTCGCCCGGGCAAAGTTCCTTTCGGAGTGGTAAAAAAGATGTACGGAAAATCGGTATTGTTGGACGAGGTAAACAAAATTCTTTCTGATAGTCTTTACAATTACATCAACGAAAAACAACTTAAAATTCTTGGAAATCCAATTCCAAACACTGAAAAAACAGGAAAGGTAGATTTTGATAACCCTTCTGATTTGAACTTTGTTTACGATTTAGGTTATGCTCCTGAGTTTACTTTAAATATTTCAAATGCTCAGACTTTTAAATTCTATGAGATAAAAGTTACTCCCGAAGAATTGGAGCGTGCGGTAGAAAATATTTCTAAACGCAATGGTAAATTAGTGGATGTGGAAGTAGCAGAAGAAAATGATTTGCTTCATGGAATTTTCACCGAAGTTGACGACAACGGAAATGTTGTTGAAGGCGGAATAACCAGTCATGCAGATGTTGCTTTAGCTCGTGTTAATGATGATAATTTACGCAATACACTTTCCTTATTAAAGAAAGGTGCAAACACTATTGTAGAGCCTGAGAAAATCAGCGACAACGATACCGACCGTGCAGCTATGCTGGGTATTACCAAAGAACAGGAAGCAACCATTGCAGGTAAGAAATTTAAGTTTGAACTGGAAGCCATCAAACATTTGGAGCCGGCTGAAATCAACGAAGAGTTATTGTTGAAAATGTACCCTGCAGGCGATGTTAAAACGCTTGACGATTTGAAAAAGAAGATTGAACAGGATATTAAAAAATACTTTGAAACAGAAAGCGAACGCAAACTGAAAAACGATATTGTGCTGGGCTTGTTGAAAGAAACCAATCTTACGTTACCTGATGCGTTTTTGAAACGCTGGTTGCTTGTTGTCAATGAAAAAGGAGCAACAGCAGAACAGATTGAGCAGGAATACTACAGCTACAAAGACGGATTGAAATGGCAGTTGATTGAAAATAAAGTTATCTCTGATAACCAGATTTCAGTTAGCGAAGAAGAACTGAAAGAAGGTATCCGCAAGGAAGTATTGCGTCAGTTTGAATATTTCGGAATGCCTGACCCGGGTGAAGAAGTGCTGCAAAGCATGATTCAAAACTTTATGAAAAATAAAGATGAAATCCGCAAGGTTAATGACAAAATGTATGACGAGAAAACCTTAGCATTTTACAAAGAGAAGTTTAATATTCAAAAGGTAGAAGTTACACAGGAAGAATTCTATAATTTAGCAGCCGCACAGACAATTTAAAGTTTAATGTTCAAAGTTTAAAGTTGTTGAGCGTATCTCAAATCTAATATCTCACATCACATATCTAAAACAATGCAAAACGAATTTCGTAAATACGCCATAAAACACAGAGGAATCAGCAGTCTTTACTACGATGATTATGCAAAGGCAATGACGCCTTATATCATTGAAGAGCGCCAGTTAAACGTTGCCCAAATGGACGTTTTCTCGCGTTTGATGATGGACAGAATCATTTTCCTCGGAACAGGAATTGATGACCAGATCGCTAACATTATCCAGGCGCAATTGCTGTTTTTGGAGTCAACCGACCCTAAAAAAGATATTCAGATTTATCTGAACTCTCCGGGTGGTTCTGTTTATGCAGGGCTTGGAATTTATGACACGATGCAATACATCGCTCCCGATGTAGCAACTATCTGTACAGGAATGGCAGCAAGTATGGGTGCAGTATTAATGTGTGCCGGAACAAAAGGTAAACGCACTGCTTTAAAACACGCACGTGTAATGATCCACCAGCCAATGGGTGGTGCACAAGGACAGGCTTCTGACATTGAAATCACAGCCCGTGAAATTCAGAAGTTGAAAAAAGAACTTTACGAAATTATTGCCAAACACTCAGGTCAGGACTTTGCAAAAGTAGAAGCCGACAGCGACCGCGATTACTGGATGATTGCCGAAGAAGCAAAAGCCTATGGTATGCTGGATGAGGTGTTGGTAAGAAAAGAGAAATAGTTTAATAAGCCACAGATTTCACAGATTTACACAGAAAAATAATCTGTGAACAAAATCAGTGATAATCCGTGAAATCTGTGGCAAAAAATATAACCGTGATAAAAAAAATCCTTCTCTCAGTTCTAATTGTTGCGGCTCTTGCGAGCTGCAACAAAGACAAATACGTGGTAGAATATGTAGTTGACTGCAATACCTGCACCATCAGCTACTGGGATGAAAACTCAACTTTCATTGAGCGCATTCCTTCCACGGGAAACTGGACCTACAGTTTTGAAGGTACACAAGACAACAAGATTTCTGTTGCTGCCCAAAGCCAGCTTTGTCTGGATACAGCAGCATGTGCAGATACCTTGCAATTGCTTGCCGACAGCGTTTACGTTTCTGTGAAAGTTGATGGTAAAGTAATGGAAAGCGCAAGCCAGGGAAACCGTGAGTTTGCAGCTGCTTGGGTTGAGATTTTCATAGAATAACACTACGTTGTTAATAACCTCTTATCAGGTTGCTGAACCCTCACCACAATTTGTGGGTATAATTACCATTTAAATAATAGTTTATACCTTTACAATTCACATTTCTCCACTCACATTATGGATAAAGAAAAAATAAAATGCTCGTTCTGCGATCGCGATAAACGCGATACCGCAGTTTTAATAGCCGGAATATCCGGACACATCTGCGATAAATGCATTGAGCAGGCGCAGTTCATTATCCGTGAAGAAATGAGCGGAAAAGAAAAAGGTCAGTTTTCTAACCTGAACCTTTTGAAACCACAAGAAATAAAGAAATATCTTGATGAATATATCATCGGTCAGGATGAGGCTAAAAAGGTATTGGCGGTTGCGGTTTACAACCACTTCAAACGACTTACTCAAAAGATAGGCAGAAAAGATGAGGATGTAGATATTGAAAAATCAAACATCATTATGGTGGGCGAAACCGGAACAGGAAAAACCCTGTTGGCTCGCACTATTGCCAACTTATTACATGTTCCTTTTTGTATTGCCGATGCAACTGTTCTTACCGAAGCCGGTTATGTAGGTGAGGATGTGGAAAGCATTCTTTCACGCTTATTACAGGCTGCCGATTATGATGTAGCTGCAGCAGAGCGCGGAATTGTATTCATTGACGAGATTGATAAAATTGCCCGCAAAGGCGATAACGCTTCTATTACCAGAGATGTATCCGGTGAGGGAGTGCAACAGGGTTTATTGAAGCTGTTGGAAGGTTCTACCGTGAATGTTCCACCGCAAGGCGGAAGAAAGCATCCCGAGCAGAAATTGGTTTCATTGAATACCCGCAATATTCTTTTCATTTGTGGTGGTGCGTTTGACGGCATCGACAGAATTATCGGAAAACGTATGCTCACGCAGTCTATCGGTTATACCAAAGACAAAGGTGCCGAGAATGTGGATAAGACTAATTTCCTGCAATATATTACTGCTCCCGATCTGAAAAAATTCGGACTTATTCCGGAGTTAATAGGTAGGTTACCGATTGTTACGCACCTGAACCCGCTTACAAAAGATACCCTTCAGCGCATTCTGGTTGAGCCTAAAAATGCACTGATAAAACAATACATCAAGTTGTTTAAAATTGACGGTGTTGATTTGAAAATTGAAAAAGAGGTACTTGAACTTATCGTTGATAAAGCAGTTGAATTCAGGCTGGGTGCCAGAGGTTTACGCTCTATATGTGAAGCGATACTTCTGGATACTATGTTTGACCTTCCTTCGCAAAAGGACATCAAATCAGTAAACATTACGCTTGACTTTGCACTCGAAAAATTAGAGAAAGCAAAGATTACAAAGCTGAAAGCTGCTTAAGATTATCGTCACCCTGAACTTGTTTCAGGGTCTCACTTATTGGATGCTGAAACAAGTTCAGCATGACGAAGAAATTAAGCTAAGTTCTGCTCCTTTCTTAATTCATCCGAAGTCTTGGTAGAACCATCGTGACTCCAGCCCGGAGGCATGAACAGGTATTTCAGTTTTGTTCTGAAATCAGGATCACGTTTTAAATCCTTCGCAATTGAAAAATATTCGTGACTGGCAATTTTAAAAAGGTTGTAGGTGTGAATATTGGTAGTAAGTCCGTAAACCACAGGATCAGTATCTTCTTCCTTTGCAAAGGTTCCGAAGAGTCTGTCCCAAATGATAAATATGCCTGCATGGTTGCGGTCGAGGTAGCGCACATTGCTGGCATGGTGCACACGGTGATGCGAAGGTGTATTCATAAACCACTCTAAAAAGCCCAGTGTTTTTATGGTTTTTGTGTGTACCCAAAACTGGTAAATCAAACTGAAACTCATCATAATCATAACCATCAGCGGGGGAAAACCAATGACAGGAAGCCACAGCCAGAAAACATATTTGTAAAGTATTTCGGTCCAGCTTTGGCGCAGGGCAACGGCCAGATTATAGTTTACCGAAGAATGGTGATTAACATGCGCAGCCCACAATATACGTATGTGGTGGCTCAGGCGGTGATGCCAGTAAAAACTGAAATCATCCAGAAAAAGTAAGAGCATCCATGCCCACCAGTATTTAAGATTATCGGCCATGCTCATCACATTGATTTCGCGCAGCTGAGGAAATATGGCAAACTGATTAAGCCAGGTGAAGATGCCAAACGCGGCAACTTTTACAAATACGCCAATGGCTAACGAACCAAGCCCCATGCCGATACTTGAAAGGCTGTCGATGGGTTCATGCACATGCATGCGCATTCGGTGGCTCAGGTAAAGCTCAATAAAAATAAGTGCTAAAAAGCCGGGAATAAACCAAACGGTGGGGTCTTGCCAAGGTTCCATGAAAAAAATATTTTCGCGAAATTACTGCATTTGTGTTTATAAAGTATTGATTGTCTGCTGATATTTATCAAGACTTTACAGCACTGAATAATTTAGTTGCGGTAAGAAAATATTTTACCTTTGCGCCTCGCTGCCCGGGTGGCGAAATTGGCAGACGCACCATCTTGAGGGGGTGGCGCCTTACAGGTGTACGAGTTCGAATCTCGTTCCGGGCACAACAAATAAAAACCCAATGAACAAAGCGAAAACGGTAGTTGCATTTTTTACACTGGCATCGCTTTGTCTTTTTTCGTTCGCGGTTTCGGCTCAAAAACTTTATTTCTGCAAAGGCTATTCCGAAACGGGCGAGCCCAAAGGCGTTGCCGAAGACTGGGCTTTTGACGGCAAAGGAACCGAAGTAACATTTTTGTATAACAACGGAAAAACAACATTCAGCTTTGCATCACTGTTTTTTGTGATTGAGAATACTGCAACCAAAAAATCGGATAAGGTTGAATTTAAAGTTGCGCAAAACCGCAACTGGGATGCCATGAAATATACCTTTAAAGAAGCAGGCTATTATGCGGTTTCGGTTTTTGGGAACGACAATAAGCTGCTGGCCAAAAATCTTATAAAAATTGGCGAGACTAAAGCCAAAGAAGTTGAAAAAGTAGAAGTGAAGAAAGAAGCTGTTAGCAAAGAAGTAATTAATGTTGAAGAGAAAAAAACGGAACCAAAAGAAGTTGTTGCAGAAGTAAAGGTTGAGCAACTGCAGGAAAGCAAAGAGGTAAAAGAAGTATTGTATTACGATGACCTGAAGGTAATCTTCTGTGAGCAGGTGAAAGAAGGCAAGATTGTAAACGAGAAAACCAACTTTAAAATGAGCGACCTTGGAGCTTATGTGGAAATAGTGCTGCAAAGTCCAAAAGCATTAAACACGGGAACTGTAACGGTTGACATCTGGAAAAAAGAAACCGAAGGCAACTCTTACAGCGAACATGTAAACGAGCAGGAACTGAAACTGGACAGCAAAAGCAAGCAGGTAAATTTTCACCGTTCGTTTTTCAAGCCGGGCGAATACAAGTTTTCATTCTTCAATGATAAAGCTGTTTGGATGACTACCGGTTACATTACTGTTACTCAGTAAGAATGATTTTTGCCATTCGCGGATAGCTTTTAAACTTATTATCTACTTTCGTTTCATAAACCTTAAAAACCAAATCAATGAAAAAAATAATTTCTTTCGCTTTTGCCTTAGCCGTTACACTATCGGCAGTATTTGCTCAAAACACCTATACTGCTAAAAAAGACATGACCTTAGCATTTAAAGGCGATGAGGGTACTAATGCCTGTGCAGTAGTATGGAATCCTGATAAAAAAGTTTACTATGCAGTTATTGCAGGAAACGCAACGTATCCCTTAGAAACATTTTCGCAAAGCGGCAATGTGCAATACACGGGTACAGCCGGTGTTGATACACGCGGGCTTTGGTACAATGCCAAAACCACAACTTTGGAAGGCAATGGAGCAGGTGAGGTTGGTTACTTTACTTTTAAAACGAATGCAAGCGGTGAGCCACGCGATCCGGAAGTAGTTTTAGCAGGACAACATCAGCCCGACTTCCAAAGCGTAGGTGCGTTTAACTCTAAAAAGCAACTGATCTATTATTTCTTTGAAGGTTCAATTAAAAGCTACAAACGCAAAAGCGGAAGCGCTTCTAAATCAATTGAACTTAAAAACTGCCCTGTAGGTACTTCTGACCTGAACTATACTACAGTTGTTTTTACCGAAAGAAAAGGTGAGGAGCTTGGTTTGCTCGACTACAATGCAAACCGTGTTTATTTATTTAACCTGAAAGGGGTTTACACTGCTACAGTTAATCTTCCTTCAACTGCCATTGCAGGTGATGCTTTCCGTTTTTCTTTTGCTAACGGAAAAATATGGCTCTACGATGTTGACAGTCGCTCATGGACTGCCTATACCTTTTAATTGTAAAACACTTTTAATAAAAAGCCCCTTGCCTAATGCGAGGGGCTTTTTGTTTATCAGGCGTGACGGCATTTACATTACTCAAAATCCTTATACAGCAAATACTTCTTGCGTATGGCTTTAAAAGTCTTCAATCCCGGCTGCCATGTTTTGCGGATTTCATCTTCGGTTTTTCCGGCAATGATTTGTTCTTTCAGTGTTACCGTTCCTGCCAGTTTATTGAAGTAATCAGTGAAGAAATTTTTCTTGTCGTCAGCGCCTTTGTAGCTTTCAATGAGCCAGAAGAAGTAAAGCTTGCCCAGGTTTTTTACATAAATATCACCGAAGTCGCTAACATCAAAACCACGACACATCTGGTCTTTATAAGGTGGGTTGGTTGAGCTTTTTATGCTTTTAGGCGTAAAGGTGTAGCTGCCTTCTTTCATTGCGGGATATCCGAACGAAAGAAAAGGTTTATCCGTTCCGCGTCCTACGCTTACCACAGTTCCTTCAAAAAAGCATAGCGAAGGATAGAGATAAATTGCCGTCATGTTGGGCAGGTTAGGAGAGGGGCGCACGGGCAATAAATAAAAATCGCTGTGTCCATAGCCTTGCAGCGGAATAACGGTGAGCTTGCATTTAACACCGCCTTTCAGCCAGCCTTCGCCATTTACCATTTGGGCATATTCGCCAATGGTCATGCCGTGCACAACAGGAACGGGGTGCAAACCCACAAACGATGAAAATTCTTTTTCCAGAATGGGACCGTCAACAAAATAGCCGTTGGGGTTGGGGCGGTCGAGAATAATTACAGGCAAGGATTTTTCGGCACAGGCCTCCATAACATAAGTCATGGTAGATATAAAGGTATAGAAGCGGGCACCCACATCCTGTATATCAAAAACAACAATGTCTATCCCGTCTAACTGTTCGGGCTTTGGTTTCTTGTTATCACCATACAAAGAGATAATGGGCAAACCTGTTTTAGCATCGGTGGTTGTGCTTACCGCTTCACCATCCGCAGCCTCACCACGGAAACCATGCTCGGGGCCAAAAACTTTTTTAACCTTAATACCAAGCGATAACAGCGTATCCACCAAATGCTTTTTACCGATCACGGAAGTTTGGTTGGCAACAATGGCAACGTTTTTATTTTTCAGTAATGAAATGTACTTATCGGTTTGTGCCGCACCGGTAAGAATATCCTTATCCGTTTTCACGGAATAATTTACGCGCTCCAATTGCTGCGCGCAGGAGGTGAAGGCAAGAAAGCAAAACAGGAGATAAATAAAACTGTATTTCATTTTTTGTAAAACGGGTTTCGAAATTAGACAAGTTTATGTTTTGCAGCAATTAATACTTATTTTTGTTGTGAATAAAGTAATTGTGGAAGCATACAGACAAATAGTAAAAGTTGAAAACCATCATGCGGAAATAACGCTTCCGCCCGGTTTTGATGCATCCGAAGTTGAAGTGATTATTTTGCCTGTGAAAAAGAAGAAGAAAATCAAAGCAGGAAAGAACTTCAGGGGAACTATCTCCGGCAAAACAGCAAAGGCGATGCTGCAGCATGTTGAAAAATCTCGCACTGAATGGGAAAGGGATATTTAACCGATACCAATATCATCATTTATTATTTGGGAGGAATTCAGTTGTCGGAAAGGGCACTGGATTTTATTGACAGTATTTTCTCTGATGAAAAAAATATATCTGTGATTACCAGAATGGAATTGTTGGGCTTCAGGTTTCATAATCCGGCTGATGAAAAAAGAGTTAAGGACTTTGTGAGATCTACAACCGTATTTCAATTGTCATCACATGTAGAGAAATCCGCAATTAAACTCAGAAAAAACTACAAACTGAAATTACCAGATGCTGTTATAGCTGCCACTGCACTTACAAATGGCTTTATTCTGCTAACACGCAATACAAAGGATTTTAAGAAAATAAATGGCTTGAAACTCATAAATCCTTTTGATTTATAGTTAGGGTGAATACAGAATTCTTCATAGCTTCACGAATTATCCGCGCAAAGAAAGAGCGGGAGAGTAGTAATACTATTTCCGGTACGCGACCCATTGTGCGCATAGCCGTTGCGGGTATCTCCATCGGTCTGGCGGTAATGATTGTGGCGGTAAGCATCGTAACAGGTTTTCAAAAAGAAATACGCGATAAGGTTTCGGGCTTTGGCGCTCACATTGTCATTACCAATTATGATTCCAATACTTCTTATGAGCCGGAGCCGGTAAGCACCACGCAAAGTTTTTATCCTTCCATTGATACGGTAAAAGGTATTCACCACATTCAGGTTTTTGCCACCAAAGCAGGTATCATTAAAACCGATGATGAAATTGAAGGCGTTGTAGTAAAAGGCGTGGGCAAAGATTTTGACTGGAGTTTTTTTGATAAGCATATTATAGAAGGCAAATCATTTCGAAGTGGTGATAGCACGGCCTCAAAATCCGCACTTGTTTCAGAACAAATTGCGAAAAAGCTGAAACTAAAAGCAGGCGATAAACTCTACATGTACTTTATACAAGGGCAAGACCAGAAAGCCCGCGTCTTTACTATTTCCGGTATTTACAAAACAGGCCTGGAAGAGTTTGACAATCTTTATGTGCTGGCTGATATTGCCCACATTCAAAAACTAAACGGCTGGGAAGCCGACCAGGTAGCAGGCTTTGAAATTTTTATTGATGATTTCAAAGACCTTGACAACATGGGCAATTATGTTTACAACCAAATAGGGCAGGAGCTGAACGCACAAACCATTAAAGAAATCAAGCCGCAGATTTTTGATTGGCTCGGTTTGATGGATACCAACGTTGTCATCATCATTGTGCTGATGCTGTTGGTAGCAGGCTTTAATATGATTTCTGCCCTGCTGATTATGATTATTGAGCGTGTGCAAATGATTGGCATCTTGAAAGCCTTGGGAATGAACAACGGCAGCATCCGCAATATCTTTATTTATAACTCGGTTTACCTTATCTCCATGGGTATGCTGATTGGCAATGTGGTTGGTATTTCTGCTTGTCTCTTGCAAAAGCACTACGGGTTCATCACCCTGCCCGAGGAATCATATTATGTAAAAGTGGTTCCCGTAAATCTTGAATTGCTGCCGGTATTGATGCTCAATGCAGGAACATTAGTGGTCTGCACATTGATGTTGATTATTCCTTCTTACCTTGTTTCAAGGGTTAGTCCGTTGCGTGCGGTGCGGTTTAATTAAATTTTACCACTAAGGACACTTAGAACACTAAGAATAAACTAAGTGAACTTGTGTCCTTAGTGGTGAATCTAAATCAACTAAATTCTTTTTCCAACGCAATCCTCAATTGCTCAGGCGAAACATTGGGGATAAGCTCACCTTCCAGTGCATAAGCAATCTCTCCCGTTTGCTCCGAAACTACAATGGCAAACGCATCGGAATGTTCGGTAATGCCAACAGCAGCGCGGTGGCGCATACCCAGTGCCGAAGGAAAATCTTCATTTTCCGTAACAGGCAAGACACAGCGTGCAGCGGTGATCATGTTATTGGTTATTACAATTGCTCCGTCATGCAGTGGACTATTTTTGAAAAAAATACTTTCAATCAGTCGCGGTGAAACTTTTGCGTTAATAGGTTCTCCCGTTGAAGTGTAAAAACGGATGTCGGTATCTTTTGCAATAATAATAATAGCACCTGTGTTAGTTTCGCTCATATTTTTGCAGGCTTTAACAACGGAAGGAATATCAATTTTGCGTTGAGGCCTTGCCGGACGGGTAAATGAAAATATTTCGCGGGTAAGGTTCTTGTTTCCCAAAATTCCTTTTGTACCTACTAACAACAGAAACCTGCGTATTTCCTGCTGAAATACCACAATCAATGCAATTACACCTACACCAATAAACTGTCCGAGAATAGAGCCAAGCAGTTGCATGTTCAGCGCTTTTACAAACAGCCAGAGTAGGTAAAATGAAAGTATGCCTGCGAAAATATTGATCGCAACAGTGCCGCGCACAATATGATACACCTGGTAAAGCAGAAACGAGACCAATAGAATGTCCAACGCGTCTAACCAGCGGAAGGTGATAAAAAGATATGCTGCTATTTCAGGCATGTTGCAATATTAATCTTTTTAGAGAATTAAAATTCCCAACTTTGTGAAATGAAGAAATTGATTTTCCTGTTTTTGTGCTTTTCCTTTGCTTTGTTTTCGTGCAAAAAGAAAGACGAAATTTCTCCTTCGGTCCAGATTACATCTCCTAATGAGTATTCCAATCACAATGTACTGGATACGCTTGCCGTTGTTGGCACTATCAGCGATAATGAACATCTGGAATACATAAAATTATCGTTGCTGAACGAGGATAATATTACTGTTGCATCGGTAGTTACGCTGTATCCCGAAACAAAAGAATACTCACTCAACCGCGAATTTATTATTGACAATATTTTACTCGAAAGCGGTGAGTATAGTTTATTGGTAACCGCTTCTGACGGAGAAAATGAAACCCGGAAATATATACCCATAACGCTGAATGAAGCAGCGAGAGAACTCACTGGGATTTTGTTTGTCGAAACGCCTACTTTTAATTCGGTTGAAGTAAAAAAGATAGCACCTGATATGTCTGTTCAGCAGGTTGCTTTTGCGGCAGGAGATTTTTCTTCAGCTGCGACAAGCTCAAAAAATCAGGCATTTTATATGGCAGGCAGTGAAACCGGTTCACTGCGTGCTTTTTCAATACTTAATAACTCAGAGTTGTGGAGTGTTCAGGCAAATCCTTTATCAGGCGCACCTTATTTCAGTGATATTTTTGAAGATGACGGAACACTTTATGTTTCATTTTTTGACGGAGAGATAAAAGCCTTTGATAAAAATGGAACTATAAAGCAAGCTATTCTTGCAAGCGGTTACCACTGTTTTAAAGTATGGAAGCAGGATAATTTTATTTTTTCTGAACAGCAGCAGATTGGAACATCCGATAGAAGACTGGTTATTTACAACGCTTCAAGCGGTGATGAAATTCAACAAACACCCTTAGATATGGAAATTGTAAAATTCTGCAAACGCAATGACGACAATGTTTTTGTCTTCGGTAACAGCGGAACACAAGGCTACATGAAAAACTATGTTATCAGCGATAACGGATTTTGGGAGCCGCATCCGCTGCAAACAGGCAAGGTGCTTTCAGCAGAGCGCATCGATGATAATACCTTTTTAATTAGTCAGGAGAATGGAGTGAGTAAATACACATATAATCCAAATAGTTTAACGGATTACTTACCGGCTATTGCAGCCACTTCCATTAACTATGAACCCCTTAATAATCTTGTAATTTTAGCTGAGGCAAATAACGTTAAGTTCTATAATTACAGCAACGCTGCATTGCTTAATACGGTTTCAGCTTCAACAGAAATAAAAAGTTTAAGTTTGCTTTATAATAAATAGAGATGAACAAAATCATACCCGTTATTTTTCTGGCTTTTTTTTTCTTAACAGCTTGTGATAAAGAAGATAACACACCCTCAGATTTGCGCGATGAATTCAGAGGACAATATCAGTGCCGAGAAACCGTTAGCTGTTATGGTTCCTGCGGCACATGCAGCACGGTGCGCGATACCATTATTTCTATTGATTACGGAAACTCAGATTCAACCATCACAGTTCTTGGTCGCGAGGTGTGGTTAGACTCTGCCGGAAGCTACTCAGCTTATCACTACGGATTATACTTTCGCAACGACAGCATTTTTTCTAATTATATGAATGGCGGTTTGGGCTGCGGCCAATATGAAAGTTATGTTGGCGTAAAAATATCCGATACTCCATAAACCGATGTCTGCATTTAAGAATAAGGACATACTCCTGTATTCATTTTTTCTTGCGCTTCTTTTCCTGTTCTATAAAGGCTATACTTTTAATTCGTGGGATCAGGCCGAGTGTCTGCCACAGGTTTATCAGCTGCTTGACCCTTCGCTTTACCACAACGATTTTTTTATGCAGGAATACCACAAAGCATTTACCGTGCGCTATTATTTTGTGTATTTTATCTATGGTTTGTCTTACATCTTCACCGTTCCTGCAGTTTGTTTTGCACTTACGGTTATTTCACTTTTTCTAAGCATTTTTTATTTTATAAAAATAACACAGCATTTTACTGAGAGCAAGTTGGCAATGCTTATTTCACCGCTGTTTGCGTTTTTTATCTTCTTTAATTTTACGGTTGGCGGCAATCAGATACAAAGCAACTCGATGATACCCGGAACATTGGCAACAGTGTTTGCTATTGCGGCCATTCACCTTTGCCTCGAAAAAAAATACAATCTCTCTTTTTTGCTCCTTGGATTGGGCACTTTGTTTCAGCCTTTGGTTACGCTGCAGGTGTTTCTAATTCTGGTACCTGTTATGTTTTTGCGGATAAAGTACATCGGCTTAACTAAAATTATGCTGGCAGTTGTGGTTTATTTCGTTTCGTCTGCACCCATGCTGCTTCCTGTTTTGTATCGTCAGTTTTTTATTCATGTCGATTACGACAGTCATTTGTATTGCCAGGTTTTATACCGTTTCCGCAATCACCTGCATTACCTTCCTTCGCTCTTCCCTGTCAGTGATTATGTAAAACTTGCGGTGCTTGTGATTGCTGCTTTTGCCGCCATCAGGTTCACCGACATCCGCAATAAAAAAGTGCTTTATTTCTTTTCAGCTATCATTATTTCCGGCATGTTGTTTTATTGGATACTACTCGAAAAAGTTGATGTTCCCGCTATCGGTAAACTGCAATGGTTCAAGGCAACCGTATGGCTCAATGCAATGGCCTGCATCGCGCTTTCTGTGTTTATCGGAAACCTGCTTGAACCCTACCTTAAAATAGATTGGAAAAAAAATCTACTTCCCTTAAGTGTTGCAGCAAGTATCTTTCTTCTTATAGTTCTGCTCAACTCAAAGTATCTTCCCGTTGAAAAACTCCAGACCCGTTACCAAATTGGTAATTACAAAAAAACAGATTTAACCCTGCTGCACGAATGGATAGAACAAAATATAACGAAGGATGCTGTGATTCTTTGCGGCCCCGAAAATACCTCACTAAGTTGCGAAGCCAAACGTTCACAGGTGGTACAATACCAGGCAATTATTCACGAGCCATTTTATATGCTTCCCTGGTACCAGCGATTTAAAGATGTTTACGGTGTTGCCATCGAATCTGCAGACCGCAACGACATCCGAAAACAGGCCGATGAACTTTACCTCACCCGCAATTACAAAAGCACTGACTATAAAATTGACTACCGCATTGATGATGTTACTGATTGTAAGTATGTATCAGAACTGGGTAAGATTGTTCACCAAAGCGGGAATTACATCCTCACCGAATATTTGCCTGATTAATTTTACTTGAGAACAATATCTTTGCCTCAATGCAGGATATAATTCTTCAGGCGGCAACTAACATCCGCGATAGTTTCGATCGCTTTCATGTGGAGTTCAAGATTATGACTCATCATGCTGCCCTGCGTTTTGAACACCGCGATTGGCAAGCCATTCAGAGCGACAGCATGGAACGATTAGACCACTACAAAAAATATGTAACAGCATCTGTAGAGCGTACCCGCGAATTACTCAGCGATAAAATTAATGACCATGCAACCTGGGCCGAATTAAAAAATGAGTTCTCCAAATTAGTAGCCAACCGATATGACGGGCCCATTGTAGAAACCTTCTTCAATTCCGTGCTGCGCAAAATATTTATATCAGAAGGTATTAACGAAGAAATTGAGTTCATAGATTTTGACCGTGATGTAATTTTTGTAAATCCTGATCAACCTATTTACAATTCATTTTTTCTGGGTAGCGACACTATTGAAATAGTAGTGCGCAGAATTATTGCGTCCTATAACTTCAACTTCAAATTTGCCGACTTTGAAGCCGATATTGCCTACATGACCGACCGTTTTACCAAAGCCGTGCGCAAAGCATTTGTAAAACTCTCCTTCGACCGAGTGGATATGTTGCGCTCCGTTTTCTACCGTAACAAAGGGGCCTATTTAGTTGGGCGGATTATAAAAGGGAATAAGTTGATTCCTGTTGTAATTCCAATGGTACACAGCGAAAGAGGAGTGGAGGTTGATAATGTATTATTGACACAGGATGAGATTAGTATAGTGTTCAGTTTTACCCGTTCCTACTTTTTTGTGGAAGCCGAAAACCCTGCTGAATTAATTCATTTTCTTCGTCCGCTGATGCCGCAAAAGGCAGTGTCGGAATTGTATAGTTCCATTGGTTACAATCGCCACGCAAAAACGGTTTTGTATAAAGAGATTTACCAGCATTTAGAGAAGACAGACGAAAAATTTATTGTCGCTCCCGGTATTAAAGGCATGGTGATGTCTGTATTTACCTTGCCCACTTACAACATGGTTTTCAAGGTTATTAAAAACGTTTTCAAGCCACCTAAAACTGTTACACGCAAGCAGGTGGTAGATACGTATCGTTTTGTTTTTATGCACGACAGGGTAGGGCGCATGGCCGATCCTCAGGAGTTCGAATATTTAAAGTTTGATAAAACCCGCTTCGAAGATGAAGTGCTGAATGAGTTGTTGGAACTTTGCTCCGAAGATGTTTATATAGATGGCGACCAAGTAATTATCCGTCAACTTTTCACCGAACGGAGAATGATACCGCTTAACATTTACCTTGCAGAAGCGGATAAAGAGAAAGCTAAGAAAGCTGCAATTGATTACGGTAACGCTGTTAAGGAATTGGCAGCTGCCAATATTTTCCCCGGTGACTTACTGATGAAAAATTTTGGCGTTACCCGCCACGGGCGTGTGGTATTTTATGATTACGATGAGCTGTGTTTTCTTACCCAATGTAACTTCCGCAGCAAACCCGAGCCGCGCAGTCACGAAGAAGAATACTCATCCGAAACATGGTTCACTGTTGGTGAGCACGATGTTTTCCCCGAAGAGTTCCGTGCCTTTATGTTGCCCACAGGCGATTTGCGTGATGCCTTTCTCAAAGTACATAAAGATCTTTTTGATGTAGAGTTCTGGAAATCCATGCAGGATAAACACACTACCGGACAGGTTATTGATTTCTTCCCTTATCAGCGCAGAAAAGCACGCAAGGAAGAAGGCGTTTTGAAGTTAGAGTAAATAGAACTTTCAGGTTATCTTTGTCCTGCTTTGAAAAAACTCCATCAGTTAGTTTTAAAATCCTACATCGGACCTTTTGTCCTTACCTTTTTCATTGCCCTGTTTATCCTCGTTATGCAGTGGCTGTGGAAATATATTGACGACCTTGTTGGTAAGGGCTTGGAGTGGTATATTGTTATGGAACTCTTATTCTTTGCCTCAGCAAGTTTAGTTCCGCTGGCCTTGCCGCTTGCCATCTTGCTTTCTTCTATCATGACCTTTGGAAACATGGGTGAGTACTACGAGTTGGTTGCTTTTAAAACAGCCGGCATTTCGCTCTGGAAGATCATGTATCCGCTTATTGTTACTTCTATACTACTTAGCATTGGAGCTTTTTATTTTTCGAATAATATTATTCCTATTGCCAACCTTAAAATGGGAACACTGCTTTACGATATTCGCCAGCAGCGTCCCGCTCTCAATATCAAAGAAGGAATATTTTATGACGGTATTGACGGTTATGTAATGAAAGTGAAAAGCAAAAGTGATGACGGTCAGATAATGAATGATATCATCATTTATGACCACACCGAAAGACAAGGCAACACCAAAGTAATTATTGCCGAAAAAGGCAGAATGGATATTTCAAATGATACCATGATTATGTCGCTCACGCTTTACAACGGCTATAGCTACAAAGAAGAAGAGACTCCGCGCAGGCAACGCGGCACTTATCCGCATTTGCGTACTTCATTTAAGATTGACACCATTCGTTTCGATTTAAGTGCTTTTAAACTCTCGCGCAGCGATGAATCTATTTTTAAGGATAATTACCAAATGTTGAATATTGCGCAGCTTGAGAAAAGTCGTGATACACTGCAATTGAAATTAGACAAGAGAAGAGTGGAAATAGCTTCAAATGTTTCTTCTGGGTTTAAATATTTCAGTGCCCCCCAACTCTATGTTGAAAATGATAGCGTAAAAGCTGACAGTAATGCTGTTGTTTTTTCGCCTGATGTTCTCGCTAACTTTAATCACGATAATCAGATAAAAGTTGTGCACACTGCACTGGAACAGGTGCGCAGCCGTGAGCTTTATATAGATGCAGCACTTGCCGATAATTTCTCAAGAACAAAAGTTATTAATAAGCATAAAATTGAATGGCATAGAAAGTTCACACTTTCGTTTGCTTGTCTTGTACTGTTCTTTATTGGCGCACCTTTGGGTGCCATTATCCGCAAAGGTGGGTTGGGTGTTCCGGTTGTAATCTCAATTCTGCTTTTTATCTTAGATCGGAAGAGCACAC
>JAGVLY010000073.1 GCA_020054035.1 Bacteroidia bacterium | reverse complement strand
TTTGTATTTACCCTTTTGCAAACATCATAAACATAGCTATTAAACCAATGCTTACAACTGCAACAGCAAGTATTTTAACGGGTGATAGTTTAGGTCCTTTCATAATGTGTAAAGATTTTTTGCGCTACAAAGGTGGTGCTATCAGTAAGCAAAAGGCTTACAAAATTTTAATGAATAGTTGCATTATTCACACATTAAGGCACTGATGGTAATATGGATGACAGTCATTTGAGTTAAACAAAATTTTCTCCTTTTTGCAAAAGCACAAAAATTATTCTATACTTTTGGACTGCCGAAAAGATGCCCTGATTTTTCTCCGCATCCTCACAGCATAACATAGTGTTTCATTTTATATCCTTTTTGCCGCAATGAAAGCAGCATTCTCATTTTCATTTCCTGCATGGCTTGTTGTCGTGCTTGTATTATCATCATCTTTCACTGCTTTTGCAGGGGGCGAACCCAAACTCAGCGAGGGCAGATTTGAAATCATCAATCCCGAAAACGTACAGATTGTGCGCGACCAATGGGGCGTTCCGCACATCTTCGGAAAAACCGATGCAGAGGTAGCTTATGGCTATGCGTGGTCTATCGGAGAAGATATGTTTGCCGTAATGCAGGAACTACTGATGGCAGGAAAAGGAATGGCAGCACGCTACATGGGAGCTGAAGGCGCCAAGCGTGATTTCATGAGCCATGTGCTGGGTTCTGAAAATCTGGTAAAAGAAAAATATGAAACAGCACTTTCCGAAGATTTTAAAAAATACCTGAATGGCTACGTGCAGGGTATAAATGCCTATGCACGCGAACATGCTGATGAGATATTAGTACGCAAAGCTTTTCCTGTTACATCGCAGGATGTATTGCGCTCATTCATGTTTGCGCAAAGTGCGGTGTCGGGTGCAATAGGCCCAATTTCGCGCGCTGTTGATGGAAAGTATGACATGCAGGATGTTCCGCTGGGTTCCAACGCGTTTGCTTTTAACTCTAACAAAACTACAGATGGAAGCAGCATTCTGCTGATTAATCCGCACCAACCGGTTGAAGGTCCTTTCTCCTGGTATGAGGCACATCTGTGCAGCGAAGAAGGTTTGAACATTCACGGTGCATCATTTCCGGGAGGCACCAGCATTTTTCTTGGAAGCAATGAAAATCTTGGCTGGGCACACACTTTCAACGACATGGATCTGGTTGATGTTTTTAAACTCGAAATGCACCCGAAGAAAAAAGGCTATTACAAGTTTGATGGCGAATGGCTGAAATTAGAAAAGCGCCCTGTTACCCTGAAAGTAAAAGTAAAAAAATGGTTGCCATTAATTCCTGTGCGCATGGTAACCTACTGGAGTAAATATGGCACAACCGTTAAATCAAAAAACAAAAAGAATAAAAAGAGCAAAAACTTCTATTCTATAAAACTGCCTGCCAACGAGGAAATACGCTCGCCCGAACAGATTTACCGCATGAACAAAGCGCGCAACTTTACCGAGTTCAGCAATGCTATTCACATGCACGCCACACCGCGCTACAACATTATTTATGCCGACCGCTACGACACCATTATGTATTGCAATTACGCCAAAGTTCCGCTGCGCAACGAAGGCTACAACTGGAAAAATGTAGTTCCCGGCAACACTTCAAAAACCTTGTGGACAGAAGCACATCCACTGGATTTTATGCCCACGTATGTAAACCCGGAATGCGGTTATGTATTCAACACCAACAACGAGCCGTTTAATGCTACCTGCGCAGAAGGCAACACCTTGGATAAAAGCAAATACCCTTCTTACATGGGCTTTGAGCCCGGCAATAACAGCCGTGCGTTCCGCTTTATGGAACTGATTGCACAGTACAATCAGGTTTCGCTGGATGATGTAAAGCGCATAAAGTTTGATAAAAAATATCCAAGCTGCGGAACCTTTCTGGAGTCGGTGGATTACCTTAATTACCTTGACCCAAATGATTATCCTGATATTTCTGAACTGATGGTGATGATGCGTAAATGGAATCGCAGCGTTGATAAATCCGATGAAAATGCTACCATTTTCCTGCTCACCTTTCAGTACATTTTTGATAAATTACACGTAAGCAACGAAACCTTTGTAAGAAAATTAGATGTGTCGGAAGACCTGTATATAGAGGCTGTGCGCAAAACCAAAGAACACCTGATGACTTATTTCGGAAGGTTGAATGTGAAGCTGGGCGATATACAACGTCACGTGCGCGGCACGGCTGATTACCCGCTGAGTGGTTTTCCTGATGCACTTTCGGCTAACTATAGTGAGCCTTATAAAAACGGAACGTTTAAACCGTATGTAGCTGATTCGTATGTACAGTTTGTGCAGTACAAGAAAGATGGCAGCATGGTGTTAGAAACGCTACATCCTTTTGGTGCCAGCGCAAAACCCGACAGCAAACACTACACCGACCAGATGGAAATTTACGCCAATCAGCAAACAAAAACAATGACGCTGAACCGCGAAGAGATTTTTAAGAATGCGGAGAAGGTTTATCACCCGAAGTAGCTTACTGTCGTCATGCTGAACTTGTTTCAGCATCTGTTAGTGAGACCCTGAAACAAGTTCAGGGTGACGTTTGACGATTACTGCTCCTGCAAGTATTTCAGTACATTCTCCTCTACCCTTTCCAGCACATTTTCCTGTGAGGGTTTCTCGAACTTATTGCCGGTAAGGTATTCGTATAATTCAATATAGCGCTCAGAAATAGCGTTTACCCATTCATCACTCATTTCGGGAACGGTTTGTCCTTCCTTGCCCTGAAAGCCGTTTTCAATCAGCCACTCGCGCACAAATTCTTTGCTGAGTTGTTTTTGTTTTTCGCCTTTTGCCTGACGCTCTGCATAACCATCAGCATAAAAATAGCGTGAGGAATCGGGGGTGTGGATTTCATCAATCAGGATGATTTCTCCGTCTGCTTTGCCGAACTCGTATTTAGTGTCCACCAGAATTAATCCTTTCAGTGCTGCCATTTCTGTTCCGCGCTGAAATAGTATGCGGGTGTATTTTTCCATCAGCAGGTAATCTTCTTCGGGCACTATGCCTTTTGACAAAATATCTTCACGCGAAATATCTTCATCGTGTCCTTCCTCGGCTTTAGTGGCAGGTGTTATTATAGGTGTCGGAAATTTATCGTTCTCTTTCATTCCGTCAGGCATGGTAACACCGCAGATGATGCGTTTGCCTGCACTGTATTCGCGCCACGAATGTCCGCTCAGGTAGCCACGGATTACCATTTCCACACGAACGGGAGCGCACAGCTTCCCAACCGTAACCACAGGATCGGGCGATGCCAGCACCCAGTTCGGAACAAGGTGTTTGGTGGCGTGCATAAAGTGTTGTGCAATTTGATTCAGCACTTGTCCTTTATAAGGAATAGGGCGTGGCAGTATCACATCAAAAGCCGAGATACGGTCGCTGGCAACCATAACGAGGAGTTTGTTATCAATGGTGTAAACATCGCGCACTTTGCCGTGGTAAACTGCGGTTTGGTTAGGGAAGGTGAAGTTGGTGGAGGTGATAGGCATTTCTTTTTTGATTTAGTGATTTGGTGAATTTGTGATTTAGTGATTTGGTGAATTTGTGCTGGTTGCCTTCAATCGCTAATTCACTAAATCACTAATTCGCTTAATCTGTTTTTTTGTCATACGCTTTTACAATTTTCTGTACTAAGTTATGGCGCACAATGTCGCGCTCGTCAAGCATTACAAAGTCAATTCCTTTTATGCGCTTCAAAAGTTTTACTGCTTGTATAAGTCCAGATGGTTGATGCTTCGGTAAATCTACCTGCGTTACATCGCCTGTGATAACAAACTTGGCGGACTTACCCATGCGTGTTAAAAACATTTTCAGTTGGCTCTGTGTGCTGTTCTGTGCTTCGTCAAGAATTACAAAGGCATTGTCAAGGGTTCTTCCGCGCATAAAAGCCAAAGGCGCAATTTGTATAACGCCTGTTTCCATGTATAATTTCAGCTTTTCGGGAGGCAGCATATCACGCAAGGCATCATATAATGGTTGCAGATACGGGTCGAGTTTTTCTTTTAAATCACCGGGAAGAAAGCCGAGGTTTTCACCGGCTTCAACGGCAGGACGGGTGAGTATTATTTTCCTTACGTTTTTATTCTTGAGCGCATTTACGGCAAGCGCCACTGCGGTATAGGTTTTTCCGCTTCCGGCAGGGCCAATGGCAAACACCATATCGTTCTTGTCCACACTTTCCACCAGCTTGCGTTGGTTGATGGTGCGTGCCTTTACGTTATGTCCGTTGGGGCCGTAAACTATTATTTCATTGCCTTTGTCTTGCGGGTTTTCGCTCAGTTCTTCTTTTCCGGAAAAGACAACTTCCACGTCTTTCAGCGTTGGGCTGCCGTATTTATCGTAGTGCGCAAGCAGCTTGTTGAACTTCTCGATAAAATCATCAATCAGTTCTTCCGCGCCAATAAGCTTGATGGTATCGCCACGGGCAACAATTTTCAGTTTCGGAAAAAGCGATGTAATCAATACCAAGTTCTGGTCGTTGGCACCAAAGAGCTCGAGCGGGCTTTGGTCTTCTATGATGATTGTTTTTTCGGTCAAAGGCAGGTGAGAGGGTTAGAGGTTAGAAAGTTTTGAAAATTTGAACGTTTAAAAGTTTAGAATACAGGGCTGCTTTATTGTTGTATTGTTTAATAATTTCGCTTCACAATATTAGAGAATTATTGATTAGGTGATTTAGTGAATTAGTGATTTGGTGATTGAAAACAAAAATCGCTTGACTATAATCACTAATTCACCAAATCGCTAAATCACAAATAAAAAAAAATGCCAATCATAACCCTCACCACCGACATGGGCCTGAAAGATTATTACGTGGCAGCGGTAAAGGGCGCGGTGATGAAACAAATTCCGGCAGCACTTATTATTGACATTTCGCATGAAATAACGCCTTTCAACATTATTGAGGCGGCTTTTGTGATCAAGAATTCGTATCCCGAATTTCCGGTGGGCACTATTCATATCATTGGTGTGAATTATGAGAGCCAGAGGGAGAAAGCCATTAACGTAGTTGTAGAACATCAAGGCCAGTTTTTTATTGGCCCCGACAGCGGTATATTTTCCATGATATTCGATAATCCGCCCGAAAAGATGGTGCAGCTCGATAACAAGGATGTAAGCGGTTTCCACACCTTTGCGGTAAAGAACCTGTATATTGAAACGGCTGCCAGAATAGCCCGCGGTGTTAAAGTAGAAGATCTGGGCTCAACGCTTGAAAACCCCGAACGCAGGCTGATGTTTCAACCTACGTTTGATACTATTGACCGCAAAGATGTAATCAAAGGAGTGATAACGTACATCGACTCGTATTCCAACATTTTTACCAACATCACGCAACGCGACTTTACGGAATTTGGCAAGGGCCGCGGGTTTGAAATATTTTTCAGTAACAAGGCTTATAACATTACTACCATTCATAAAAGCTATGGTGATGTGCCGGCAGGCGAGCGCCTTGCCTTGTTTGGCGCCACGGGCTACTTAGAGATTGCCATTAACCAAGGCGCTGCTGCCAAACTGCTGGGCATGAAGGTGAGTGAGACGGTGAGGGTGGAGTTTGATTAGTAGTAGGTAGTTTTCCAAACTTTCCCATTACTTTTGCCCACATGCCTACCCAACGCGAACTGTTTTACCAACACCTTGCCCAAACCACTCCTTTTCCGCTTGCACTTGAAATAGAAAGGGCCGAGGGCATTTACCTGTATGATAAAACAGGCAAGCAATACATGGATCTGATTTCGGGTATTGCCGTAAGCAATGTGGGGCATTGTAATCCGGAGGTAGTAAAAGCAATCCGTGAGCAAAGCGAGAAATACCTGCACCTGATGGTATATGGCGAGTATGTGCAATCACCGCAGGTAGAACTGGCAACTTTGCTTTGCTCTGTTCTGCCCCCAAAGTTGAACAGCGTATATTTCACCAACTCCGGTGCCGAAGCCATTGAAGGTGCCATGAAACTGGCCAAGCGCCACACCGGAAGAACCGAAATAATTGCCTTTAAAGATGCCTACCATGGCAGCACGCAAGGTGCGCTGAGTGTTATGGGTAATGAAAAACTAAAACAGGCATACCGACCGCTGTTGCCAGATTGCAAAATTTTAGACATCAACTCACACCCCTCTCCCTTTGGAGAGGGGCAGGGGGTGAGGCTTATCACAGAAAAAACAGCCTGCGTAATTATTGAAACCATACAAGGTGAAGCAGGCGTGCGTGAATTCAGTAAAGAGTTTTTGCAATCACTGCGGAAACGTTGTGATGAAACGGGCACCTTGTTAATCCTTGACGAGATACAATGCGCTTTTGGAAGAACGGGAAAACTGTTTGCTTTTGAGCATTACGGAATTGAACCCGATATTTTATGTCTTGCCAAATCACTGGGCGGTGGAATGCCGCTGGGAGCCTTTGTTGCTCCGCAGGAAATCATGCAGAGCTTTACGCATAACCCCATGCTGGGTCATATTACCACCTTTGGCGGCCATCCCGTTTGCTGTGCTGCCGGACTTGCTGCGCTTAAATTTCTCTTGCGCGAAAAACACCTGATTGAAGCAGCAACAGAAAAAGGCGAACTGATAAAACAACTCCTCTCCCACCCTGCTATTAAGGAAGTGCGCGGCAAAGGTTTATTACTTGCTGCCGAGTTCAATGATTTTGAAACCAACAAAACAATAATTGACCGCTGTATTCAGCAAGGTGTTATTACCGACTGGTTCTTGTTCTGCGATAACTCCATGCGCATTGCGCCCCCTTTAACAATTACTATTACGGAATTAATGAAAGCATGTGATGTAATAGTAGCGGCAATTGCAAGCATCACAAAGCAATCTCAGAATTAAACGATCGCTGCGGTCTCCTCTTTTGTTCCTTACCAATCGGTAAGTATTTCTTTTCAAAAATTATTAACACACCAATTCTCACCTATCAATTAAACTACTTTTGAAACCTCAATAAATCCACTCCCATCTTATGCCAAACATTGACGAATTAAAAAGCATTGCTTCTCAAACCAGACGCGATATTGTGCGCATGGTTCATGCCGTAAACTCAGGCCATCCCGGAGGCTCACTCGGCTGCACCGATTTCTTTGTAGCACTGTATCATGAAGTAATGAAGCCCGATGCAAAAAACTTTACCATGGATGGTATTGGCGAAGATTTATTCTTTCTTTCCAACGGACATATCTCGCCCGTTTGGTACAGCGTGTTGGCGCGTTACGGGTATTTTCCGGTAAGCGAACTGACAACATTCCGAAAACTGAATACCCGTTTGCAGGGGCATCCTACAACGCACGAAGGTTTGCCCGGTGTACGCGTTGCTTCAGGCTCTTTGGGACAAGGACTTTCTGTTGCAATCGGTGCTGCATTAACAAAAAAGCTCAACAACGATAAATCTCTTGTTTATACGTTGCATGGCGATGGCGAAATGCAAGAAGGACAAATTTGGGAAGCAGCCATGTATGCTGCTGCCAACAAGGTGGACAATATTATCTCCACTATTGACGTTAATGGAAGACAGATAGATGGCGACACCGACCATGTGCTGAACATGGGCAGTCTGGAAGCAAAATGGCAGGCTTTTGGTTGGGACGTAATGCATATGAACGGAAACGATATGCAGGAAGTAGTGAACGGATTGAACAAAGCCAAAACATTAACCGGTAAAGGAAAACCCGTTATGATATTAATGAAAACCGAAATGGGGGCCGGAGTTGATTTTATGATGGGCAGCCACGAATGGCACGGTGTAGCTCCTAACGATGCTCAACTGGAAAAAGCGTTAGGACAGTTGGAACAAACACTTGGAGATTATTAATCAAATGAAAAGATTAGAAGTTAGAGGTTGGATGTTAGAAATTGGAAGATTACTTCTTGTCTCTTGCTTCTTGTTTCTTACTTCCTTCTCTTTTGCGCAAGAAGCTCAAAAAAAGCCTCAGCCCCTCACCCGCATTCTCTTTGTATTTGACGGCTCGCAAAGCATGTTTGGTCAATGGCAAAGCGGGATGAAAATTGATGTGGCCAAAAAGCTGCTGAATGAATTGCTGGACAGTTTGCAAACTGTTCCAAATCTTGAACTGGCGCTGCGTTGTTATGGCCACCAAAGCCAATACGTGAGCAGCACTCAACGCGATTGCAAAGACACCAAGCTGGAGGTGCCGTTCTACAAAAACAATATCACTGCGATTAAAAATAAAATCAGCAGTATTACACCGAAAGGAACAACACCTATCGCCTACTCGCTGGAACAAACCGGTAATGACTTTCCTAAATGCGATGATTGCCGCAACATTATTATCCTCATCACCGATGGCATTGAAGAATGCGATGGCGACCCATGCGCGGTTTCTGCTGCCTTGCAGAAAAACGGAATTATTCTTAAGCCTTTTGTTATCGGTGTTGGTCTGGATGAAGACATCATGAAACAGTTTGACTGCGTTGGAAACTACTACGATGCCAGCAACGAAAAAACATTTAAAACCGTGCTGAACGTAGTAATCTCACAAGCGCTGAACAACACCACCGCACAAGTAAACCTCTTGGATATTTACAGCAAGCCCACCGAAACGAATGTAAACATGACCTTCTACGACAGTTTTTCGGGGCGTATGAAATACAACTTTATACACACCATCAACAATCGCGGCAACCCTGATACGCTGATCATTGACCCCTTGCCTACTTACAAAATTGTGGTGCATACTATTCCTGAAGTGATGAAAGACAGCATTAAACTCACACCCGGAAAGCATACTATTATAGCCATTGACGCACCTCAAGGCGACCTTGAATTAAAAACAGGAGGAGCAAGCGAGTATAAATCGCTTCAATGTATTGTTCGCAAACAAGGCGAGATGCAGACCTTAAATATTCAGGAATTTAATCAGAAAGAGAGATACATCATCGGCAAATATGACTTGGAAATACTTTCACTGCCGCGCACGTACGTCAACAATGTGGATATTTCGCAAAGCAAAACCACAACCGTTTCCATTCCGCAACCGGGAAGAGCAAACATACTGAAGAACACTGCCGGTTACGGAGGTGTTTACCTGGAAGACAACAATAAACTTACTTTGGTTTATAATCTTAAAATTGAGAACATACAGGAAAACCTTGTATTGCAACCCGGCAAATACCGCGCTGTTTTTCGCCCGAAGAATTCAAAAGAATCAGAATATACAATTGAAAAATCATTTACCATACTTTCGGGAAGTTCGGAAGTTGTAAAACTCTATTAACATGAAAAAAACACTTACTATGAGCATTGAAAAAGTATCAGAAGACAAAGACACACGCAGCGGATTTGGTGCGGGTTTACATGAACTCGGAAAGAAAAACAAAAACGTTGTTGCACTTTGTGCCGATCTTACCGGCTCCCTGAAAATGGATGCCTTCAAAAAAGAATTTCCTGACCGATTTTTCCAGGTGGGAATTGCAGAAGCCAACATGATTGGCATTGCAGCAGGATTAACCATTGGCGGAAAAATTCCGTTCACCGGAACCTTCGCCAACTTCTCTACAGGAAGGGTTTATGACCAGATACGTCAGTCCGTTGCTTATTCAGATAAGAACGTAAAAATATGTGCATCACACGCAGGTCTTACCCTTGGTGAAGACGGTGCAACTCACCAGATACTCGAAGACATCGGCATGATGAAAATGCTGCCGGGAATGAGTGTGATAAATCCTTGTGATTACAACCAGACCAAAGAAGCAACCATTGCAATTGCTGATATTCACGGACCTGTTTACCTGCGCTTCGGAAGACCTAAAGTTCCTAACTTTACAGGAGGTCAATACCCGTTTGTGTTTGGTAAGGCTTTGAAATTCTTTGACGGAACTGATGTTACCATCTTCGCAACAGGCCATCTGGTTTGGAAAGCGCTGGAAGCAAAAAAGATCTTGGACGAGAAAGGTATCAGCGCAGAAATAATAAACATACACACGATTAAACCTTTGGATGTAGAGGCGGTCATAGCATCAGTCAGGAAAACAAAAAGTGTGGTAACAGCAGAAGAACATCAAATGAACGGAGGGCTTGGCGATAGTATCGCTCAGGTTCTGGCTAAGCATTTTCCGGCTCCCATTGAAATGGTAGCGGTAAACGACAGTTTTGGCGAAAGCGGAACTCCGGAACAATTGCTTAAAAAATACGGACTCGATACTCCCAACATAGTGCAGGCGGCTGAAAAAGTAATAGCGAGAAAAAACGCGGGGAAATAGATTTCAATAGTTCAGATGATGCGCTTATAGCTGACACTTTTGTTTCCTTCAACATAAATTGAAACCGCATGGAAACAGAAGACAAAGAATTGCTCGAACAGTTTCGGAACGAGGGAACCCGCAACAGCGTATTTAATTCTATCCTCAGTAAATACCAGAAACGGCTTTACTGGCACATCCGCAAAATGGTCATTGACCATGACGACACGGATGATATTCTTCAGAACACTTTTATAAAAGCATGGAGAAACCTTGAAGGTTTCCGTGAAGATGCGCAACTTTATACCTGGCTGTATCGCATTGCTACCAATGAATGCCTAACTTTTCTGAACAAGAAGAAAAACAATAACACCATTTCCATCAACGAAGTGGAATACGGTCTGCACGAAAAAGTTGACAGCGAAAAGAACTACACAGGCGAAGAAATTCAACGCAAGCTGCAAAAAGCAATTCTAACCCTTCCTGAAAAGCAACGATTGGTGTTTAACATGAAATACTTTGACGCCATGAAATACGAGGAAATGAGCGTGGTGCTTGAAACTTCAGTTGGGGCACTGAAAGCATCGTATCATCATGCAGTAAAAAAAATTGAAGCACACATAAAAGAATAGCCACTAATTTCACGAATTATCACAAATTCATTCGTGCTAATTCGTGAAAATTTGTGGCAAAAAAAATTCAAGGCAGGTTAAACCTTTTTAAATTCAAACAATCATACTAATGAATTCCCACAAAGACACAAAGAACACTAAGAAATATATGCTTTGTGAACTTGGTGTCTTAGTGGGAAAAGAAAAATAAAATGAGCACGACAAACAACGATACGGAATTTGATGATGGTAAGTTGGAGTATGAAAGTCCTCTGCTTACCAAGCTCAAACAATCACCGATAGATTTTAAGGAACCTGAAGGTTATTTTGAAGAATTCAACCGCAAGCTGAATGAGCGGATAAAATATGAACAGCCAACTATTACTCCGGTAAAAAAGCAGGGTATTTTCAGGAGATTAGTTCAAACACGTTATGCAATTGCAGCCGCTTTGATAACTGCAATATGCGTTATCGGTTTTAAATTTATTAAAGAAGAAAAACCGTTGACACAAAATGATATTGCAGAAGTAGTTTCAACGGAAAAAATTGAAAGCATGGACGAAGAAGTACTGATAGAAGCTATTGAAATCGAAGCACTGAATGAAACTGAAATGCTGAATGAAGAAGAAATTTCAGATGAATTAATAATTGACTACTTACTTGAGAACGATATTGATTTGGATTTAATAAACGAACTATAAAATTAAAACATGAATAATTCAAAAATTAAAACCTACTTGCTGACATTAGCTGCTTTCATCGGATTTACTGCAATTTCAATTGCACAGCCCGGGCAAAAGCACGAGCAGAAAAAAGAAAAAGTAGAAGCTATGAAAATTGGCTTTATCACACAACAGATGAACCTGACACCTGAAGAAGCACAGAAATTTTGGCCTGTTTACAACCAGATGAACAATGAGATTGAGGCAGTGCGCAAAGACCGAAAGCTATCGCGAGAAAATGTAAAAGACAACTTTGAAACCATGACTGACCCTGAGTTTGAGAAGTTGATTAATGATGAGATGGCAAGCCGTCAAAAGGAATTTGATATTCAGAAAAAATACGTTGCGCAGTTTAAAGCAGTTGTGCCTATAAAGAAAGTAGCTCAGTTCTACAGAGCCGAAGAGCAGTTTAAACGCAAACTGCTTGAGAAGATTCAGGAGAAAAAGCAAGAGTAAATACTCTGCTTATTTATCCGTAAAAATTCCCAATCTTTGAGGGCTTTCGCTTCAGGCGCGAACAGCCTTAACAACACAGCCCTCAATGATTGTTTTAAAAAAAGCCGCATTATTTATTATAATTTTTGCAGGCTTACTGTGGTTGGTTACAGACCGCCACAAATACAATCCGGAGTTTACCTGGCGCAGTAACTTGTGGGCTGATCCGGCAGGCTACTATGTTTACCTTCCTGCATTATTTATTTACGATTTTGATGCAAAAAGGCTGCCTGCAAAAATAGACAGCTTATGTGGTGATGGCTTTCATATTGACAAAACAAATAACAAACTATTTACAAAGTACACCTGCGGAGTAGCCATTCTGCAATCTCCCTTTTTCCTTATTGCCCACTTAACTGAACAAGGGCAAGATTCTAATTACAAAGGCTTTTCAGGCTTATACCAGAAAGTACCCGACATGGCTGCCGCATTTTATGGCAGTATAGCGTTGATTTTTCTTTTCTTCTTCCTGCGCTTTTATTTTGACAAATGGCTCTCCACTTTTATAACAGCTGCAATGTTTCTGGGTACAAATATTTATTTTTTCACCGTTTATGGTAACGGAGGCTCACATGTTTACTCATTCGCTCTTTTTGCTGTATTTCTTTATCTGACAAAGACAATAACAGAAAACAACACGCCTAAAATCATTCACATTATTTGCTGGGCTTTTACGATTGCATTTATTCTGCTTATACGCCCGCTCAATTTACTCTTTCTTATTCCTGCAGTTTTTATTGATTGCAGTTCATTTACTGAAGCGTGGGAACGGATAAAGTTTTTTGCAAAACCAAAATTTATTGCTCTGGTTATCACTGCAGGGTTTCTGACTTTTCTTCCCCAGTTTATCTACTGGAAATACCTAAGTGGGAACTGGATTTATTATTCATATCAGAACGAAACATTCAGCTATTGGAAATCACCGCAATTAGCAAGGTTATTATTCTCCCCAAATAATGGATTACTACCTTATAATCCGATTTATTTTTTCATTGCATATGCACTGGCAGCAATGTGTTTTACAAAAACTAAAAACGGACTCATACTATTGTTTGTTTTTCTTATGCTTATTTACCTTTCGGCTTCATGGCACATGGTTACTTTCGGCTGCGGTTACGGGTGCAGAAACTTTTCAGAATATTCAGCCTTGTTTGCATTTCCTCTGGGCTGGTTGGTACAGCAAGCAAAAAACAGTAGTACTTTAAAATACATGACCGTATTAGTAATTATATCCTGCGTATTAGTAAATCAGAAAGCTACCTATTCCCACGACCGCTGCTTTTGGGGAGGAGATTGGGATTATGAAGAATATCTTCACCAGCTTATCAGAGGCGGACATTCAAGAAAAATAACGCTGAAAGACGATGGAGAATTTAATCCTCAAAAAGAATACTCCGAACAAATTTTCATTCATCAGAAAAAATACACGCTTTCAAGTTTCAGAAGTGTGAAAATTAATGCAAACGTAAAACTGATTAACCAAACCGCAGATGCAATGTTAGTAATGGACATAAAAGCTAAGGATGGTTCAAGAATTGAATGGAAAGCTGTTAACTTCAGAGATTACATAACCCAACAAAATACTTTTCAAACAATAACTTTTCTTTTCTCTTTGCCTCATACGTTTGACGTAGATGCAACATTTGAACTCTATATCTGGAATTCAAAGAAAGATACATTCTTTGTTAAAGACTTTGAAATTACGTTTAGGTAATCTTACTTCTTCCCGAAATTACCCTCGCTCGTAAAATTAAATTCAATCTTAGGGTATTGCTCCTTTGCCATTTGCAAGCCCCACGCTGAGTCGGCAAGGAAGACAGGATTGCCATCTTTGTCTTCGCTGATGTGATCTCCTTTGCGTTCCATAAAAGTTGCAAGTGCAACTTTGTCTTCGCTACTTATCCAGCAGGCTTTGTGGAGGTTGATGGGTTGGTAGCGACACGATGCACTATACTCGTGCAGCAAGCGGAATTGTATTACCTCAAACTGCAGCGCACCAACTGTTCCGATAATTTTTCTGCCATTCCATTTGCTGGTGAAGAGCTGTGCTACACCTTCGTCCATCAGTTGTTCCAAGCCTTTTGCAAGTTGTTTGCTTTTCATCGGGTCTGAGTTTTCTACGTAACGGAAAAGCTCGGGTGAGAAACTTGGAATGCCTTTGAAGTGTAATTGTTCACCTTCTGTTAAGGTATCTCCTATTTTAAAGTTGCCGCTATCAGGCAGACCAACAATATCACCCGGAAAGGCCTCGTCAATGATTTCTTTTTTATCGGCCATGAAGGAGGTGGGTGATGAAAAACGCAATTGCTTAGCCAACCTTACATGCAGGTAGTTTTTGCTGCGCTGAAACTTACCTGAACACACACGCACAAACGCAATGCGGTTGCGGTGGTTCGGATCCATGTTAGCATGTATCTTAAAAATAAAGCCGCTGAACTTTTCTTCATCGGGGGCAACGGCACGTTCTTCGGTTGTGCGGCCAACGGGTGATGGAGCAATTTCAATAAAGCAATCCAGCAGCTCACGCACACCAAAATTATTGATGGCACTACCAAAGAAGACAGGAGAAATGTCTCCCGCTAAATAATCGCTGACTTTAAATTCAGGATAAACGCCTTCTACCAATTCCGAATCTTCGCGCAGCTTTGCAGCAGCTCTTTCGCCTATTTGTTCTTCCAGTTCAGGACTATTGATATCGGTGATGCGGATGGTTTCTTCGTCTTTCTGCTTGCCGTGCGGATTGAAAAGGTTCAGTGTTTTTTCCCAGATGGTATAAACACCTTTAAAATCCTGTCCCATGCCGATGGGCAAACTGAGCGGACGAACTTTGATAAATAGTTTCTTCTCGATATCGTCCATCAGGTCGAAAGGGTCTATTCCTTCTCGGTCTAATTTGTTGATAAAAACGATGATGGGTGTTTTGCGCATGCGGCAAACCTCAACCAGTTTTATGGTTTGCGGCTCTACCCCTTTCGCTGCATCAATAACTACGATAACGCTGTCAACAGCGGTGAGTGTGCGGAACGTATCTTCCGCAAAATCCTGGTGACCGGGTGTATCGAGGATGTTTATCTTTTTGCCCTTGTAGTCAAATGCCATTACCGAAGTGGCAACGGAAATTCCGCGCTGCTTCTCAATTTCCATCCAGTCGCTGGTGGCGGTTTTCTTTATCTTGTTTGATTTTACGGCACCTGCAATCTGTATCGCGCCTCCGAATAACAATAACTTCTCTGTAAGCGTGGTCTTTCCCGCATCGGGGTGACTGACGATGGCAAAGGTGCGCCTGCGGTTTATTTCTTCTTTGAATGTCATTTTTCTTTTTACCACGGAGGCACTGAGAGCACTAAGTTTCACGGAGATTTTTCTTAGTGTTTCTTTGTGTTCTCCGTGCCTCCGTGGTTATTTTTCTTACTCCATTAATCCTCTTCCTGATTTTTGAATTTTATCTTCGCGTTTGAAGTCAATTAATATCTTATCCAGAATACCATTGATGAAGAGTTTACTTTGCGGTGTGCTGTAATCTTTTGAGATTTCAATGTATTCGTTCATGCTTACTTTGGTTGGAACGGATGGGAAATTGAGAAATTCAGAGATTGCCATTTTCATTAACAACACATCCATAAAAGCCACACGTTCCATTTCCCAGTTCTGCAATTTTGGTTTAATCAACTCATCGTATTCCTTTTCGTGAATGATGGTTTTGTGAAAAAGGTCGAGCATAAATCTGCGGTCGTCATCGTCTTTCAATAAAGGAAGTAATGGTGTGTTTTCATTTGCTTGCTCGTTGAGCAAACCCAATGTTTTTACCACCATGCTGTTGATGAATTCCAAATCATCTACCCAATAAATGCTTTTGTCTTCAAACAAGGAATGCAGGCGTTCTTCCGTAGCAACGTATTTTTTGAAAACGCTTTGCACAAACTTTTGCTCCACAACATAACTCTTGTCTTCATTGCTCATGTAGGCAGCAAACTCTTCGCTGTCTACAATGCTGTTGTAGATCTTTTTAATCAACT
This sequence comes from Bacteroidia bacterium, assembly GCA_020054035.1. Lineage (GTDB taxonomy): Bacteria > Bacteroidota > Bacteroidia > SXHM01 > SXHM01 > SXHM01. The sequence goes on along the minus strand of JAGVLY010000073.1, from coordinate 3,474 downwards.
CGGGTTCATCTGCCCATGAAAGTTTGCGCACTTCTGCTTCTCTGCGCAAGGCATTGTTGTTAGACAATTTGGCAAGCAGCGGATTGTCAACAAAACGGGTGTTAGGATTTAAATCTTCGGGGTTGGGGATGCGCTTTTGTTTGCGCTCATCCATACGTGCTTTGCCGAAATCAATGAGCTCGGGCAGGAGCAATAGTATGTAAATGTAGAGGTCGTAAATCTTGTTGACTCCTTTCATCAATTCTTTTTCGCCTTTGGCGAGGTCGGTGTTATCGCCTTGAAGGAATGCATAAATGGCTTGCATTACCTTAATTCTCAGGTGTCGTCTGCTCAACATGATTTAAAGAACTTTTTTAATTAGCTAATTAGCTAATCAGCTAATTAGCTAATTAACGTTTGGTTTGACATTATTTTTTGATGTTCCAATTATTTTATTCAGGACTTTAGAAATTGATGTTAACTTCTCTATAAGTTCTGTAGGAGTAGGATAATTTTCAGAATGTTTGCACAATAACAACCAATACTCCGTTTCATCCGATTCTTTCAATGCAATTTTTATTTTATGAATAAAATCAGCTTTGCTTTCTGCATTCTGAGCTTCTTTCACATTTGCTCCAATACTGGTTCCGCTTCTGAATAATTGCCTTGCAAGATTATATCTTTTTCTATTTTCCAATTCTTCAGTAAATGAAATAACAGAAAGCGAAAACTCAAATGTAAGTTTAACAATCAGGTTGTCCTTGTATTTAGGATTTTCAGACATTTATTTTCAATAGTTCATCTTCCTCATCAGCTAATTAGCTAATCCGCTAATTGACTAATCCGTGCCATCGCAACATTCAACGCTGCCTGCGCAGTGGTGATGTTTTGCTCTTTTGCGGTGTTTAATATATTCAGGGTAGTATCGTAAATCTTTGCGGTTTCTTCCAGTGTTTTCTGCATGTTGTAGCCTTCTAATTCTGCATAAACAGTGATGATTCCTCCGGCATTGATGAGAAAATCGGGGGCGTAAACAATGCCACGATTTTTGAGCATTTGTCCGTGTACTTTCTCGTCAAGCAACTGGTTATTGGCTGCGCCCGAAACAATAGCGCAACGCAGTTGCGGAATTGTTTCGCTATTCAAGGTAGCACCTAATGCGCAGGGAGCATAAATGTCAACTTCCTCGGCATAGATATTTCCGGTAACGGCTATGGCATTGTATTTTGCTACAATGGTTTTCACGCGCTCCTGGTTTATATCGTTTACAAAAACAGTTGCTTTTTCTTTGGTCAGGTAATCAATCAGGGTTTCGCCAACGTGTCCGGTGCCTTGTACTAATACTTTTTTTCCGGCAAGCGAATTATTGCCCCATACAAATTGGGCGCTGGCTTTCATGCCCATATACACGCCATAAGCGGTAACGGGCGAAGGATTTCCATTGCCACCCATCTCTTCGGGCAAGCCGGTAACGTAGTTTGTTTCTTTTTTGATGTACACCATGTCTTGTGTTTCCATGCCTACATCTTCGGCTGTGATGTATTTGCCGCCAAGGGTTTGCACAAACTTTCCGAACCTGCGCATCAGTGCTTCGTTCTTTTGTGTTTTGGCATCGCCAATTATCACAGCTTTTCCGCCACCGAGCTTTAAACCGGTGATGGCTGCTTTAAAGGTCATTCCGCGCGAAAGGCGCAACACATCGTTTAGGGCTTCTTCTTCGGTAGCGTAGTTCCACATGCGGGTGCCGCCCAGGGCAGGACCAAGCACGGTATTGTGTACAGCTATAATGGCTTTCAATCCTGTTTTTTTGTCGGTGCAAAACAGCACTTGCTCATGTTCCATCTCTTCCATTTTTGATAAAACGCCTTTGGCAATGGAGGAAGAAGCGGTGGTTGTTTTGAACGACATGAATTTTTGATTTTTAAGCGGGGGCGAAGGTAGTAATTAGCTGATGCAATAATTAGCTGATTAGCTAATTATTTTGCCACAGATTGTGAACCACAGATTTTTATTTATCAAATTATTATCATCGAAAAATCTGTGCAATCTGTGGCAACATCAAAATTAATTTGCATATTAAATATCCATCCCTATATTTGCATCACTCAACCGACTAAACGATGCACTCATTCGCACACATTTTAGCTTCAAATTTAGGCATACAGCCCGAAACACGCGCCCGCGTAGAGAGAGAGAGAGAGAGAGAGAGTAAATAATCTTCTTTACTGTAACACACGTTCGTGTGTTGATACCATTAACGTTAACGGACGCACATTGTATTCATGTGTTGCATGGCTGAACACCATTCTGTGCAACACACGTTCATGTGTTGCATCCCTGAACATTATTCTGTGCAACACACGTTCATGTGTTGCATCCCTGAACATTATTCTATGCAACACACGTTCATGTGTTGCATGGCTGAATACCATTTTGCATGACACACGTTCGTGTGTTACATCGCTGAACGTTATTCCATGCAACACACGTTCGTGTGTTGCTATAACTAAGGCTATTCCATGTAACACACGACTACACATGACATCATTTAAGAATTTTCATTGTTAAACCTTAAAACAACTATCACCATGGAAACAACCTGGAAATACCTCATCAACCAATTTATTGTAGCTACACGCGATAACTACAAAAGAGCCCTCAAACTGAGCAACTATCACGATGCCGCCCTGCTAACGTTGCTTAACAGCGACCCCGCCAATCCCGATCTTATACTAATCTATAACCGCTACCACCCTATTCACCTTGACTATGTAGAAGCCTATAATAGATGGAAAGCAGCCGGAGGGCAACAGGAAGGACAAACCCTGAACCTTGAACAACAACTTGAACTGCTGATAAACAAGGTAGCCCGCTGGGATGCACAAGTGCAAATTGTGTTTGACAAAAAAAGCCCCGAATACAAAAGCATATTCCCCAACGGACGCAGCCCCTTTAACACCGGCAGCAGCGTTACCCGCGTGCAGGCGGTGCAAACACTGGGCATCGTTTTGGGAACATTTGCCATACCAATGCTTATAGCCCTGAAAGCAGAAGTAGATGCCTTTTACATTAGCCTTGATACCACGCTCGACACACAAGAAGGCTCAAAACTAACCACCAAAGAGCGCAGCGAAAAGGTAGAAGAAAAACGCATACTTGCCATGACCGAGCAATACCGCAATCTGGGCTACTTTATAAACATGAAAGCCGAAGCCCCCCAATTAATTGCCCCCCTGTTTGAACTAAGCATACTGCGCAACCACCGCCAAACCGTATTTACCGGAACCCTTGACCCAAGCGAAAACGAAGCCATACTCATCCACACCTTTGTAGCCGATGATGAACTGCAATTTGAGCTAACAGGCGCAGCAGCCCCCGTAGGCACACAAGTACAGTTTTACCTTGCCACCACCCCCAACGGTACCGACAGCACCGCAGTAAACATAACCGCCAACGCAGCCAAAATAACCCTGCAAGCCAGCGCGTTTGGAGCCA